>AP017605.1:4284865-4614820 GCA_002356515.1 Mesorhizobium loti | reverse complement strand
CGGCACCGGCGGCGTCATAGGCCTTGGCCGCCTCGACCGGGTCGCCGGCGTCGATGAGATCGACGAAGTTGACGCCCTTGACGACACGGCCGTCCTTGACGTCGAGACACGGGATGACGCGGGCTTTCAGCATCAGCGGCCCTCTATCGTGGCGATGAGATCGTTGAGCAGCTTGCCGACCTGCGGCGGAACGTCGGCCTGCGCATCGAAAGCCGGATCGTAGGCGGAAACGGTGATCCCAACGACCGGCATGGCGAGGGCCATTGCACAGGCGGCGTCGCGCAACTGTTCGGGGCTCGGCCCGCCAGACGTGACATAGCGGTTGGCCTGCAGATCCTTGGGGTCGTGCACGTCGAGATCGAGGTGCATGTGCACGCTTTTGGCGCCTACGGCCTGCAGCTTTTGCGTCGCTTGCGCCACACCGGCACATTCGGTGCGAATCACCGGCAAGGTGTTGAGGAGCTGCTCCTCGGCCGGATCGAGATCACGGGCGTTGAGGAGCACGCAGCGTGACGGATCGATCGGCTTGAAGCCAGGAATGGCTGACGCCATCGGGCGCCAGCACAGGCCAAGCACGGTCGCCAGCGCCATGCCGTCGAGAAAGCCAAATACCGATGTCTCGGGCGTGTTGAGGTCGCCATGCTGATCGGCCCAGATGATCGCATCGGCGCCCTCGCCGGCGACCGCGCCGGCTGATGTCAGGCAGTTTCCGGCCAGCACGATGGGGAACCGTCCCCTATCGATGGCAATGCGGACCTCGCCCGAGACGGCGTTGCAGACGGCAAAACCGGTGGCGATCTCGCGCTCCTGCTCGGCACCGACCCTGCCGATATCCTCGACCGCGACGTCGTGGCCGGCCATAGTCAGGGCGTCGACGAGACCGCCTGATATCAGCGCATCCGGACCCTGGCCCATGCCGCCGTGATAGTGGCCGCTGTCATAGGAGGCGAGGATAATGGTGATTTTCACGATTTTGCCTCCGCCGCCGACCGGCCCCGCAGGATCGCCAGTGCCTCGGCTGGATCGATGCGGCCGTCATAGAGCGCGCGGCCCGAGATGGCGCCTTCGAGCTTCTGCGCGTCAGGCATGGTCATGCGCACGATGTCGGCGATCGAGGCAAGGCCGCCCGACGCGATGACCGGGATCGAGACGGCGTCGGCGAGACCGATGGTTGAGTCCCAGTTGATGCCGGTCAGCACGCCGTCGCGATCGATGTCGGTGTAGATGATGGCGGCGACGCCGGCGCCCTCGAATTTCCTCGCCAGTTCGATGACGCCGAGGCTCGACGCCTCAGCCCAACCCTCGACCGCCACCTTGCCGCCCTTAGCGTCGATGCCGACGGCCACCTTGCCTGGAAAAGCCTTGCAGGCCTGCCTGACCAGCTCGGGATCGCGCACCGCCACCGTGCCGAGGATGACACGGGCGAGGCCGCGGTCGAGCCAGTCCTCGATCTGCGCCAGCGTGCGGATGCCGCCGCCGAGCTGCACCGGGTTCTTCGTCGCCTTGAGGATGGCGCCGACCGCCGCGCTGTTGACGCTCTGGCCCTGGAAGGCGCCGTTGAGGTCGACGACGTGCAGCCATTCGAAGCCCTGATCCTCGAAGGCCTTTGCCTGCGCGGCGGGATCATCATTGTAGATGGTCGCGGTCGCCATATCGCCGTGCTTCAGGCGCACGCATTGGCCGTCCTTGAGGTCGATGGCAGGGAAAAGGATCACGATTCAGGCGCCCTCAACGAAAACCGGTGTCCACTTTTCGGGATCATGGTCTATGGCCTCCAACGGAGGAAATTGGTGATCAGCGCCAGCCCCAGCGCCTGGCTCTTTTCGGGATGGAACTGCGTGCCGACGAGATTGTCGCGGGCGACGGTCGCCGTCACCGGGCCACCATAGTCGGCGACTGCCAGAACCTCGTCCGCCTTGCGTGCATCGAGATGGTAGGAATGGACGAAATAGGCGTGCAGCCCCGCTGGTCCGGTCGGGATGCCGGCAAACAGCGGATGCTGGCGCCTGAGCTCGATCGTGTTCCAGCCGATCTGCGGGATCTTCAGCGCCGGATCGGCCGGCGTGATCTCCTTGACGTCGCCCGAGATCCAGCCAAAGCCATGGGTGACGGTCTTTTCCAGGCCGCGCTGCGACATCAGCTGCATGCCGACGCAGATGCCAAGGAAGGGCCGGCCCTTGGCGATGGCGACATCCTCGACCGCTTCCCACATGCCGTCGACGGCGCGCAGGCCTGCCGCGCAGTCGGCATAGGCGCCGACGCCCGGCAGGACGATGCGGTCGGCGCTGCGCACCCGGTCGGCATCCGCCGTCAGGTCGATTTCGGCCGATATGCCGGCTTCGCGCGCGGCGCGCTCAAAGGCCTTGGTGGCCGAGCGCAGATTGCCCGAGCCGTAGTCGATGATTGCTACCCGCATGTCAGCGCCGTCCCGGTATGTGGGTCAGGCCCAGCGCCATGCCCGGCTGCGCCGGGCGCGCCAGGGCAGCATCCGGAACGATGCGCGGCGCGGGAGTGGTCTCCTCGGCATGCCCCTCGACCTCCAGCGCATAGCGGATGTCGGCATCGTCGAGCCTGCCGGCCTGAACCACGCCCCATTCATGCCAGCCGCGCCGGCGCAGCGCCGCGATACGCAACCCCTGCCCTTCGAGGCCGACATAGAGCGATACCAGCAGCGACAGCAACGAACTGGCCAGTCCGAGGCCAAGTTCCTGGCCAGCCATCGAGAGCAGGCTCATGACGATGAAAGCAAGTCCTGCTTCGATCCACAGCCGGTGCCAGGCGAGCCACAGCGGCGGCACCAGCAGGCCGAGCCAGGTGAAGCCGTCACGGATAAAGGCCGTTGTGTCGACCTTCTCACTGCGGCCGGGCGGTTCCATCACGACATAAATGGCCATGGCCTATCCCTTCAACGATCCCTTGGTGGAGGGAACCGCGTCCGGCTGGCGCGGGTCGGGCTCGAGTGCCGCGCGCAGCGCGCGCGCCACCGCCTTGAAACAGGTTTCGGCGATGTGGTGGTTGTTAGCGCCATAATGGTTGGTGACATGCAGCGTGATGCCGGCATTCTGGGCCAGCGCCTGGAAGAATTCCCGCACCAGTTCGGTGTCGAAAGTGCCGATCTTGGGCGACGAAAAGGACACGTTCCAGACCAGGAAAGGCCGGCCGGACACGTCGATCGCCGCGCGCGTCAGCGTCTCGTCCATGGCAAGGTCGATCGAGGCATAGCGCATGATGCCGCGCCGTTCGCCCAGCGCCTTGGTCAAGGCCTGGCCAAGCGCGATGCCGGTGTCCTCGACCGTGTGATGGTCGTCTATGTGCAGGTCGCCCTTGGCCCTGACCGTCATGTCGATCAGCGAGTGGCGCGAAAGCTGGTCCAGCATATGGTCGAAGAAGCCGACGCCCGTGGCGATATCGGATTTGCCCGAGCCGTCGACATGGACCGACACCGAGATGTCGGTTTCCTTGGTCTTGCGGCTGGCTTCGGCGGATCGGGGCGCCATCACTCTATCCTTGTCCCAGCGGTTCACATGGTGACCGGTTCACAGGCTTCAAGCGCTCGCGGGCTTGAAAACGAATGCCTTCTATCAGCATGATCCGGCGATTGCCAGTTGCCTCGCACAGAGGTATCGGCCTTGCCGGAGAGGCGATTTGCAATCATGGGTCCCATGCATACATATGGCCGATAAAATCACTCGTACCGCGCCAATCGCCTTTTGGGATCGCGCGAATCGGAGCCAATAAATGTCTGATAATCTGACCATGCACGCCACGACCATCGTGACGGTGCGCAAGGGCAACAAGGTGGTGATCGCCGGCGACGGCCAGGTCAGCCTTGGCCAGACCATCATGAAGGGCAATGCCCGCAAGGTTCGCCGCATCGGCAAGGGCGGTAATGTGATTGCCGGTTTCGCCGGCGCCACCGCCGACGCCTTCACGCTGCTGGAGCGGCTGGAAGCCAAGCTCGAACAATATCCCGACCAGCTGACGCGCGCCTGCGTCGAGTTGGCCAAGGACTGGCGCACCGACCGCTATCTGCGCCGGCTGGAGGCGATGATGCTGGTGGCCGACAAGTCGGTCTCGCTGGCGCTGACCGGCACCGGCGACGTGCTCGAACCCGAACATGGTGTCATGGCCATCGGTTCGGGCGGCAATTACGCACTGGCGGCTGCGCGCGCGCTGATGGACACCGACAAGGACGCCGAGGAGATCGCCCGCAAGGCGATGCAGATCGCCTCCGACATCTGCGTCTACACAAACAACAATTTCGTCATCGAAACGCTCGATGCCGCCTGAGAAGGTGGTGCTCTACGATTTTCGGCCGGTGACTGAAAAGGACCTGCCGATGATCGCCGGCTGGCTCGCCCAGCCGCATGTCGCTCAATGGTGGGACGATCCGGAGACGGAAATCGCCGAGATTCGCGGTCATATCGACTCGGTCTCGGTCGAGCCGCTGATCGTCGAACTCGACGGCAAGCCGATCGCCTATCTGCAGAGCTACGACCCGCATCTGGAAGACGACCATCCCTATGCCGACCAGCCGTTCGGCACGCTCGGCATCGATTTATCGATCGGCCGGCCGGAGCTGCTCGGCATCGGCCACGGCTCGGCAATCGTGCGCCAATTCGTCGAGGATCTGTTCGAGGAAGGCGTGCCGCGTGTCATCATCGACCCAGACCCGACCAATCTCAGGGCCATCCGCGCCTATGAAAAGGCAGGATTCCGGGCCATAGACCGCAGGCAATCGGTCTATGGCGACGTCGTGCTGATGGCGATCGATGCCGACGATGATGAAGAGGGGAAATAACCAGATGAACACACCAGCCGCGGACGATGGCTATTCGGCCTATGAAGACAGCTGGCGCATGGGTCTTCTGCTCGTCCTTGGCCTGCTCATATTCCAGGCCGGGGCTCTCTATGGCATGGGCCGGACACCGATCTGCACCTGCGGCTATGTGAAACTGTGGCATGGCGTGGTGAACAGTTCGGAGAATTCTCAGCACATTTCCGACTGGTACACCTTCTCGCACATCATCCACGGCTTCCTGTTCTACGCGCTGGCGAAGTTCCTGTTCCCGCGGTCGCCGGTCGGCTTGCGGCTGGCCTTCGCCGTCCTCATCGAGGGCGGCTGGGAATTGCTGGAGAACAGCCCGTTCATCATCGACCGCTACCGCGCCGGCACCATCTCGCTCGATTATTACGGCGACAGCATCATCAATTCGGTGTCCGACACACTGGCCATGGTGCTGGGATTTGTGATGGCGCGAAGGCTACCTATATGGGTGATCGTCAGCCTCGCCATCCTTTTCGAACTGGGTACTGGCTATCTCATCCGGGACAATCTGACACTCAACGTGATCATGCTGCTGCATCCGTTCGAGGCCATCAAGCAGTGGCAAAGTGGAATTTAGATTATGACGACATTTTCTCCCCGCGAAATCGTTTCGGAACTCGACCGCTTCATCATCGGCCAGAAGGACGCCAAGCGCGCCGTGGCCATCGCCTTGCGCAACCGCTGGCGCCGCCAGCAGCTGGTAGGTCAGATGCGCGAAGAGGTGATGCCTAAGAACATCCTGATGATCGGGCCGACCGGCGTCGGCAAGACCGAGATTTCGCGCCGCCTGGCGCGTCTGGCCGGTGCGCCTTTCGTCAAGGTCGAGGCGACCAAGTTCACCGAAGTCGGCTATGTCGGCCGCGATGTCGAGCAGATCATCCGCGACCTCGTCGAGATCGCCATCGGCCTGGTGCGCGAAAAGATGCGCGAGGATGTAAAGGCGCGGGCCCACATCAATGCCGAGGAACGCGTGCTGGAAGCGCTGGTCGGCAAGACCGCGAGCCCGGCGACGCGTGACTCTTTCCGCAAGAAGCTGCGCGACGGCGAACTCGACGACAAGGAAATCGAGATCGAAGTGGCCGACACTGGCAATGGCGGCATGCCTGGCTTCGAGATCCCCGGCATGCCGGGCGCCAATATCGGCGTGCTCAACATCAATGACATGCTGTCGAAGGCGATGGGCGGCAAGAAGACCAAGTCGCGCAAGACGACGGTGAAGGAATCCTACGATCTGCTGGTCAGCGACGAGTCCGACAAGCTGCTTGACCAGGACGAGGTGGTGCGCCGGGCGCTCGACGCGACGGAAAATGACGGCATCGTCTTCCTCGACGAGATCGACAAGATTGCGGCCAGATCCGACATCTCCGGCGGGCCTTCGCGCGAAGGCGTGCAGCGTGACCTGCTGCCGCTGGTCGAAGGCACGACGGTGGCGACCAAATACGGGCCGTTGAAGACGGACCATATCCTGTTCATCGCCTCAGGTGCGTTCCATGTCTCGAAGCCGTCCGACCTGCTGCCCGAATTGCAGGGCCGCCTGCCGATCCGCGTCGAGCTGCGCGCGCTGGAAAAGGAGGATTTCGTCCGCATCCTGACCGAGACGGAAGCCAGCCTCATCAAGCAGTATATCGCGCTGATGAAGACCGAGGGCGTCGACCTCACCTTCACCGACGATGCCATCGATTCGCTCGCCGGCATCGCCGTCGACCTCAATGCCAGCGTCGAGAATATCGGCGCCCGGCGGCTGCAGACGGTGATGGAACGCGTGCTGGACGAGATTTCGTATGACGCGCCCGACCGCAACGGCACATCGGTCACCATCGACGCCGCCTATGTGGAAAAGCATGTCGGCGATCTCGCGCGAAACACAGATTTGTCGCGTTTCATCCTTTAAACGACGGTAGCGGGTCATTCCGGCGCCGGCTTAGGCAATATTCCGGCGAACAGGAATATGTGTGGCCAGATGGTACCATCTGGCCACCTTTCGTCTTGCCGGGTGAAGGGGTGCTCTCGACTCAACTCTGAGCTTTACCTAGTTTGCCCGCAAAATCTGCAGGCGGCGGCGCATGAAAAAACTGATCCCAGTCCTTCTCGGCTTGATGCTGGCGGCGACGCTGTTCGCCGCCAATGCCGCGACATTGGTGCCAGCGGGAAACCGCAATGCCGAGCAGCCCGACATTCCCGGCGCCTCGAGCCGGCGCACGCAGGCGACCAACACCACCTTCCAGGCGAAATACCGCAAGGTCTACGCCTTGCTGCAGAACGACGCCGATCTGCGCGGCAAGATCAAGAAGGCCGCTGCCGCCTACGGCATCGATCCGATGCATATCGTCGGCGCCATCGTCGGCGAGCACACCTACAATGTCGACGCCTATGACCGGCTGCAGACCTATTACGTCAAGGCGATCTCCTACCTCTCCAGCAAGCTGTCCTTCGCCTATGAGGGCGAGGACATCACCGATTTCGTGCAGCGGCCGGAATTCAAGAAATGCGCTGCTATGTCCGACAGCTATGATCTGTGGGAATGCCGCGAGCAGGTGTGGAACCATGCGTTTCGCGGCAAGAATGTTGGCGGCGAGGACTTTCCCGACGACCGCTTCGGCGCCACCTTCTTCCAGCCCTATTATGCCGGCCAGACTTTCGGCCTCGGCCAGCTGAACCCCTTGACCGCCCTGCAGATGAGCGATCTCGTGCACAAGGTGTCGGGCTTGCCGAAGCTCGACGTCAGCGACCCCAATTCGGTCTACAAGACGATCATGGATCCAGACCTGACCTTGCCCTATGTCGCGGCGACGATCAGGAAATCGATCGATGCCTACAAGAGCATTGCCGGCTTCGACATTTCGGGCAATCCGGGACTGACCGCCACGCTCTACAATGTCGGCAACCCGGAGCAACGCGCCTATGCGCTGAAGGCGGAGAACGACAAGCGCCGCGCCGCCGGTGAGCCGGAAAAATTGCCGGAGGAGAATTATTACGGCTGGCTGGTCAACGACAAACTGCCGGAGCTGAAAGCGCTGTTCTAGGCGCGCCTTAGGCCGCCAGCAACGACTTCAGCTTGACGGCTTGCGACCCCAACGCTTCCGGCGCCGGCCTTGCCTGCTTGCCGATCAGCATTTCGGCCAGCCTGATGTCGCGGGCAACCGCATTGCCGGGACCGATGCCGCTGGCGGCGACCAGCCTGCCGTCCCCAGCCAGATGGAAGAGGATGAAGGCGCCGTCGCCGAGATCGCGGCGCACGGTGCTTCGGCCTTCATCCGAAAGGCCTGCGATCTGCAGCGACAAGCCATACTGATCCGACCAGAACCATGGTACCGCCGCATGCGCCTCGCCGATACCGAGCATGTTTTTAGCGGCCAGCGCGCCCTGTTCCTGCGCATTGCGCCAGGCTTCGAGCCGCACACGGCGGCCGCCATAGACGGCAAGCGGGAACGAACAGCAGTCGCCGGCGGCAAAGATGTCGGGATCGCTGCTGCGTAGCTCGGCATCGACCGCGATGCCGTTGTCGATCGTCAGGCCGGCTTCCGCCGCGAGCCCGGTCGCCGGCACGGCACCAATGCCGATAATGGCGAGATCGGCTGTGATTTCGCGTCCGCCGGCAAGCGTCACGCGCACCTCTTTGCCGTCGTCGGCGATGGACGCAATGCCGTCACCGCACAGTATGTCGACGCCTTCGGCGACGTGCGCCTGATGGATGATTTCAGCGATTTCGGCCGGAACGCCGCGCATCAGGATGCGCGGCTGCGCCTCTATGACAGTGACGGAAGCGCCGAGCTTGCGGGAAGCGGCGGCAAGTTCGAGGCCGATGAAACCGCCGCCGATGACGGCGATGCGGCTGCCGGCGCTGAGATGGGCGCGAATGGCCAGCGCATCGGCGAAGGTTCTGAGGTAGACGCAGCGCGCGCCGAGGCCAGGCATCGGCAGTTTGCGCGGGGTCGAGCCGGTGGCCAGCAGGAGCTTGTCGTAGGGCAGCACCGAACCGTCCGACAGGCGCACCGTATGCGCCATGCGATCGATCGCCACGGCCTGGACGGAATGGATATGCCGGATCGATTTCTCGGCCAGGATCGCGTCGCTGGCGATCGCCTTGATTTCCGGCGCGTCGCTGGCCATCGCCTCCTTGGACAGAGGCGGCCGTTCGTAGGGCAGATGCGGCTCGTCGCCGACCAGCGTCACCGGCCCGTCATAGCCGAGATCGCGCAGCGCAAGGGCTGCCCGCCCGCCGCATTCGCCGGCGCCGATGATGACCATTCCCCGCGCCATATCCATCACCCGATCTGAACGAGGACTTTGCCCGCGTCGACCTTGACCGGATAGGTTTTCAGGTTGACGCAGACCGGCGCGCCCCTGGCCGCGCCGGTCTTGTAGTTGAAGCGGCCATTGTGCTTGGGGCATTCGATGATGTCGTCCATCACCAGCCCGTCGGCGAGATGCACCTTCTCATGCGTGCAAAGCCCGTCGGTGGCGAAATATTCGTCGTCCGGGCTGCGATAGATGGCGAAGGTGCGCCCGCCATGATCGAAGCGCATCACATCCTCTTCATCGATGTCGTCGGCAGCACAGGCCTCGACCCAGTCGCTCATTCAGTCCTCCCAAAAGCAATTCCAGGAAAAGTGCGTAGCGGCTTTCCGTCCGGAATTTCGTTGAAACAAAGGATCCAGATCGGTTCGCCGCGATCATTCCGCCGCGACGGCGACGGCATCGCTGTGGAATTCCTCGCGGTACGGCCTCGCGGTCGGCGGCAGTTCGCGCTTCAGGAAATAGTCCTCGTTGCGCAGCTGGCGGAGGAAAACCGGGATCATCTCGCGGTAGCCTGCCAGGATCGACGGCGTCGGCGCCGGCAAATCATGCTTGATCAGTTCATGCAGCTTCGGCAGCGCATGGTAGGGCACCATCGGGAACATGTGATGCTCGACGTGATAGTTCATGTTCCAGTAGATGAAGCGGCTGACCGGGTTCATGTAGACGGTGCGGCTGTTCAGCCGGTGGTCGATGACATTGTCGGCGAGGCCGCCATGCTGCAGCAGGCCGACCATGACGTGATGCCAGGCACCATAGAGCCTGGGCAGGCCGACCAGCATCAAGGGCAGGAAGGAGCCGGTGTAGAGCGCCAGGGCGATGGTCGCGGCATAGATCGCGGTCCAGATGCGGGCAATGCGGATCGCCTTGGGTTGCTCCTGCTCGGGAATGAAGGTCTTTTCGGCCGGGCTGATGTTGCCTGCGGCGTTGCGCAGCATGTCCGACATTGCATGCCAGGCATCTGTTACACCGACAAAGCCGAGGAGCGCGCGCACCAGGTCCGGCGGCCGCATGACCGAGATTTCCGGGTCGCGGCCGACAATGATGGTGTCGGTGTGATGGCGCGTGTGGCTCCAGCGCCAGGTCACCGGGTTGCGCATGATCATGAAGCAGGCGATCTGATAGACCGCATCATTCATCCATTGCGTCCGGAACGCCGTGCCGTGGCCGCATTCGTGCCAGCGTGAATCCGTCGACGAGCCGTAGAGGACGCCATAGACGAAGAAGAACGGCACGCACCACCACGTACCCCAGAACCAGGCGCCGCCGGCGCCGCTGACGAGGAGGGCGGCGAGCCAGATGGCGGTGTCGCGGATCGCCGGGCCGTCGGAGCGCTGCATCAGCTCCTTCATCTGCTTGCGGGGAATGTCGGTGTGATACCACTCGGCCGCCGACAGGCCGTTTTCCACGGCGAGCTTGGCGTCGCGGCCGATCAGGCTGTAGTCACGCCGGGACGGCGCTGCGGTCATGATTGCCTCCCTCGGCAAGGCACCCGCCCAAGCGAATGCCGCTTGCCCATTGGCTTCGAGCGTGAAAATACCGCTGAGCCATGATAGACTCAATATCACAAAGATAGTTTCTATCATTTCCTATCAGAATGATGTACCCTTGTCCCGCAATCGAACGAGGGCGATCATGGCGAAACGGCCGACCATCACCGATCTGGCGCGCATCTCCGGCGTCAGCGTTGCCACGGTGGACCGGGTGCTCAACAACCGTCTGCCGGTGCGCGAAGAGACCGCGCGCCGCGTCTACGAGACCGCGACCGAGATCGGCTATCACGCGGCCGGGCTGATCAAGCAGCGGATGCGCCATGAACTGCCGGAGTACCGGCTCGGCTTCCTGCTCTTGAGAGGCAATGATGTGTTCTACACGGAGTTCGCGCGGCAGCTCGAACTTGCGGTGGCGCAGTCGCAGCGTTTCCGCGGCGTCGCGATCATCGATTTCGCCAGTTCGCTGACGCCGGACGAAATCGTCGAGCGCACGCGCAAGCTGGCCGCCAAATGCAGGGCGGTCGCGCTGGTCGGGCCGGATCACCCGACACTGACGGTCACCGTCGAGGAGATGAAAGCGAAAGGCCTGCCGGTGTTTTCGTTGCTGTCCGACTTCGCCGCCGGCATCCGCGAGGGCTATGTCGGCCTCGACAACCGCAAGGTGGGCAGAACCGCGGCCTGGATGATCTCGAAGGCGGCGAGGCGGCCGGGCAAGGTGGCGCTGTTCGTCGGCAGCCACCGTTTCCACGGGCATGAATTGCGCGAGATCGGCTTCCGCTCTTTCTTCCGCGAACAGGCGCCGGACTTCACCTTGCTGGAAACGCTGGTCAATCTCGAGGCCAACCAGATCACGCAGGACACGCTGCTCGAGCTTCTCGGCCGCCACCCCGATCTGGTCGGCTGCTATGTCGCCGGCGGCGGCATGGAAGGCGCGGTCGCCGCACTAAGGCAGGCGAGGCCAGCCGAGATGCCGGCAGTCGTCTGCAACGAGATCACGGCGGTCTCGCGTTCGGCGTTGGCGGACGGCATCCTGACGATGGTGATCTCGACGCCGCTGCCGGCGCTTTGCCGCGAACTGCTGGATCTGATGGCGCATGCCATCGAGACAGGTGCCGCGAACGCGCCGGGACAGACTTTTCTGCCGTTCGAGATCTACCTGCCCGAAAATATCTAGCGATCTCCAGTACTCCAGCCGCATTCCGTCGGCGGATGAAAGAACCCATCACGGCTGATAGGTGCCGGATCGCCTGGCGATCCACCGCGGAATTGGCTGCGCAGCCGGCGTGCGCCCGGCGGCCTCGCGCATGGCTTGTCTGCGTCGACATCAGAATCGCGCATCCGGCCTTGGAATCGCCCTTGACGTCTCGTGGCGAAATGGAATAAATATTTCACTAGCTGTACATTTTGGTTCTTTCGTTCCGGAACGTCTGTTTCAAACAGAGGGCTCGGCGTTCCAGCCAAGGCAGGGAATGCCGCGCGGGACGAAACGATATCAGGGAGAGATTCCCCGGGGAGATCGGGGATTCCGGATAGATCGGTGCAACCGGACACCAAAAGTGGAGGAGAGATACAATGAAGAAACTGCTTTTGGGCGTCGCCTTCGCGGCGCTGATGAGTTCATCGGCCATGGCCGCCAAGATCGGCGTATCGATGGCCAAGTTCGACGACAACTTCCTCACCGTGCTGCGCAACGGCATGATCGCGCAGGCCAAGGGCATGAGCGGCGTCGAACTGCAGGTCGAAGACGCACAGAACGACGTCGCCAAGCAACTCGACCAGATCAAGAACTTCGCCGCTTCGGGCGTCGACGCGATCATCGTCAACCCGGTTGACACCTCGGCCACCCAAGCGATGTCGGACGCCGCCGCGGCTGCCAAGATTCCGCTTGTCTATGTCAACCGCGAGCCGGTCAACGTGAACACGCTGCCGGACAACCAGGCCTTCGTCGCCTCGAACGAGGCCGATTCCGGCACGCTCGAAACCAAGGAAGTCTGCCGCCTGTTCAAGGAAGCCGGCAAGAAGGAAGCCAACGTCTATGTGATCATGGGTGAGCTTTCCAACCAAGCCGCCGTGCAACGCACCAAGGACATCGAAGAGGTGATCGCCACGCCGGATTGCAGCTTCATCAAGATCATCGACAAGCAGACGTCGAACTGGAACCGTGACGAAGCGCAGAACCTGATGACCAACTGGCTGTCGACCGGCAAGAAGTTCGACGGCGTCATCGCCAACAATGACGAAAGCGCCATCGGCGCCATCCAGGCGATGAAGGCAGCCAACATCGACATGAAGTCGGTTGTCGTGGGCGGTGTCGATGCCACGCAGGACGCGCTTGCCGCCATGCAGGCCGGCGACCTCGACGCAACTGTGTTCCAGGACGCGGCCGGCCAGGGTGCCGGTGCGCTGGATGCGGCGCTCAAGCTGTCCAAGGGCGAGAAGGTCGAGCACAAGGTCTACGTTCCGTTCCAGCTCGTCACCCCGGCCAACATCGACAAGTTCCTGAAGAAGAACTGAGCCACGGACATACGGAGCGGCGCGCAAAAGACAGCGCCGCTCCCCTTTCCCTCAGCGCCTGAAGGCGAGAGGAACGACCGCGGCTGACGGAGGATAGAAGATTGGCACAGACATCTCATGGCGTCGGAGGGCTCACCTACGATGCGAAGAAGCGCGCATGGCCAGCCGAATTCAACGTTTTCCTGGCGCTCGTCATTCTCGTTGTCATCTTCGAAGCGATCGGCCGCATCTTTCTCGGCGACAGTTTCCTGTTCAACACCCGCAGCGATGTCTCGGGGATCTTCAATGAGGCGCGCCTGCAGATCATCATCCTGCAGGTGTCGATCGTCGGCATCATCGCCATCGGCGTGACGCAAGTCATCATTTGCGGCGGCATCGACCTGTCTTCGGGTTCGATCGTCGGTGCGACGGCGATGATCGCCATGAGTTTCGCCCAGGTGGCGACGGTCAACGGCAACCCCAACCCGAAGGCGATGTTCCTGGCGCAAGGCTGGACCGACCTGCCTGTCATCGTGCCCGTGCTGGTGGCGATCGGCTGCGGCCTGCTCGCCGGCCTGGTCAACGGCTCGTTGATCGCCTACACGCGCATTCCGCCCTTCATCGCCACGCTCGGCATGATGGTCACCGCGCGCGGCATTGCCAAATGGTGGTCCAAGGGCCAGCCGATCTCGTTTCCCACCGACAGTTTTGCCGCAATCGGCAAGGGGCTGATGCCCGTCATTATCTTCCTGTCGCTGGCGATCCTGTTCCAGCTGATCATGACCTACACAAGGTACGGCAAGCACTGTTATGCGATCGGCTCCAATGAGGATGCCGCGCGCATGTCCGGCATCAAGATCGCCAACCACAAGATCCTGGTTTACGTCATCGCCGGCATCCTCGCCTCACTTGCCGCGGTGGTGCTTTCCTCCAAGAACCTCACCGCTCAGTCCGGCATGGGCGTGATGTACGAACTCGACGCGATCGCCATGGCGGTCATCGGCGGCGTCTCGCTGTCGGGCGGCCGCGGCTCGATCGTCGGTACGGTGATCGGCTCGCTGATCTTCGGCGTCATCATCTCCGGCTTCACCTTCCTGCGCCTCGACGCCTATTACCAGGAGATGGTCAAGGGCGTGATCATCGTCGGGGCTGTCGTTCTCGACCAGTGGCGCCAACGCCTGCGGGCATTGAGGGCTTAACCATGTCAGACATCGTCCTGAAGACCGAAAACCTAACCAAGCGCTATGGCGGCGTGCATGCGCTGGAAGGCGCGAACTTCGAGCTGCGCAAGGGCGAACATGTCGCCATCATGGGCGACAATGGCGCCGGCAAGTCGACCTTCGTGCGCCAGATCACGGCTGTCGAGCAACGCACCAGCGGGAAGGTCTGGTTCGACGGCAAGGAAGTGAATTTCACCGGCCCGATCGAGGCCCGCACGGCGGGCATCGAGACGGTGTTTCAGAACCTGGCGTTGGCCGATGATCTCGACGTGCCGTCGAACCTGTTCCTCGGCCGCGAAAAGGTGCTGTTCAATCTGGGGCCATTCTCGATCCTCGACCGCAAATACATGCGCAAGGCGACCGAGGCGGCGCTGGTGCGCACGGCGGTGAAAATCCCCAATCTCTCCAACACCATCCGCCACATGTCGGGCGGTCAGCGGCAGTGCGTGGCGATCGCCAGGACGGCGACCTTCGCCTCCAAGCTGATCATCATGGACGAGCCGACGGCGGCTCTCGGCGTGCAAGAAACGGCGCAGGTCGAAAACATCATCCGCACGCTGAAGGCCAATGGCGAGCCGCTGATCCTGATCAGCCACAATATGCGCCAGGTGTTCGACCTGTGCGACCGCATCGTCGTCTTCCGGCGCGGCCGCATCGTCGCCAATCTGCGCAAGGAGAACACCGACGGCCAGGACATCGTCTCCTACATCACCGGCGCCAAGACCGGAGAGGCGGAACTCGCGGCCTAACGCCGGGCGTGGAGGCGGCGGTCATCGCCTCCTGTCGATCTTGTCTTGACCGGAAAATCACCCGCGCCCATGACCGGCGCCGACAGTTTCGAACCACCTTCAAAGGACATTCCATGACTCTCCGCTTCGCCCTCCTCGGTGCCGGCCGCATCGGCAAGGTCCATGCCCGCGCCGTTGGTTCCAATCCGCAGGCCAAACTGGTTGCCGTTGCCGACGCCTTCGAGAAGGCGGCAAAGGAACTGGCATCGGCCTATGGCGCCGAGGTGCGTACGATCGACGCCATCGAGAAATCCGCGGATATCGACGCCGTGGTCATCTGCACGCCGACCGACACCCATGCCGATCTGATCGAACGCTTTGCCAAGGCCGGCAAGGCGATCTTCTGCGAGAAGCCGATCGACCTGAGCGTGAAGCGCGTGGAAAAATGCCTGGCCGTGGTCGAGAAGGCCAAGGCAACGCTGATGGTCGGCTTCAACAGGCGTTTCGATCCGCATTTCGCCGCCGTGCGCAAGGCGATCGACGACGGCGCCATCGGCACCGTCGAGATGGTCACCATCACTTCGCGCGATCCCGGCCCGCCGCCGCTGGACTATATCGCCCGCTCGGGCGGCATTTTTCGCGATATGACCATCCATGATTTCGACATGGCGCGCTTCCTGCTCGGCGAAGAGCCGGTGGCGGTCTCCGCGCACGCTTCGGTGCTGGTCGACAAGAAGATTGGCGAGGCCGGCGATTTCGACTCGGTCAGCGTCATCCTGGAGACCGCTTCGGGCAAGCAGGCCGTCATCTCCAACTCGCGCCGCGCCACCTATGGCTACGACCAGCGCATCGAGGTGCACGGCTCGAAAGGCATGGTCGCAGCTGAAAACCAGCGGCCGGTGTCGATCGAAGTGGCAAACGACAAGGGCTATACGCGCCCGCCGCTGCACGACTTCTTCATGACCCGCTATCTCGACGCCTATGCCATCGAGATCGCCTCGTTCATCGCCGCCGCGACCTCAGGCAAGAAAGCGGCTCCGAGCGGCGCCGACGGCCTGGTGGCGCTGAAGCTGGCGGATGCGGCGCTGAAGTCGGCGACGACGGGCAAGACCGTCCGCCTCGACAAGTAAGAACCGGACCCAAGCCACAGGAGCAAAGCGATGAGCGCATCAACCGATCGCAATTCGACAACACGCGCCATCGTCACCGGCGGCGCCCAAGGCATCGGCTTCGCCGTCGCCGAGGCGCTGGCCGACGAAGGCTGCCGGGCGCTGGCGCTCATCGGCCGCTCGCAGGAGAAGGGCGACAAGGCCGCCGCCCACTTCAAGAAGGCCGGCGTCGACGCGATCTTCATCAGCGCCGACGTCTCGAAGGTGGCCGACTGCAAGCGCGCCGTCGCCACCGCGCTCTCGCATTTCGGCAGCATCAATGCGCTGGTCAACGCCGCCGCCACCTCGGCGCGCGGCTCACTGGTCGAAACCTCGGAAGAGCTCTTCGACCAGATCTTCGACACCAATGTGCGTGGCCCGTTCTTCCTGATGCAGGGGCTCGTCGCGCATCTCCTGGAGCGCAAGGCACCGGGCTCGATCGTCAACGTGCTGTCGATGTCGGCACATGCCGGCCAGTCCTTCCTGACGCCCTATTCGACCAGCAAGGGCGCGCTGATGACGTTGACCAAGAACGTCGCCAGCTCGTATCGGAAGAACCGCATCCGCTGCAACGCCGTGCTGCCCGGATGGATGGACACGGAGGGCGAGGACATCGTGCAGAAGAAATGGCACGACGCGCCCGATGACTGGCTGGCGAAAGCCGAGGCCGCGCAGCCGATGGGCCAGTTGGTCAAGCCGGACCAGCTCGCCCGGCTGATCACCTACATGATCAGCCCGCAGGCCGGTGTCATGACCGGGTCGCTGGTCGACTACGACCAGAACATCGCCGGAGTGATTGGCGAGTAGCAGCGTCCGAGCAGCCGCACGGCCAGAAGCATCTCGGCCATCTGTTGGCCGAGATAGCCGAAAAATATCAACGACAGCGTGACTGGTTGCGGACCAGTCAAAGGCATGCTCGCTCCTTCCCTGTTGCCGCCTCATCGCCATTCTTATATAGTCAAGATAGTCAGAATGGTCACGGAGGTTGAAATGCGTCCTGAGACCAAAGAGGATACCAACTGGACGGTCGCCGGAGCAAAGGCCCGGCTCTCGGAGGTTATCGAGCGCGCGCAGTCGTCGCCGCAGACGATCACCAAGAACGGCAAGCCAAGCGTGGTTGTCGTCTCGGCCGAGGAATGGCAGCGGAAGACCGTGCGCAAGGGTACGCTTGCGCAGTTCCTGCTGGGGTCACCGCTGCGCGGCGCCGATCTCGACCTTGAACGTCAGCCCGACGAGCCGCGTGACCTGCCGCTGTGAGGCTGCTGCTCGATACGAATGTCCTGTCCGAGGTGACAAGGCCGGCGCCGGACGCAAGCGTTCTGGACTGGCTGGACGGGCTTGATGAGGACCGCTCATTCATCAGCGTCATATCGATCGCCGAGATCCGGCGCGGCGTCGCCCTGATGGATGAGGGCCGGAAACGCGAGGCACTCGCCGAATGGCTCGCTCGGGACCTGCCGCAGCGCTTCGAGCAAAGGGTTTTGCCGGTGGACGAACCGGTTGCCTTGGCCTGGGGCGACCTGATGGGCCTTGCCAAGCGCCGTGGGCGCGGCCTGTCATCGATGGACGGCCTGATCGCAGCCACGGCGATTGCGCGGCAGCTCACCTTGGCAACGCGCAATACCAGGGATTTCGAAGGCTTCGGAATAGAACTCTTCGATCCCTGGACGGCATGAGCCGCCCGGCGCAGCATGTCGGACCTCAGGGGTCATGCGCCTGTGCCACAAGAGAACGTCTCGATGCATCCATATTGGATCACGCTAAGCGGCTGTCTTGGTGTCGGCGTCACCGCCCGGTCGGAAGCCGACGCCCTGCAACTCTTCGCGCTCGCCTTCGGGTCAGCCGCGAAAATTGTCAGCATCGCGATCATCAAGGACATGAACGATCTCGACCAAAATCATGTCGTGCCCAATTTGGGCGGGGCTAGCTGGCTTCGACGCGGCATCTGGTTTCCCCAGGGCCACGAGCACATTTCAAACTGAAACGCTGGGACGTGACAAACGCCTCGGCTTCGATTATATGAGCCGGATGATCCACCTGTCCGCCACCTATTGGTACTTTAGCAGCTCGCTGGCGGCGGGAGGATTGCGCTCGATCTGAAGATTGCAGCAACAATATCCGAACAGCCGCCAGACCTGGCGGCTTTTTTGTTTCAGCCGGCAGGTCTCCTAACCAGGAGCAGAAAGCCGTGTTGACCACCACAGACGACCTTCGGGTCAAGGAAATCCGAGAACTGAGCACGCCGGACCAGGTGATGCGGGAAATCCCGCGCACGCTGACGGCGACGCGCACCGTGAGCGCGTCACGCAATGCCATCCATGCCATCTTGAACGGCACCGACGACCGGTTGCTTGTCGTCGTCGGCCCCTGTTCGATCCACGATCCGGTCGCGGCCGTTGACTATGCCAGCCGTCTGGCGGCGCTGCGCGAGACCCTGTCCGACCGGCTCGAGATCGTGATGCGGGTGTATTTCGAGAAGCCGCGCACGACGGTCGGCTGGAAGGGCCTGATCAACGATCCCGACCTCGACGGCAGCTTCAACATCGACAAGGGGCTGAGGATGGCGCGCAACGTGCTCTCGGCCGTCAACAATCTCGGCCTGCCGGCGGCCACCGAATTCCTCGATATGACCACGCCGCAATACATTGCCGACCTCGTGGCCTGGGGGGCTATCGGCGCGCGCACCACCGAGAGCCAGATCCACCGCGAGCTGGCCTCGGGCCTGTCCTGTCCGGTCGGTTTCAAGAACGGCACCGACGGCAATCTCAGGATCGCCGGCGAGGCGGTGAAGTCGGCCGCCCAGCCACATCATTTCATGGCGGTAACCAAGGGCGGACGCAGCGGCATCGCCACCACCACCGGCAATGAGGACTGCCATGTCATCCTGCGCGGCGGCGTCCAGCCCAATTATGACGCGGCAAGCGTCGAAGCGGCCTCGGTCGAACTCGCCCGCATCGGTGTCGCGCCGCGGCTGATGATCGATGTCAGCCATGCCAATTCGGCCAAGAAGCCGGAGAACCAGCCCAAGGTCGCTGCCGATGTGGCGGGCCAGGTGGCAGCTGGCGACGAGCGCATCATCGGCCTGATGATCGAGAGCAATCTCGTCGCCGGCCGACAGGACGTGGTGCCCGGCAAGCCGCTCGTCTACGGCCAGAGCATCACCGATGGCTGTATCGACTGGGCGACCACCGAGACCGTGCTGCACGGCCTTGCCGGTGCCGTCGAATGGCGCCGTTCGGCACGCCGCGCCATGCTGGAGAACCGGCAGGGCGCCGCCTGATCTGGTCGGAGACAAAGGCAGCGGCGTGATCCCCGTTTCAGTCGGGGATCACGCCGCCTTCAGCCCTTCCCAGGCGGTGAACACCGAGACCGCAAAGAGCAGCAGCCCGGCCGCCCGGCCGGCAAGGATGGTCGCCCGCGGATTGGCGATCAACAGGTTGCGGCTGCGACCGGCCGTGATCGCGAGCCCACCATAGATCGCGGCCTGGGTGAGGACCGTCAGCAGGCCCATGACAGTTGCCTGCATCCAGATCGGGCCGTAGTCCGGCTTCAGGAACTGCGGATAGACGGCTAGCACGAACAGATAGGCCTTCGGATTGATCAGGCAGGTCACCAGCCCCTGTCGAAACGCCTTCCATGCCGAGCGGCTGCCGACGGGTCCATCGTGACCGACGGTGATGGAGCTGCGCATCAGCGTGATGCCGATGAAGGCCATGTAAGCGGCGCCGGCGAGCAGCAGCGGCGTGAACAGGATCGGCACGAAATGCATCAGCAGGCCTACGCCGATCGCCCCGTTCAGCGTGTGCACCATGCCGCCGACCATGATGCCACCGGTCGCGGCAAGGCCCCTGTCGCGCCCGCCGGTCAGCGCATTGGCCAGCACGAACAGCATGTCCATGCCCGGAACGGCGATGATGCCGAACAGCAGGATAAAGAACAGCCAGAGATTTTCCGCGTAACCCATGTCAGTTGCCTGTCGCCTCGTTCCACCAAGTCGCAGCGGAACCTGTTGATTTTCAATTCGATAGGCAATCCTATAGGTAGACCCAACTGACAATGGTGTGTCAGTTGGGATGGGAGCCGGGTCAGGAAATGCGCAAGGCGTCACGCCTGTTCGAGATCATCCAGATTCTGCGGCTGGCGCGGCAGCCGGTGACGGCGGCCATGATTGCCGAGCGGCTGGAAGTGACAATCCGGTCGATCTATCGCGACATCGCGGCCTTGCAGGCGATGCGCGTGCCGATAGAGGGCGGACGCGGCATCGGCTACATACTGCGCCCCGGTTTCGACCTGCCGCCGTTGATGTTTTCGATCGAGGAGATGGAGGCGATTGTGCTGTCGCTGGCGCTGCTGGAGCGCACGGGAGACGACGAGCTCAAGCAGGCGGCCAAGCGTGTCAGCGCCAAGATTGCCGGCGCGGTGCCGCAGCCGCTGCGCCAGACATTCGACGCCAATGCGCTGCATGCCTGGGGTTTTGCCGCGCCTTCGGCCGGCACGATCGACCTTGCGCTGGTGCGCCGCGCCATCCGCGACGAGGAGAAGCTCGACCTCTCCTATCGCGACGAGGCAGGCCGGACCACGCAACGCATCATCCGGCCGATCGCACTGATCTATTACGCGGAGGCGGTGAACACGGTGGCTTGGTGCGAGCTGCGCCAGGCCATCCGTAATTTCCGCAGCGACCGCATCGAAGACTGTCAGCCGACAGGGCTGCACTTCAAGGGCGAAGGCGACCGCCTGCGGCAGGTCTGGGTCGACGGCTGGGAGACCCCGGCCGTCGGCGGTTAAGGCGCGCTTGTACTACCGCACATCGACCCAGCGCTTTTCCTGGAAGGAGCGCGCCATGGCGTGCACGGTGCGCTCGATCTCCAGCCCCTCGGCGAACTCGATCAGCCGCGCCGGTCTGCCGGCAAGCCGCGTCAGCAACTCGTGACACTCGATGGTCTTGAGGTCGTTGAAACCGAGGCCGTGCCCGGGTGCCGGCAGGAAGGCGTCGTAGGGCTTGTGGTGCGGCGCCACCAAGATGGTGCGGTAGCCCTGTTCGGTCGGGCGATCCGATGTGACATAGAGCTGGATTTCGTTCATCCGCTCCTGGTCGAACAGGATCGAACCCTTGGAGCCGAAAATCTGGATGGCGATGCGGCCCTTGCGGCCCCAGGCCGAGCGGTTGACCTGCAACGTGCCGGCAATGCCGTTTTCCAGATGCATCAGCACGCTGGCAATGTCGTAGGTTTCGACCGCGCGGCGCCCGCCGCTAGCCAGCTTGCGGTCGGCATACGGCTTGGCCATGTCGCAGATGACGCTGGCGATGCGGCCGAACAGGGCCGAGACCAGCGACAGCGGATGCACGGCAAAATCGTCGAGCGCGCCATAGCCGGAAGACGCCTCATGCTTCCAGAAGAACAGCGCCTCGGGATCGGCCATGAAATCCTCGTCCATCTCGATGCGCAGATGGTTGACCTCGCCGATAATCTTCTCGTCGAGCAGCGCGCCGATGTGACGGATGGCCGGGCTCTGGATGTAGTTATAGCCCAGCGCCGCGATCTTGCCCGATTTCTTCGCCGCGGCAGCCATGGCCTCGGCCTCGGCGAAGCTCGGCGCCATCGGCTTTTCGCACCACAGATGCTTACCAGCCTCGAGAATGGCGATGGCCATCTCGGGATGGAACTGGTTGGGCGTGGTCAGCGAGACGATCTCGACCTCCGGGTCGTTGACGACGGCGCGCCAGTCGCCGGACGCCCTGGCGAAACCGAACTCGCCGGCCTTGCGCTGGGCAAGCTCCTCATTGACCTCTCCGAGATGGACAAGCCTTGGCTTGGCGACATCGGGAAAGACGGCGCCGACGGCACTCCACGCTATGGCGTGACATTTGCCCATGAAGCCCGTGCCGATAAGACCGACGCCAACCATTTTCCGTTCTCCACCACATGAAGCGCTTGATGGATGAATTAGTCCATTTCTTCTTGAAATGGAATGTCTGCCTCATTTTTTATGGCGTTCTTGCGCAGGCTCGCTATGATCGGGCAGAGAGGACGTTTCCAATGCATGTCGCCCAAAAGTGCGCTGCGGTTTTGGGACAACGACATGCATGGAATCAAACGGTCTGAAGCGCGCTGACGCGCTTTGGACAAGCTTGGACGGGCCGACGATGGACGAACGGGTACCTCGCGACTTCGAGACGCTGCGCGCCACCATCCTGGACCGGCGCGAAAGCCTGCCCAAACGCATCGCGCAGATCGCCGCCTACGCGCTCGACAATCCCGACGACATCGCCTTCGGCACCGCCGCCAGCATCGCCGCCTCAGCCGGCGTGCAGCCCTCCACCCTGATCCGCTTTGCCCAGCAACTCGGCTTCGACGGTTTTACCAGCCTGCAACAGGTGTTCCGCGAGCGGCTGCGGGAGCGCAACTCATCTTATGACGAACGGCTGCAGGCGCTGCGCGCCAAGGCCGAGGGCGGCGCCGGACATCGCGCGATCTTCGACGGCTTCGTCGCCGCCGCCAGCACCTCGCTCAACGACATTTCGCGCGCGCTGGATGACGCGCATCTGGAAGACGCGATTTCGCTGCTGGCGAAGGCGCAGACCATCTATGTCTTAGCCAAGCGCCGCTCCTACCCGGTGGCGACCTACATCGCCTATGCGCTGGGCAAGCTGAAGATCCGTAACCAGCTGATCGAATCGGCCGCCGGCCTCAACGCCGAGATGATCGCCTTCGCCACGCCGGCGGACGCCGTCATTGCCATCTCCTTCTCGCCCTATGCGCCCGCTACCATCGAGGAAGCACGCACCATTTCGGAGCAAGGCGTGCCGATCGTCGCCATCACCGACAGCTCGTTTTCGCCGCTCGCCCAGTTCGCCAGCGTCTGGTTCGAGGTTGCCGAGGCGGACTTCGCCGGCTTCCGTTCGCTGTCGGCGACGATGGCGCTGGCCATGGCGCTGACCGTCGGCGTCGGCGAGAAGCGGCGCGACGCAGGCCGCAAGCGCAAGGCCTGATCGGCTATCCCAAAAGGTAATTTTAGGTCAGGGAATGCTCATTCCATATTGACTATGGATTGGAATTATTATTTCATATTGCCGGCACCACGCTGCCGCTCGCGCGTGTTACCCAAACAATGTTGTTCCTGACAACAAGACTGACGGGAGGTTCCAAATGAGCGAAGCCGTGGACGCCAGACAGGCGCCGCTCGACGTCATCACCATCGGTCGCGCTTCCGTCGACCTCTATGGCCAGCAGATCGGCTCGCGGCTGGAGGACATCACTTCTTTCGCCAAGTCCGTCGGCGGCTGCCCCGCCAACATTTCGGTCGGTACGGCGAGGCTCGGCCTGCGCTCGGCGCTGCTGACGCGCGTTGGCGACGAACAGATGGGCCGCTTCATCCGCGAACAGCTCAAGCGCGAAGGCGTCAACACAGACGGGCTGAAGACCGACAAGGAACGGCTGACGGCGCTGGTGCTGCTTTCGGTCGAAAGCGAAGGCGTTTCGCCGATGATCTTCTACCGCTCGGACTGCGCCGACATGGCGCTGGCGCCGGAAGACATCGACGAAGCGTTCATCGCTTCGGCGCGCTCGATCGTCGTCACCGGCACGCATTTTTCCCGGCCCAACAGCGACGCCGCGCAGCGCAAGGCGATCCGCATCATGAAAGCCAAGGGCGGCAAGGTCGTCTTCGACATCGACTACCGGCCCAATCTGTGGGGCCTCGCCGGCCATGCCGAAGGCTTCGAGCGCTACGTCAAATCGGACCGGGTCTCGGCCCAGCTGAAGACCGTGCTGCCTGATTGCGATCTCATCGTCGGCACCGAGGAAGAGATCATGATCGCCTCGGGCGCCGATGACTGCCTGAGCGCGCTGAAGACGATCCGCGCGCTGTCGGCGGCCACCATCGTCTTGAAGCGCGGCGCCATGGGCTGCATCGTCTATGACGGACCGATCAGCGACGATCTCGAGGACGGTGTCGTCGGCAAGGGTTTCCCGATCGAGATCTACAATGTGCTGGGCGCCGGTGACGCCTTCATGTCCGGCTTCCTGCGCGGCTGGCTGGGCGGCGAAGACCATGCGACGGCGGCGACCTGGGCCAATGCCTGCGGCGCCTTCGCCGTGTCGCGGCTGCTCTGCGCGCCGGAATATCCGACCTTCGAGGAGCTGCAGTTCTTCCTCAAGAACGGCAGCAAATACAGGGCGCTGCGCAAGGACGAGGCGATCAACCACATCCATTGGGCGACGACCCGCCGGCGCGACATCCCCTCGCTGATGGCGCTCGCCTGCGACCACCGTGTGCAGCTCGAGGACGTGGCGGCGAAGACCGGCGCCGATCCGGCGCGCATCCGCGATTTCAAGGTGCTGGCGGTCAAGGCGGCGGCCAAGGTCGCCGCCGGCCGCGACGGCTATGGCATGCTGATCGACGAGAAGCATGGCCGCGAGGCGATGTTCGAATTCGCCAGGCATCCCTTCGCCTGGCTCGGCCGCCCCGTGGAATTGCCGGGCTCGCGGCCGCTGCGCTTCGAATTCTCGCAGGACATCGGCTCGCAGCTGGTGGAATGGCCGGTCGACCATTGCATCAAGTGCCTGTGCTTCTACCATCCCGACGATCCGGCGGCCCTGAAGGAAGAGCAGCAGCAGAAATTGCGCGCGCTGTTCGAGGCAGCACGCAAAGTCGGCCGGGAACTGCTCATCGAGATCATCGCCGGCAAGCACGGCAAGCTCGACGACACGACCATTCCGCGCGCGCTGGAAGAGCTTTATGCGCTTGGCATCAAGCCGGACTGGTGGAAACTCGAACCGCAGGCGTCTGCGGGTGCCTGGACCAAGATCGAAGCGGTCATCCTGAAGCATGATCCCTGGTGCCGCGGCATCGTGCTGCTCGGGCTGGAAGCGCCGCAGGATGAGTTGGAGGCGGCGTTTGCCGCCACCGCCAAGGCGCCGATCGTTAAGGGCTTTGCTGTCGGCCGCACCATCTTCGTCCACGCGGCCGAACAATGGCTGGCCGGCAAGATGTCGGATGACGAGGCGGTCGCCGACATGGCGTCGCGCTTCGAACAGCTGACCGAAGCGTGGCTTGCCGCGCGTGGCCGTAAAGCAGCATAAAGGCGCGGCATAAGGACTGCGGAGGAAAACACCATGAGCAAGACAATCCGCCTGACGATGGCGCAGGCGCTGACCCGCTTCCTCAGCCGCCAGATGACCGAGATCGGCGGCAGAAAAGTGCCCATCTTCGGCGGCGTCTGGGCGATCTTCGGTCACGGCAATGTCGCCGGCATCGGCGAGGCGCTCTACCAGGTGCGCGACGAGCTGCCGACCTTCCGCGCCCACAATGAACAGGCGATGGCGCATGCGGCGATCGCCTATGCCAAGGCCAATTTCCGCCGCCGCTTCATGGCCGCGACCTCTTCGATCGGCCCCGGCGCGCTCAACATGGTGACGGCGGCGGCACTGGCGCATGTAAATAGGCTGCCTGTCCTGCTTCTGCCCGGCGATGTCTTCGCCAACCGCATTCCCGATCCAGTGCTGCAGCAGGCCGAGGATTTTTCCGACGGCACGACGACGGTCAATGACTGCTTCCGTCCGGTGTCGCGCTATTTCGACCGCATCACCAGGCCTGAGCAGATCATCCCGGCGCTGAGCCGCGCCATGGCTGTTCTGACCGATCCGGCCGATTGTGGCCCGGTGACGCTGTCGCTCTGCCAGGATGTGCAGGCCGAGGCCTATGATTATCCCGAGAGCTTTTTCGCCGAACGGGTCTGGCACCAGCGCCGGCCGCGCCCGGATCGTAGCGAACTGGCAGCAGCGGTCGCGGCGCTCAAGGGCGCGAAAAAGCCGCTGGCTATCGCCGGCGGCGGCGTTCTCTATTCGCAGGCCTCCGACGAGCTGGCGAAATTCGTCGAGGGCGCCGGCATTCCGGTCTGCGAGACGCAAGGCGGCAAATCCTCGCTGCCCGACGATCACCCGCTCAACATGGCGGCGGTCGGCGTCACCGGCACGTCGGCCGCCAACCGGCTGGCGGAAGAGGCCGATGTGGTGCTGGCCATCGGCACGCGCCTGCAGGATTTCACCACCGGTTCATGGGCGCTGTTCAAGAATTCCGGCAAGACCATCATCGGATTGAACGTGCAGCCTTTCGATGCCGGCAAGCACCGCGCGCTGCCGCTGGTCGCCGATGCGGCCGAGGGCCTCGCTGAACTCGGTGCCGCGCTGAAGGGCTGGAAGGCGCCAGCCGCCTGGACCGACAATTCGGCCAAGGGCAAGAAGGCCTGGCAGACCGACGCGGCCAAGGTGACGGCCTCAACCAATGCCGCTTTCCCATCCGACGCGCAGGTGATCGGCGCCGTGCAGCGGGTTATGGGCTCCAGCGTGACATTGCTGCATGCCGCCGGCGGTCTGCCGGGCGAATTGCACAAGCTTTGGCAGGCCGGCGCGCCCGGCTCCTACCATGCCGAATATGGCTTCTCGACCATGGGCTACGAGATTGCCGGCGGGCTCGGCACCAAGATGGCCAAGCCCGACGAAGAGGTCGTCGTCATGATCGGCGACGGCTCCTATCTGATGCTGAATTCCGAGATCGCCACCTCGGTGATGCTCGGTTTGAAGCTCACCATCGTGCTGCTCGACAACCGCGGCTATGGCTGCATCAACCGGCTGCAGATGGCGACCGGCGGCGCCAACTTCAACAATCTCCTGAAGGACTCGCGCCACGAAATCCTGCCCGATATCGACTTCGCCGCCCATGCGGCAAGCATGGGCGCGATTGCCGAAAAGGTGCCGTCGATCGCCGGCCTGGAAAACGCGCTGCAAAAAGCCAAGACAAACGACCGCACCACCGTGCTGGTCATCGACACCGATCCGCTGGTTTCCACCGATGCCGGCGGCCATTGGTGGGATGTGGCGGTGCCGGAAGTCTCCGCGCGGCCCCAGGTCAATGCGGCACGCAAGGCCTATGACGAAAAGCGCCAGATGCAGAGCGTCGGCGATTGATGCTAAGTCAGCGCTACCCCCTACCTCCCCCTTTGTGGGGAGGTCGGACCGAAGGTCCGGGTGGGGGTCTGGCGCAGACCCCCACCCCGCTGCTTCGCAGCGACCCTCCCCACAAGGGGGAGGGTGAACAAGAAACCGGAGTGACGACTTGAAAGCCAAACTGGGCATGTCCCCCATAGCGTGGTGGAACGACGATCTTGCCGAACTGAGCGATGACGTGTCGCTGGAAGAGTGCCTGCGCCAGTCGCGTTCGGCCGGCTTCACCGGCATGGAGATGGGCCGGCGCTTTCCCAACGATCCCGCTGTCATGCTGCCGATCCTCAAGGCAGCCGACGTGACGCTGTGCGGCGGCTGGTTTTCCGGCACGCTGGTCGATGAGGAGATGAGCAGGAACAAGGATCGCATCCAGCCGATGATCGACCTGTTCAAGGCGGTCAACGCGCCTTGCATCGTCTATGGCGAGGTCGGCCGCTCGATCCAGGGCGACCGCTCGAAGCCGCTCGCCACCAAGCCGAAACTCACCAGTGACGAGATGAAGGCCTATGCCAGGCGCCTGACCGAGTTCGGCGAATGGTGCGCCGAGCAAGGCATGCCGCTCTCCTACCACCATCACATGGCGGCGGTGGTCGAGACCGAGCCGGAGCTCGATGCCTTCATGCGTCATTCCGGGGCGGGGATTCCGCTGCTGCTCGACGCCGGCCATCTGGCCTTTGCGGGCGGCGATGTGCTGCGCGCCATCGACAACCACCACAAGCGCATCAGCCATGTCCATGTGAAGGATGTGCGCATGGGCGTGATCGACGGGCTTGACCGCACGAAACAGTCCTTCCTCGACGCCGTGGCGCTCGGCGCCTTCACCGTGCCGGGCGACGGCTCGCTGGATTTCGGCGCCATCGTGCAACGCTTCGCCGATTATGGCTATGAAGGCTGGTTCGTGGTCGAGGCCGAGCAGGACCCGAGGAAGAACCCGCCGCTCAAGATGGCTGAGGTCGGCCACAAGGAACTGATGCGGGTCATGACGGCCGCCGGCTACACGGTCGAGACGCAAGGCTTCCCGAATGCCTGATGCAATGGGTTCACGGCGAGGCAGGTTGCTGTAGATTGGCCCGATGAAAGATTCCGAGCACCCGTTCTTCCGCCCGCTTTGGCGCCGTGTCGCCGTCGTCGCGGTCTGCGTCATCTGGTCGATCATCGAGTTTGCCACCGGCACGCCGTTCTGGGGCGTCATCGCGCTTGGCTTTGCCGGTTATGGTGTCTGGCAGTTCTTTTATCTGTACAAACCGGCCGATGAGAACAAGGCGGCGTCCGAGGCCGAACCGAAGGAGTAACCCGATGTCCAAGCTGCTGGTGAAGGCCAACAAGGGCCATGGCCGCGTCGCCCATGTGACGCCGAAAAGTGCCGGCTGGACCTATGTCGGCTTCGACCTGCATCGGCTGCAACCCGGCGAAAGCGCTTCGGGGAAGACGGACGACCGCGAAGTCTGCCTGGTGTTCGTGACCGGCAAGGGCACGGCGAAGGCAGACGGCAAGGATCTCGGCCTGCTCGGCGAGCGGATGTCACCCTTCGAAGGCAAGCCGTGGTCGGTCTATATTCCCGAGGGATCGGACTGGTCGGTGACGGCCGATACCGAATTGGAACTCGCGGTCTGCTCGGCGCCCGGCCTTGGCGGTGGTTTGCCGGTCCGGGTGATCGCGCCGGACGATCTCGGCCAGGAGGTGCGCGGCAAGGGCACCAACACGCGCTACGTCACCAACATCCTGCCGGAAGGCAAGCCGGCGGATTCCTTGCTGGTGGTCGAGGTCATCACGCCCGGCGGCCACACGTCGAGCTATCCGCCGCACAAGCACGACCAGGACAATCTGCCTGCTGAATCCTATCTTGAGGAGACCTATTACCACCGCCTCAACCCGCCGCAGGGCTTTGCCTTCCAGCGCGTCTATACAGACGCCGACACGGATGGCCATCGCGCGCTCGACGAAGCCATGGCGATCGAGGATGGCGATGTTGTGCTGGTGCCCAAGGGGTATCACCCCTGCGCCGCCTGCCATGGGTACGATCTCTACTATCTCAACGTCATGGCCGGGCCGAAGCGGACGTGGAAATTCCACAATGCACCCGAGCACGAATGGTTGATGAAGGCCTGAGCGCCGATGTCTTTCGAGTGAAGCCATTGGTCCAGCTGGGAAAAATCGTCGGCTAAGGACTTCTCAGGTCGATTTGCCATCGAAAACCCGTCAAAGCTTCGTCAATCCGTCATGGAAATCACCTATGGCAGCGAGACTGACGAGGACTTCCCATGCGTTATGCCATCTACTTCACCCCCCGGCAGGACGAACCGCTGGCGCGGATCGCCGCCAACTGGCTGGGCCGCGACCCGTTCGGCGCGGCGACAAGGCCGGTCGAGGCCGTGGCCGATTTATCGGCGGCGGAAGTTGCCTTCCACACCGCCTCGGCGCGCCGCTATGGCTTCCACGCGACGCTGAAAGCCCCCTTCCGCCTGGCGGCCAACGAGACGGAAACCTCGCTGCGCGCCGCAATCGACCATTTTGCCGAAGCGACGCCTGTTGTGACGATCCCGCGCCTCGTCGTCAGCCAGATCGACAGCTTCTTCGCGCTGGTGCCCGAGGGACCGTTCCCGCCGCTCAACCGCTTCGCCGACGACGTCGTGCGCGATTTCGACCGCTTTCGCGCGCCGCTGACCGAGGCCGAGATCGAACGGCGCAGCCCGGATTCGCTGAAGCCCCCCGAGTTCCGCAACCTCTGCCAGTGGGGCTACCCCTATGTCTTCGAGACCTTCCGCTTCCACATGACGCTGTCGGGCCGCGCCGGGACACAGGAAAGCCCTCGTTTGCGCGCAGCAATCGACAGCCTGTTCGCGGACGTGCTGCGGCAGCCGGTGCTGGTGGACGCGCTGACGCTGTTTGTCGAACCCGAACCCGGTGCGCCGTTCATGGTGCTGTCCCAGCACGCGCTGGGACGCCGCCCGGCCAGAAAAATCGCCTGAACAAACACTACCCAGACAAGGACTGCCCGAAATGACCGCCGAAACCGTTCTTTCCAACGCCCGCATCGTACTTGCCGACGAGATCGTCGAGGGGTCGCTGGTGCTGCGTGACGGCTTTATCGCCGGCATCGATGCAGGCTCTGGCCGGACCGGCGAGGACATGGGCGGCGACTATGTCATTCCCGGGCTGGTCGAACTGCACACCGACCATCTCGAAGGCCACTACGCACCGCGACCGAAGGTGCGCTGGAACCCGATTGCCGCCGTGCTTGCCCATGACGCGCAGGTGGCAACGGCCGGCATCACCACCGTCCTCGACGCCTTGCGCGTCGGCATGGACGAGGACGCCGATCTCACCTTGGCCGATATCCGCAAGCTGGCCGACGCGATCGAGGACAGCGTCGCGCAGGATCGTCTGCGCGCCGATCACTTCTTGCATCTGCGCTGCGAGGTTTCGGCGCCGGATTGCCTGCAGGCCTTCGCCAATTTCGACCAGGACGACCGGGTCAAGCTGGCCTCGCTGATGGACCATGCGCCCGGCCAACGCCAGTTCGTCAATCTTGAAACCTATGCCTACTACTACCAGCGCAAGCTGAAGCTGAGCGATCGCGACTTCAAATTGTTCTGCGAGAAGCGGATGGCGGAATCGGCGCGCAATTCGGCACCGAACCGCGCGGTGATCGCCGCCGCCTGCCATGAGCGTGGCATCGTGCTGGCCAGCCATGACGACGCCACATCGGGCCATGTCGACGAGGCGATCGAGCAGGGTGTGCGCGTTGCCGAGTTCCCCACCACCGAGGAAGCGGCGCGCGCCTCGAAGGCCGCGGGCCTCGGCGTGCTGATGGGCGCGCCCAATGTCATGCGCGGCGCCTCACATTCGGGCAATGTCTCGGCGCGCACGCTGGCCAGTGATGGCCTGCTCGACATCTTGTCTTCGGACTACATTCCCTTCAGCCTGATCCAGTCCGCCTTCTTCCTCGGCGACATGGTCGAAGGCATTTCGCTGCCGCAGGCTGTCGCCATGGTTTCGAAGAACCCGGCCGAAGCCGTTGGCCTGACCGACCGCGGCATCATCGAACAGGGCCGCCGCGCCGATCTGGTGCGCGTGCGCGTCGACGACCATGTGCCGGTCGTGCGCACCGTCTGGCGGCAGGGACGCCGGGTCGCGTGATGGTGTCGGCCTTGATCGAGCGTGAACTGTCCGCTGAAACGTTTCCAATCCGCCATGGCGTCTTTGTCGCCGTCGTGGGGCCCAGCGGCGCCGGCAAGGACACGGTGATCGGCTACGCCCGCGCGCTGTTCGCCGACGAGAGCCGGCTGGAGTTCGTGCGCCGCGTCATCACCCGGCCGAGCGATGCCGCGAGCGAGGATCACGACACGCTGGCCGATGCCGCCTTCGTCGAGGCCGAGGCCGACGGCGCCTTCGCGATTTCGTGGGAAGCACATGGCTTGCGCTACGGCCTGCCGGCCGATGTCGACTGGTCGGTCGCCAATGGCCATGTCGCCGTGGCGAACGTTTCGCGCGCGATCATCCCGGTGTTGCGCGAGCGCTACGCCAATCTGGCCATTGTCGAGATCACTGCCTCGCCCGACGTGCTGGCCGAGCGGCTGGCGATGCGCGGTCGCGAGTCACGTGGCGAAGTGCTGGCGCGCTTGGCGCGCAGCGCCAATGTGACCCTGACCGGCCCCGGCGTCACTTCGATCGACAACAGCGGCCCGCGCGAAGCGGCCGGCGAACGCTTTGCCGAGCTGCTGCGCAAGGCGATGGCTTTCTCCGACATGTCTGGCCTGATCTGATCCAAGCGTGCATGCACGGACCTTAGGGTGTGCGTTCGACTGGCTCGAAGCACCGCCGGTTGGCGCTTGCTTTCCCGCTGCCTCCGGAGCGCTATGTGGTGCTGACCACACAAGTGATTCCGGCTACGCTTTCCGGACTCATAAAACCCAGGTCGGACGAGACAGACAGGAAGCCTCGATGCAGACGCTGACGCCCATCCTCTCGACGGTCACGGCGGCCTTTCTCGCTTCTTTCGTCGAGGTCGTCGAAGCCTTCACCATCGTGCTCGCGGTCGGCGTGACGCGCAGCTGGCGCCCGGCGCTGACCGGTGCCGCCCTGGCGCTGGCGCTGCTGGCGGCGCTCGTGCTGGCATTCGGGCCGCTGCTGGCGCTGGTGCCGATCACCACGCTGCAGTTCGTCGTGGGCGTGCTGCTGATCCTGTTCGGCATGCGCTGGCTGCGAAAGGCCATCCTGCGCAGCGTCGGCGTCATCGCGCTGCATGACGAGGAGGCGGCCTTCTCCAAGGAGACCGCCGCCCTCAACCAGCAGGCCAATGACCGCCGCGCCGACTACCTCGCCGGGCTGGCGTCGTTCAAGGCGGTGCTGCTCGAAGGTGTCGAGGTGGTGTTCATCGTCATTGCCGTCGGCGCGGCCCATGGGCAGACGCTCTATGCCAGCCTGGGCGCGCTGGCGGCGTTCATCCTGGTGATGCTGATCGGGCTGGCTGTCCACCGGCCGCTGGCGCGCGTGCCGGAAAATGCGCTGAAATTCGTGGTCGGGCTGATGCTGACCAGCTTCGGCATCTTCTGGACCGGCGAAGGCATAGGCGCCGACTGGCCGGGCGCCGACCTCGCTCTGCTCGCCATCTTCGCCATCGTCGCGCTGGCGTCGTTTGCCATGGTGCGCTGGCTGCGCAGCACCTATCCCGTATCAGCCGGCGGGCTAGCCCGATGAGCCTCATCCGTATGGTCGCCAGGGAATTCTTCGGGATGTTCGTCGATGACGGCAATCTGGCACTGCTGGCGCTGGTGCTGGTCGCCGCCATCGCAGCAGCGGTGAAGCTGCTGGCCCTGCCGCCGCTGCTCGGCGGCGCGCTGCTGCTGGTGGGCTGTCTCGCCATCCTGCTGCTGAGCGTTCGCCGCGCTGCACGCGCGATCAATCGGTAAAGACAGCTCGCATGCTTGGTGTCGTTTCGCCCCCGGAACGATGCTCGATCTCGGAGGCTTGTCTCGCCCTTCGCGTCGTCATCCTACGGTGTAGCAGTCGCGCAGCGACGTCGCGGAAACCCTAGGATCCATGCCGCGACTTCAAAGCGCCGCAGCGGTGCGAAATTCTGCTCCGCTGCATTCGTCGGCTGATGTCGCGGCATGGATCCTCGGGTCTGCGCGGCGTCGCTTCGCTCCTTGCTCCGCCCGTGGATGACGAAAGTGGGGAACGCTATCCCTTGAAAGCCGGCAGGGTCAGGCCCTTGACGCCGACGTCGAGCGCGAACAGTCCGCCAGGATTCTTCTGGCGGACGAAGTGGCTGGCCGGGCGCTTGAGCACAGCCGAGGTGACATAGAGGATGTCGAGGTTCTTGCCGCCGAATTCGCAGCAGGTCGGCAGGTCGGTCGGCAGAACCACGGTCTGCATCAATTCGCCATCAGGGTCATAGCGGCAGACCTTGCTGGTCACCGGGATGGTGACCCAGTAGCAGCCCTCGGCATCGACGGTGGCCCCATCGGCAACGCCGCCGGTCATCGTCATGTCGATGAAGGTGCGGCGGTTCTCGATGTCGCCGGTGGTGGGGTCGAAATCATAGGCCCACACCGCGCCGGCATGGCTGTCGGAGAAATACATGATCTTCGAATCCGGGCTCCAGGCCAAACCGTTGGAGCAGCCAATGCCGTCGATCATCTTATGCACGGAAAGATCGGGATCGAGCCGATAGAGCGCGCCGATGAACTCGATCGGCTTGCCCGGCACCTCGAACATCGAGCCCGACCAGAAGCGGCCCTGGCGGTCCGGCTTGCCGTCGTTGAAGCGGGTCTCCGGCATGTGGGATTCCGGGTCGACGATCGCCTCGAACCTGCCGGTCGCAGGGTCGAAGAAGTGGAAGCCATCGGTCATGGTCAGCACCAGGCCGCCCTTTTCGCGCAGGCCGAGGCAGCCGAGGTATTCCGGTGTCTCGAAGGTCTCATCCTTGCCGGTCGCGGGGTCGTAGCGGTGGATCAGCTTCTTCCAGATGTCGATCCACCAGAGTACGCCGGCCTTCGGATCCCAGAGCGTGCCTTCGCCGAGTTCGGCCCGGGCATCGACGACGCAAGTGATTTCAACCATGGTCAGCCCTCTTTTCTGCGTAGCCTGCCGCCGAGACCGGCGAAGGTCTCGCTGCCGATCGACACGGTGATCAGGATCACCGCACCATAGACGATGAGCAGCGCCCCGCTTGACAGGTTCAGCGCCGGCAAAAGACCAGTGAGGATGGTGAGCACCATGGCGCCGGCGACGGTGCCGAGATAATGGCCGCTGCCGCCGAGGATGGAGGCGCCGCCGATGGCGACCGCCGCGATCGAGGTGAACAGATAGGCGTCGCCCATGCCGAGATAGGCCTGGCCTGAATAGCCGGTCAAGAGCATGCCGGCGAAGGCGGCGGTAAGGCCTGAGATGACATAGGTCAGGATGGTGGTGCGCGCGGTCGGCACGCCGGAGAATTCGGCGACCGTGGCGCTGGTGCCGAGCGCGTAGAGATGGCGGCCGAACGCCGCCTTGGAGAGCAGCAGCGTCGCCACCAGGGTCAGCGCCAGCCAGATCAGTGCGATAACCGGGAAGCCGCCGATGCGCCCAACCGACAGGAACTGGATCAGCGCCGGCGCCGACGGGGTCGGCGAGCCGCCGGTCAGCACCAGGATCAGGCCTTGCAGGATGACGTTGGTGGCCAGTGTCATGATGATCGGCGGCACGCCGAACTGGGCGACGCCGACGCCGTTGATGAGGCCGATGAAGGCGCCGCCGGCAAGCAGCAGCGGCATGACCCAGACCAGCGGCAGATCCTGGCCGCCGCACAGCAGCGCCATGATGATCGCGGCTGAATTCAGCACCCAGGGCACCGACAGGTCGATGCCGCCGCCGATGATGACGAAGGTCTGGCCGAGCGCGACGATGCCGACGAAGGCGGCGAGCACGACGGTCGAGCGCATGTTGGAGACCGACAGGAAGCCCGGCGAGAACAAGGCCGTGACCAGGAGCAGCACGACCATGCCGGCATAGGCGAGCACGATGAGGCGGTTGCGGGCGAGGAAGGCGCTCATTGGACGCGGTTCCTTGCGGCTTTCTCGGCGACGGAACTGGCCAGCACCGAGAGCAGCAAGATAACGCCGGACGCGACCGGCTGCCAGTAGCTCGACACATGCAGGACGAAGACCAGATTGCCGATCAGGGTCAGCACGAAGGCGCCGATCAGCGTGCCAGCGAGATGGCCACGGCCGCCGAACAGGCTGACGCCGCCGATGACCGCCGCCGCGACCGAAGGCAGGATGTAATCCTTGCCGATGGTCGGCGAGCCGGCGCCGGTCTGCGTCACCAAGAACAGCGCCGCACCGGCCGCGAACAGGCCGGACAGGCCATAGGTGATGAGGTTGACCCTTGTGATCGAGACACCGGACAGGAAGGCCGACTTTTCGTTGGAGCCGGTCGCCTGGATGGCGATGCCCACCCGGGTGGCGCGGAACCACCACCAGAATATCAGCAGCGCCAGCAGCATCCAGACCGGGCTGGTCAGGCCGATGAGCTGCGCCGAGGCAAAGCCGACCTACCAGCCGGGAACGCTGCCGCCATCGGTCGGCAGGATGATCATGGCGACGCCGTTCAGGATCGACCAGGTGGCGAGGGTCACCAGGAAGGGCTGCAGCTTGAGCAGCGAGATCAGCAGGCCGTTGAGCGCGCCGATGAGGAAGCCGAGTGCGAGAATGATCAACGCCCAAAACGCCGTGGTCGACGGATCGTCGGTGAAACGCGTCGCGGCGATCACCGTGCCGAGACTGATCATGCCGCCGATCGACAGGTCGATGCCACCGCGCAGCAGCACGATGGTCTGCCCGGTCGCCGCCAGCATCAGCGTCATCGCCGCCGCCGTGTCGAGGTTGAGCTCGTCCAGCGTGAAGACGCCGGATTGCAGGCTGCCATAAATGCCGATGATCAACGCCAGCATCAGGCAAGCGACCAGGAACGGCGCACGGTCGAGCGCGCGGCCGCGCCAATCGATGCCTGGCCTTGCTTGTTTCTCTTCGGCTGGCCTTTGCACCATCTCCAATGTTCTCTCCGCAGCGGACATCACCATGCCTCACGCCGCCCTGGTTTCAAGCATGGCCGCACGCAGGATTTCCTCCTCCGAAATGTGATCTCCCTCCAGCGTCGCGGCAATGCGGCCGTTGCGCATCACCAGCACGCGGTCAGCGACATGGACAAGCTCCGGCATGTCGCTGGAATGGAACAGGATCGCGTAGCCCTTGGCGGCGAGATCGCGCATCAGCTGAAAAATCTCGCCCTTGGTGCCGACATCGACGCCGCGCGTCGGATCGTAGAGCAGCAGCACGCGCGCCTGTGTGAGCAGCATCTTGCCGAAGATCACCTTCTGCTGGTTGCCGCCCGACAGCGTGCCGGCAAGCTGTTCCGGTGTACCGGCCTTGATGCGCAGGAAATCGACCATCTCCTTGACCAGCGCGGTTTCCTTTTGCCGGCTCAGCAAGCCGTTTTCGGTGAAACGCTTGATCACAGACAGCGTCAAATTCTCGCGCACGCTCTTGGTCAGCAGCAGGCCCTGCCCACGCCGGTCCTCCGGCACCAGGGCGATGCCGTCCTTGCCGGTCAGCGCCTGGCGTGGATTGCCGATCGTGGCAGGTTTGCCCCAAAGTTCGATCGTGCCGCTCGCTCTGGTGGCGCCGAACAGCGCCTGAAACAATTCACGCTGGCCGTGGCCCTGCAAGCCGCCGACGCCCAGCACTTCACCCTCACGCAAGGCGAAGTCGACACCGGAAAGGCGACTGCCGCTCGAAAACCCTCTTACCCCTAGAGCAATGCGATCGGTCGCGGTTGCCACGCGCTCCGGATAGAGCCGATCGAGATGCCGGCCGATCATCTGGGTGACGATCTCGTTGTCGGAGACGGCGTTGGCCTCGTGCGCGGCGACCGTGCTGCCATTGCGGAAAATTGTCAGCCGGTCGGCAATGGCGCGCACCTCGGCCATGCGGTGCGAGATGAAGATGACCAGCCTGCCTTCGGCGGCCAGTTGCCGGGTGAGCTTCAGCAGCCATTCGGCCTCCCGCGCCGGCAGCGCCGAGGTCGCTTCGTCGAGGATCAGGATGCGCGGGTCCTTGGCCAGGCCCTTGGCGATCTCGACGATCTGCCGTTCGGCCAATGTCAGCCGCCGCAGTTCCTGGTCGGGGCGCAGCGCCGGGAAATCATACTTGTCCAGCAGCGCCAGCGTCTTGCGGCGCATTTCGCCGCGATTGACGGTGCGCAGCAGCGTTCTTGGCTCATGGCGGAACCAGATGTTCTGTTCGACGCTGAGGTCGGGGATCAGCGACAGTTCCTGGAAGACGGCGGCAATACCGCGCGCCTGCGCCGCGTCCGGATTGGCCGGGCGATAATCCTGGCCATCGACCAGGATCGAGCCACCATCGTGCTGTACCGCGCCCGAGAGGATCTGGATGAAGGTGCTCTTGCCCGCGCCATTCTCGCCGAGCAGCGCATGCACCTCGCCCGCGCGGGCGCTGAATGTCGCCTCGCTCAGCGCGATGATGCCGCCATAGCGTTTGGACAGGCCTTTGACGGTGACGAGGTCCATGCTTGCGCCTTCGAAAAGCTCTCCCGACATCTTGCGATGCCGGGAGACAGGGTCGTGGTCACTGGATGTTACTTGGTACCGGCAGCTTCCGCAGCGGTGATCTCGACCCAGTCGGGCGTGATCGGCAGCGTCAGGCCGGGCGCCTGGTCCGGGAAGGCATTCTCGCCAATCGCGATCTTGATCATCTTGGTGCCGGGATAGAGCTTGGACTCGAACGGATCGGTGGTGACGAAGTCGCCCTTGACCGAGACGGAACGCTCGGCCGGCTTCTTGCCGGTGTCGAGAATGTCGACCGCCAGCTTGATCGCCTCCGAAGAGAGATAGGCCGGGTTGGAGCCAAGGATGCACTTGGCGCCTTGTGTCTGCGCGCAGGTAACGGCCGCGACATTGTAGGAGAAGCCGACGACCGGGACGATCGGCCGGCCGGCATCCTTCAGCGCCTGGATGGCGCCGGAGCCATAGCCCTGCGTCATGATGCCGTCGATCTTCGGATTGGCGGCAAGCAGGGCCGCGACACCCGACTGTTCCGGCCCGAGCGCATAGTTGCCGTTGTAGTAGCCGACGACCTTGATGTCGGGATATCTGGCCAGCACCTTCTCATAGCCACCCTGCAGCTGCGCCGAGATCGGCGCACCGGCGAGGCCGCGGTCAAGGATGATGTTGCCCTTGCCGCCAAGCTGCGTGGCCATCCACTCGGCCATGACGGAAGGAATGCGATCCCAGTCGGAAGCGACGGCAAAGGCGCAAGGCTCGGTCACCACCTGGTCGAAGGAGATGACGACGATGCCGGCGTCGCAGGCCTTCTTGATGGTTGGGTTGAGCGCCGAGTCCGAACCGGCATCGACGAGGATGGCGTCGGGCTTCTGGCGGATGATGTTGTTCAGCGAGTTGATCTGCGCCTGGACGGTGTTCTCGACATTCTCGATCTTGAGGTCGACGCGGCCCTTCAGCGGCCCTTTGTTGACCGACACGGTGGCGACACGCTCCATCTGCTGGCGCCAGTCATTGCCGACGAAATTGTTCGAGAGATAGATGGTGTAGGGCTTCTTGTCCTCGGCACGGCTCGGCGCTGTGCCGAGGGCGATCGCGGAGATGGCAAGCGCTGCCAATCCGGCGCAAACTGTCTTCAGTTTCATGGTCTCTCCTCCTTGGTGTTTCCTGCATCAGCCGGTGACGGACTTTGCCATCTTGGTGGGTGCTGCATGTAAATGATACCGGTACCAATAAACCTTGTCAATTTGAGCCAAGTCGTATTGGAGAGGCCTGGAGCGACCATTTCGTCACCCTTCGCAGGCATCGTCATTTCGAGCCGGCGGCCTCGGCCGGGGTGATTTCGACCCAATCCGGGCTAACCGGAAGAAACAGGCCCGGTGCCATCTCCGGAAAGGCATTCTTGCCGACCTCGATCTTCTGCATGGTCGCATCGGGATACAATTCCGACGGAACCGGATCGGTGGTGAGGAAGGCATTGCGCAGCAGTATCTTCTTCTCCGCCGGCTTCTTGCCGTCGAGGATCTCCACCGCGAGCTTCAAGGCTTCGGCCGACAGATAGGCAGGGTTGGGTGCAAGGATGCACTGGGCGCCCTGGGTCTGAACACAGGTCGTCGTCGTCAGGTTGAAAGGACTGCCGGTGATGGGCACGATCGGACGCCCGGCATCCTGCAGCGCCTTGATCGCTCCGGCGCCGTAGCCCTGGACGAAGATGGCGTCGACTTGCGGGTGCGCCGCCAGCAGGCTGGCGACGCCGGCCTGTTCCGGCCCCAGCGCATAGTCGCCGTTGAAATAGCCGACCACTTCAATGCCGGGATATTTCTTGATGACTTCCTCGAAACCACCTTGCAACTGGGCGGAGATCGGCGCGCCGGCAAGTCCGCGGTCAACGAGGATCTTGCCCTTGCCGCCAAGCTTCTTGACCAGCCACTCGGCCTCGACACGCGGCGCCCGGCCCCAGTCGGACTCCATCGTGTAGGCGCAGGGCGCGCTGACGATCTGATCGAAGGCAATGATCAAGATGCCGGCATCGCAAGCCTTCTGGATCGTCGGGTTGAGGGCTTCGCCGGAGCCAGCATCGATGACGATGGCGTCGGGCTTGTTGCGAATGATGTTGTTGAGGGAGTTGATCTGCGCCTGGACCGTGGTCTCGACCACCTCGACCTTGAGGTCGACGCGACCGGCAAGCGGCGGCTTCTTGACCGCGATGTCGGCGCTGCGCAGCATCTGCTGGCGCCAATCATTGCCGACGAAATTGTTTGAGAGATAGATGGTGTAGGGCTTCTTGTCCTGTGCGTTGGCCGGCGCGGCATCGATCGACAGCCAAGTCGCCGCGACCACCGCAAGCCCGGCGAAAAATGCGCCTGCTCTCATGATTTCCTCCTCCCGTGTTTGGTGTCGGCCGCGCGAACGCCGCCGCCTTTCAAGTGCCTTCCAGGCACACCCCCAATCGACAGACCTTGTTCCTGTGCATGCCCCGGAGCCGCAGCGCATCCTGAGTGACATGCACCAGGCAAATGCTCAGCGTCGGATGAGGCTTCGCATCCACGTTGGATCGTGGTCCTCCGCGCAGCCTTCATCCTAGCTATGATGCTATTATAATTTTATAAGGCTGTCCATGGCCGAGACCAGGAATTCGGCGGGCACCAATGCCGCCGACCGGGTTCAGGACAGGTCGTTGGGCGCGTCGTAGGTGATGCTGAAAATGTCGGCGGGGTGGCGGGCAACGGAGAATTCGATGCTGCGCTGGTCCGCCGACTGGTAGAGCATCTCCACCGTCAGCACCGCACTGCCGAGCGTGATGCCGAGGTCGGCGGCAACCGCCTCGTCGGCGATCTCGGCGCGCACCGTGACATGCGCCACGTCGAGCCGCAGGCCGAGATGTTTCTGTACCGAGCGGAAGATCAGCACGTCGGAAAAGTCCTCGCGCTTCAGGCGCGCGCCGATGTCGGGCGGGAAATAGGTGGTGATCTGCGCCTTGCGCTGTTCGCCGATCGACAGCACGCTGTGCAGGCAATAGCCAGCCTCGTCCTTGCCCATGCCGAAATGGCGCTGGAGCACGGGCGAAACCTCCTTGCGGTAGGATTTCACCGTCAGCTCGGCATCCTTGGTGAAGGCCGCCATGTCGGCGAAGTTCTTGAACTTCCAGCTCAGATTGACCGATGGGCTGCGCGCCGCCACCACGGCCGGCTTGGCCGAGCGCTTCTTGATCAATCCGTCTGCCTCGAGATCGCGAAGCGCCTGGCGCACGGTGATCAGGCTGACGCCGAAATGCTCGGCAATGGTCGCTTCCTTCGGCAGTTCGCCGCCGACGGGGAAGGTGCCGTTGCCGATCGGCTCACGCAATATGTCGGCGAGTTGGCGATAGAGCGGGCCGTTGGCGCGGCCGAGCGTGCGCCGGGGAAGACTGTCGATGGTGGGGTGGTCCATGGGCCTCGTCACGCCTGTATCGAAGCTTTTATAATAGCTTCTTTCGCAAGAGGCTAGGCAAGGCTGCTGACGATCAACCGTCTCAGACGAAGAGCCGAAGCGGCTGTTCGATCGCCGATTTCAGGGTCGCCAGCCATTCGGCAGCGGCGGACTCATCCATGCTGGACGCATCCACAACCAGCAGGCATTCGGCATGATCGCCGGCCGTGTTGAGCGAAACGGCCAGCCGCATCGCGCGGCCAGGCAGCAGCGGCATCACGACCGGCCGGATGTCGGTGGTGGGCAGCCGCCGCAGGGACAGCGCCGCCGGTTTGCCCGCCTCGTCGCGATTGTCGGCCAATGCCGCAAGCCGCATCGCGCGCAGCGATGTCAGGGACATTTCGGGAACCACCGTGAACACGATTTGCCGGCCCGCCAGTTCCAGCGCCACGGAAGCGTCGCCGAGCGCGGCGGTATCAGGCATCTCGGCAAATGCTCGACCAGCAGCGCGCAGCAGCACGTCGTCGACAGCGAACACATGTCCCGCGCTCTCAAGCGCCGCCACCAGGTCTTGCAGCGCATTGAGGGCGACGGACGTGGCAAAGGCGGCGATGCGGGGCGCGGCCGGAGAGGGCGACACCGCAGGGACGACGTTATCAGGCGAAACGACCGTAGCGGCAACCGCAACGAAAGCCTGCACATCGGCGGCCAGGATGCGGCCGCCAGGGCCGCTGCCGCGAAGTGCTTCGAGCGGCAGCGAACGCTCGCGCGCCAGCCGACGGGCATAGGGCGAAACCGCAAGACGGCTTGCCTGTGCGACAGCTGCATTCATTTCAGGAACTCTGAATTCACGCAGTTGGTCAGCCGTCCCTCCGTAAGATAGGCATGCACCACCTCGATCGATTTCAGCCTGAGGTCGCGCATCGATGCCGGGCTGTAGAAGGCGGCGTGCGGGGTGACGATCAGCCGGTTGGCGATCCAAGCTTCCCGGGCGCGCCATGCGGCGAGTAGCGGATGATCGAGATCGCCGGGCTCGTTCGGCAAGACGTCGAGGCCAGCGCCGGCGACGGTGCCGTTGCGCATCGCCGCTTCGAGCGCGTCGAGATCGACGATCGGGCCGCGCGCGGTGTTGATCAGGACAAGGCCCGGCTTGGCAGCGGCGAAGGCGGCGGCGCCAAGCAGCCTGCGGGTCTCCTCACTGAGCGGCGTGTGGATGCTCAACACATCCGCGCGCCCCATCAAGTCGGCCAGCGAATGAACGCGTTCGTAGCCGGTCGACAAATCGACACCGGAGAGAAGATGCGGGTCATAAAACACCACCTTCATGTCGAAGGCGGCGGCGCGGCGGGCGGTGGCGAGGCCGATGCGGCCAAGCCCGACAATGCCGAAGGTGGCGCCCTTGTGCCGGCGCACCAGCGGCGCTTTGGAGAAATGCCAGCCCTCGGTGCCATGGCCGGAAAGCTCCGCGCCATAGGCCGAGGTGCCGCGCGTCAGCGCCAGCATCAGGCCGATGGCGTGGTCGGCGACCTCGGTGGTGCCATAGTCCGGCACGTTGCAGGCCGGAATTTTCCGCACCCCCCAGCCTGCTGTGTCGATGTTGTCGAAGCCGACGCCGGAGCGCACGGCGATCCGTGCCTTGGGAAAGGCCGACGGAGCGGCGGCGACATTGTGGGTGGGCGAATAGTTGATGACGGCGTCGACCGCCGCGCAAATGGCCGGATCCAGCGTGGCTGCCTCGTCGTTGGTCGAGCGGGCGAGGATGAACTTGATGTCGGGATAATGCTGCCGCTCGAGTTCGGCCTCGTCGGCGGCTTGCCAGTTGGCGCACAGGATCTTCATGCCAATCCTTTGGATTTCACGTGCAACAAGTCTTCTTGGTTGACCATGATCTCGTCCGAAAACCGGATTCCACTTTTCGGGATCATGGTCTATTTCTTGATGCCGCCGATGCGGCCGCCCATCGGCACCACGGCGCCGACCGGCTGGTCGATGGCGCTGAGCGTGCCGCTGACCGGTGCCTCGATCTCGACCACGGCCTTGTCGGTCTCGATCTCGGCGATCAGTTCGCCTTCCTTGACGACGTCGCCGACGGCCTTCAACCATTTGATGACCGTGCCTTCGCTGACGGTGAGATCGCCGAACGGCATTGTGATCGGCTCGTCGTCGCCGGCAGCGGGCGCCTGGGTCGGCGCGGCCGGCACCGGTTTGGCTGGAACAGGCGTTGATTTAGCCGGCGCAGCACTTTTGAGGCCGACCGTATACCAATGGTCCGGCACCGGCGGCTTGCCCGCGATGACGTCGCGCACGCCCTGCGCGATGCGCGCGCTGTCGACCAGCATGGCGCGCTCCAGCACTGGCGCGAAGGGATGCGAGGTCGGCGCGGTGTGCAGCCTTCCGGGTGGCGCATCGAGTTCGTCGAAGGCGAGTTCGTTGATGGCCTGGGCGATCTCGCCGCCAAGGCCGCACATCGCCCAGGCCTCATCGACGACGAGCAGGCGATGGGTTTTGCTGACACTGGCGACAATCGCGTCGATATCGAGCGGCATGATGGTGCGCGGATCGATCACCTCAGCCTCGATGCCTTCGGCGGCGAGTGCTTCCGCAGCCTCCAGCGCGCGCTGCACCATCTGGCCGGCGGCAACTATGGTGATGTCGGTGCCGGCCCGCGCAATGCGCGCGACGCCGAACGGAACAAAATGCTCGCCGACCGGCACCTCGCCCTTGGAGGCGAACAGCGCCTTGGGTTCCAGCATGATGACGGGATCGCCGGCCCTGAGCGCCGTCTTCATCAGCCCCTTGGCATCGGCCGGGGTGGAAGGCACGCAGACGATGAGGCCCGGCATATGGGCGAAGACCGGGTGATAGATGCCGCTGTGATGCGGACCTGAGCTGCGCAGCGCGCCGGCGCCGACGCGCACAACCATCGGCGCGCTCATCAGGCCGCTGGTCATGTAGCGCAGCTTGGCCGCCTGCAGGAAAATCTGGCCGGCGGTTTCGAAGGCGAAGTCGGCAAACATCAGGTCGGAAACCGTGCGCGCGCCAGTGGCCGAGGCGCCGACGGCGGCAGCGGTGAAACCCTGTTCGGAGATCGGCGTGTCGACCATGCGCTCGGCGCCGAATTCCTGCCAGAGGTTTTTGGTGTGAGCGAAACTGCCGCCACGCTCACCGGTGCCCTCGCCGAAGTAGAGGATCGCCGGATTGGCGCGCATTTCCTCGGCGATGCCGTCGCGCACGGCCTCGAGCCAGCCTTGTGTCTTCGTCTCTCCGACGGCACGCGGCTGCAACGCAGATGGCGGATTGATCGGATCGGCAAAGACATGCAAGCGCACCGTCTCCGGATCGGGCTCGGGCGAATTGCGGGCGAAGGCCAGCGCCTCCTCGACCACCTTCTCGATCCGCGCTTCGATCGCCGCGAGCGCATCGGCATCGGCGATGCCATAGTCCTCGACCAGTTTCTTGCGGAACATGTCGATCGGATCGCGCTTGATCCAGGCGTCGAGCTCTTCCTGCGTGCGGTAGGTGCCGATGACCGGATCGCCCTCGTGGTGACCGACGGTGCGATAGGTCTTGGCCTCGATCAATGTCGGGCCCTTGCCGGCGCGGGCACGCTCGGTGGCCTCCTTCATGGCCAGCCAGACGGCGAAGACGTCATTGCCGTCCACCGCAACCCCAGGCATGCCGTAGGAGGCGGCCTTGGTGGCGATCTCTGGGTTCAGGGTGATCGACTTCAGCGGCGTGGCGGTGGCGTAGAGGTTGTTCTCGCAGATGAAGACCGCCGGCGCCCGCTGCACGGCCGCGAAGTTGAGCGCCTCGTGGAAGCCGCCATGGTTGGCGGCGCCGTCGCCGAAGAAGGCGACGCCGATATCGTCGCGGCCCTGCTGGCGGGCACTCATGCCGATGCCGACGGCATGGCCGATGCCGGCGGCGACAATGCCATTGGTGCCGAACAGACCAACCGAGCGGTCGTAGAGATGCATGGTGCCGCCACGGCCGCCGCAAATGCCGTCAACCCTACCGAACAGTTCGGCCATCACCCGGCCGGGGTTGGCGCCCTTGGCCAGCGCATGGCCATGGCCGCGATGGGTCGATGTCACCCAGTCTGTCGGTCTGAGATGCGCGCAGACGCCGACGCCGGTCGCCTCCTCGCCGATATAGAGATGCAGGAAGCCGGGGGTTTCGCCCTTGCGGCAGGCGATCTGGGCGGTGCTTTCAAAACGGCGCAACAGCACCATGCGCTCGAACAGATCGAGCAGGATCTTTGGATCGGGCAGGTTTGGAGCGCCCTTGAAATCGTCGCGTGCGCGCGCCGCAGACATTGCCACCAAAGCCTCCCTGAAATGCGTCCGACGCCGGGCGGCAGGGCGCCGGCGGCGAGCTTGTTGGCCGCTCGCTTCGGTGCATCATAGATTATAATAGCATAATGTCTACTGACTCCGAACGGAGCCGCGCAGGAGCTAGATTTTGGTGATCCGCACGGTCGCGTCGGGCCGCTGAAACAGCTCCGGGCGCAGGCTGAGACCCAGCCCCGGCCCTTCGAGCGGCGCGACGCGACCGTCCTTGACCGTCGGAATATCGGCGACGATCTCGGTGTACCAGCCGGTGAAATAGGCGCGCACGGCTTCCTGGTAGTTGACGTTCGGCAAGGTCGCCGACAGCGCGCAGCTGGCGGCATAGACGATCGGGCCGGTGCAATCGTGCAAGGTGACAGGCAGTTCGCTGGCTTCGGCCATGTTGGCGATCTTGCGCGCCTCGGAGAGGCCGCCGCACCAGGCGAGGTCGATCATGATCACTGAAGCCGCGCGCTTATCGATCAATTGCTTGAACATCTGCCGCGAGGCGAGCCGCTCGCTGGCGGCGATCGGGATGGAGGTATGGCGGGCAAGCTCGGCCATGGCGTCGAGTTCGTTGTAACGGATCGGTTCTTCCAGCCAGGCGACGTCGTAGGGTTTCAACGCCTCGGCGATGCGCAGCGCCGGTGGCAGGGTCCACAGGCCGTGCAGCTCGACCATGATTTCCATGTCGCGGCCGACGGCGTCGCGGATTTTCTGGAATGGCTCCAGCGCCTTGTCGAGATCGGTGAGCGAAATGCGGGTGCCGTTCGACGCCTCTGCGGCAACGTCGAAGGGCCAGATCTTCATCGCGCCGATGCCTTCCGATTTCAGGCTTTTGGCGAGGTCGCCGGCATTGTAGCGCCAGGCGAGCAGGTCCTCATACGGACCTTCGTTCGAATCGCCAGGCTTGAGCGACCAGTCCTCGCCGCGCTCGAAAAGGGCGTTCTTCTTGGTGGCACGGACATGTTTGTAGCCGGCGCAGGTGTTGTATATCGGCACGGTCTTGTGGGTGCGCCCGCCAAGCAGCCGCCAGACCGGCTCGCCAAGTGCCTGGCCATAGATATCCCACAGCGCGATGTTGACGGCGGAATTGCCGCGCACCTCGGCGCCGGAATCGCGCGCGCCGACATAGACACTGCCGAGCGTGCGGTCATGCAGCTCGATGTCGCGCGGATCCTTGCCAAGGAGATAGGACGCGACATTGTCGTGGATGTAGGCGGCAACCGGCCCCGGCGCCCAAAATGTCTCGCCGGTACCGATGAGGCCGGCATCGGTATGGACGCGCAGCCAGAACAGGAAGGGGAACTCGGCCAGTTGCAGCGTTTCGAGCGCAACGACTTTCATCTTTTTTCTCCCGATTCCAACCGACCGCACGGTCGATGGGACAGTAGCACATCGCCGTTGACAGCCATTTATGGTACCGGTATCAATCCCGTCAAGATGGTCACCGGGAGGGTGCTCGCTTGCCTGCCGAAAATCAAAACACCACACCAAAGAGAGCGCTGGTCACTGGCGCCGCCGGCGGCCTCGGCCGCGAGGTGGCGGTCCAGTTGGCCCGGCGCGGCTGTAGCGTCGCGGTCACCGACATCAATGGCGAGGGACTGGCCGACACTGCCCGACAGATCAAGGAAACCGGTGCGGAAACCGAAATCATAACAGGCGATTTCACGCTGGAGGACGCACCGGAAGCGGCGGTGGAAAAAGTGGTCGCGCGCTGGGGCGGCATCGACATCCTGGTCAACAATGCCGGCTATGGCGTGATCGAGCCGTTCCTCGACGCCACCTTCAAGGCGTGGACGCGGACGCTGGCGCTCAACGTCACCGCGCTGGCCATGGCCTGCAAGGCGGCAGGACGGGTAATGCGCGAGCAGCGTTCGGGGCGCATCATCAACATCACCTCGCCCGGCTCGCGCATGGCGCTGCCCGACTACACCGCCTACACGGCAAGCAAGGCCGGCGTCGATTCCATCACCCGCGCCGCGGCCGTGGCGCTGGCGCCCTATGGCGTGCTCGTCAACAGCCTGGCGCCCGGCATGATGGACACCGAGATGCAGCGCTCGACCGAGGTCGACCTTGCCCGCGCCAATGGCCGCAACGATCTGCAGGCCTTCCTCGACGAGCGCACGCGCCGCATCCCGCTTGGCCGCCGTGCCGAAATTTCCGAGGTGGCCGAAGCCGTCATCTGGCTCTGCCTCGACGCGCCGAAATACATGACCGCCGAGCGGCTCAACATGTCGGGCGGGCTCGACAAGGACTGATCCGATGCTGCGAAATTCTCCACCCGGCAGCGCCGATATCGGCGCGCTCCAACGCAAGGCGACACGGCTGCGTCGGCACATGCTGACCATGGCGCGCGGTCAGGGCCAGGGCTATATCGGCCAGGGCCTCGGCATCGCCGATACGCTGGCCGCGCTCTACTTCCACGAACTGCGTTACGATCCGCACAATCTGGCGTGGGCCGACCGCGACCGCTTCCTGCTCTCGACCGGACACTATTCCATCGCGCTCTGGGCGGCTTTGGCCGAGGCCGGCATCATCCCGGTCGAGGAACTGATCACCTACGGCGCCGACAACAGCCGACTGGAGATGTCGACGCTCGACACCACGCCCGGCGTCGAAATCATCGGCGGCTCGCTAGGCCATGGCCTGGGACAAGGCGTCGGCCAGGCGCTGGGCCTGCGCGTCGACAAATCCGACGCACGCGTTTTCGTTGAACTGTCCGATGGCGAAATGCAGGAAGGATCGACCTGGGAAGCGGCGATGTCGGCCAGCCATTTCAAACTCGACGGGCTGGTGGCGTTGATCGACTGCAACGGCATCCAGGCCGATGGGCCGGTGGTGCTCTACATGGAGCCGGTGGCCGACAAATGGCGCGCCTTTGGCTGGCAGACATCGGAGATCGACGGCAACGACATGAAGGCGGTGGTCGGCGCGCTGGCCGATGCGCGCGAACGCAACGGCAAGCCGAAGGCGATCGTGCTGCGCACGCTGCCGGGCAAGGGCGTGCCGCGCATCGAAACCTCTGAGAAATCGCACTTCTTCCGTATCGACGTGGCGCAGTGGGACGGCATCATCGCCGAGTTCGAAAAGACCGTGGGAGCAGTCCAATGAGCGGCGCGGCGACGGAGGCCGGCCGCACGCTGGCCATGGGCCAGGACGAAGTGGTTGGCGGCAGCCGGCGGAGCGTGGAGGCGCCTTTCGGCCGGGCACTGGCGCGGCTTGGCCAGAGCCGTCCCGACATTGTCGGGCTGACCGCCGATCTCGGCAAATACACCGACATATTGCCGTTCCGCGACGCTTTCCCGGAGCGCTTCTTCAATGTCGGCATGGCCGAACAGAACCTCGTCGCTGTTGCCGCCGGGCTGGCGCGCACCGGCAAGGTGCCGTTCGCCACCACCTATGGCGTCTTCGCGACACGGCGCGCCTATGATTTCGTCGCCATCGCGCTCGCCCACTCCAAGCTCGACGTCAAGATTGTCGCCGGCCTGCCGGGCCTGACCACCGGCTATGGCGGCACGCACCAGGCGATCGAGGACCTGGCGCTGATGCGCATGATCCCCGGACTGACCATCATCGACCCTTGCGACGCGACGGAGATCGAGGCGGCCACCGAGGCGATCGCCGCGCATCGGGGGCCGGTCTACATGCGGCTGCTGCGCGGTTCGGTGCCTGCGGTATTTGAAGCCGGCTATCGTTTCGAAATCGGCAAGGCGCGGCAGCTTCGTAACGGCTCCGATGTCGGCATTATCTCGACCGGCTTCATGACCGAACGCGCGCTTGACGCGGCGGACGCGTTGCGAAAACAAGGCATCTCCGCCGGCGTGCTGCATGTGCCGACGATAAAACCGTTCGACGCCGGAGCCGTGGCCGAATTTGCCGCCGGCTTCAGCCATATCGTCACGGCGGAAAACCACGTCGTGGTGGGCGGTCTGGCGAGCCTGGTCGTCGAGACCTTGTTCGATGCCGGCATTGCTAAGAAGGTAACGCGCATCGGCCTGCCCGACCGCTACATCGAATGCGGCGCGGTGCCGACCTTGCAAGCGAAATACGGCCTGACGACCGAGGCCGTCATCGCGACAATTACTGGTTTAAGCTAGAGTTTCGCATGAAGATCACCGAAATCGAGACCTTTGCCGTCGGCGCCGGCTGGAAGAATTGGCTGTTCGTCAAAGTCCACACCGACAAGGGCATCCATGGGATCGGCGAAGGCACGTTGAACGGCTTCATCAAGACCACCGAAGCCGGCCTGCACGAGCTCAAGCATCTCGCCATCGGCCAGGATCCGCGCCGCATCAATGCGCTGGCTAAGCGCATGCTGGACAGCGTCTCGCTCGACGGCGGCCATATCCACCGCACTGTCATCGCGGCGGTCGAGGTCGCCTGCTGGGATGTTTTGGGCAAGAGCCTCGGCGTGCCGATCCACCAACTGCTCGGTGGCCAGGTGCGCGACAGCGTGCTCGGCTACGCCAATGGCTGGTATCGCACCGAGCGCACGCCGGAGGCTTTTCTCGAAGCCGCCAAGGCGGTGCTGGCCAAAGGCTTCAGGGCCTTCAAGCTCGACCCGTTCGGCACGGCGCAAGGTTTTATCTCGCGCGAGGAACTGGAGCTTTCCTATGCGATCTGCCGGACACTGCGTGACGACCTGCCTGCGGACACGCTGATCCTGATCGATGTGCATGCCCGCTTCACCGAGATCGCCGCCCTGCAGGCAGCGCAAAAATTCGCCGATCTCGACATCTACTGGTGGGAGGAGCCGACCTCGCGCGACCGGCAGGAGACGGTGCACGAAGTAGCGCATCGCTCACCGATCCCGGTGGCGACCGGCGAAATGTATGACACGGTCGGCCAGTTCTACACGCTGGCCGCCGGCGGCGGCGTCAACATCTTCCAGCCCGAGCCGATGTCGCTCGGCGGCATTGCACCGTCCATGCAGGTGGCCAATCTGGCGTTCGCGCATGGCAGCCATATCGCGCCGCACCAGAGCGGCGGACCGGTGGCGACCGCGGTGTGCCTGCAACTGGCCGCGGCGGTGCCGAACTTCCTCATTCAGGAGCATTTCGACGCCTTCAACGACTCTTGGACGCGCGACCTCGTGACCTGGCACCCGACCGTCAATGCCGATAACGGCCATCTGTCGCTGCCGGATGCACCGGGGCTCGGCATCGATCTCAACATCGATGCGATCAGGGAACACCCCTATGATCCCAACGCCTATCTCAACGTCCATGCGGAGGGTTGGGAAAAGCGGCTCGGGCGGCGGGAAGAGACGGGGAAGACGACGTCCTTAAACTAGCCGATGCTCCCCCTTCGTCGTCATCCTAGGGCGGAGCAAGGAGCGAAGCGACGCGGCGCAGACCCTAGGGTGTCCGCGACGCCGCTTCGCGGCTGCTCCGCCCTAGGATGACGAAGCTGGGGAAGGCTGCGGCCAACGAGGAGATTGTCAAGCACTCTCACGGTCGACGATCTCGAAGCCGAGGCTGGTGATGGTCGGCACCTTGGTGTCGCCGCCGAGCCTTGCCAGCAATTTCCGCACCGCGCGCCTGCCCATCTCGTAGCGGTTGACCTTCACCGTGGTCAGTGGCGGAAAAAGCTGCGCGGCGAGATCCATGTCGCCATAGCCGGCGATGGCGATCTTGCCCGGCACCGCCCAGCGCCGGCGATGGCACTCCTGGACGGCGCCGACGGCCAGCGTGTCGCTGGAAAAGAAGATGGCATCGATATCCCTGTGGCGGGAGGTCAGCGTGATCAACGCCTCGGCGCCGCCCTGAGCGGTGATCGGCACTTCGACCTCCATGTCGGCATGATTCTTGATGCCGAGTTCGGTGAGTGCCGCGTGATAGCCGGTGCGGCGCTGTTGCAAGCGGTCATTGCCGTGGATCGGCGTCGAGACGAAGCCGATGCGCTTGTAGCCCTTGGCCGCCAGATGCATGGTCATGGCATAGGCGGTCTCGAAGTTGGAGACGCCAACCACCATGTCGATCGGCTTGCGGCCCTTGATCTCCGATATTTCGACCACCGGCGCGCCGCTGCTCTTCAGAAGCGCACGCGCGGTCTCGCTTTGGACGAAGCTCTGCAGGATCATGCCGACCGGACGCCAGCCGAGCAGATTGCGGATCGAATGCTCCTCGGCCTCCTGCGTGAATTCGCCTTGCACCAGCAGCATCGAATAGCCGCTCTCATGGCATTCGTCGGACATGCCTTGCACCTGTTCGGCGATGCCCGAATTGATCAGCGGCGGCACCACCGTGCCGATCATGCGGCCATTGCCGCGCATGCTGGAGGCCAGCCGGTTGGGTACGAAGCCCGCCTGTTCGATAGCGTCGAGCACCTTGGCGCGCGTCTCCGGCGAGACCATGTCGGGATTGGAGAGCGCACGCGACACCGTCATCGGCGCGACGCCGACCCGCTTGGCGATCTCGCGGACGCCAAGACGCTGCCGCTTCTTCTCACCCGCCGGCGGTCTGTCGGTCATCACCATGCTCCAAGAGAGCGCAGCCAGCAAAGCAATGTTCTGCCTATCGCGCCGTAAGCGGTCATTCATAGCTGTTGTGGCGGACGGTTTCCAGCGACGGACCCGGCAGGGATAGCGAGCATCACGAGTTCAGAAATTGCGTCCATAACCTGCCGTCCATCCACCGTCGACGCTCAGCATCTGGCCCGTCGTGTAGGTGTTGAGCGGATCACAGAAGAACAGCACGGCCGCGACCGCTTCCTCAATGCAGCCGGCGCGCCCGACCGGCGTGTGGCTGAGCATCGCCTTGTCGCCCGAGACCATGGTTCCATCCTCGACCGCGCCGAAGCCAACGGCATTGACCAGCACCTTCGGGCCGAACTCCATGGCCAGCGTACGCATGCCGGCCAGGATCGAGGCATTTTCCATGGAAAAGCGCGGATGGCGGCGCATCGGCATGCCGGCGGTGGCCGAGATCAGGAAGACAATGCGTCCGCCGCCGCGCTCGGCCATGGCCAAGGCCGCTCGGCGCGCATCGGCATGCCGGCAGCGGGGATCCTGCGCCGTCGTTCCCGGGCGCAGCGGATTGGACATCAGCAGAATGTCGGCGGTATCAGTTGCTTCGACAAATGTGCCGCCATTGGCACGCAATGCGGCAAGCACAGCGTCGACGATCGGGTTGGTCTCGCCATCGAGGGCCACCGCGGCGCCGTTGAGATCGATTTCCATCGCGTTGCTCACATCATGTATCCCGCCGTCCAGCCGCCATCGACGGCCAGCACCTGGCCGTTGACATAGCTGGCGGCCGGCGAGGCCAGGAACAGAACCGCCTCGGCGATCTCCCGCGGCTCAGCCGGCCGGCCGAGCGGCACATGGGCGAGGAACTCCTGCGTGCGGCCGGCGAATTTGCCGTCCTCGCCATAAAACAGCTTGGCGGTCAGTGCCGTCATCACCGAGCCCGGGGCAATGGCATTGGTCAGGATGCCCTTGCCGCCGAGTTCGATCGCCATCGATCGTGTCAGATGGATGATGCCGGCCTTGGCGGCGACGAACGGGCTCTGCAGCCGCATCGCGGCAAGCCCGACGACCGAGGCGATGTTGACGATGCGCCCGCCTTTGCCGGCAGCGAGCATGGGCTTCAGTGCCGCGCGGCTCATAATGTAGAGGCCATCGAGATCGATGCCGGTGATGCGGTCCCATTCCTCGGCCGGGAATTCGTCCAGGGTGACGCGGTGCGCCAGCGTGTTGACGCCGGCATTGTTGATCAGGATGTCGAGGCGGCCGTAGCGCTGCATGATCGCGGCGATGGCGCCGTCGACCGAGGCGGCGTCACGGATGTCGGTGGCGCAGGCCATGGCATCGCTCAAACCGGCCGCGACCTGGCTTGCGCCCTCGCCATTGATGTCGGCGACGACGACCGCGGCACCATTGTCGGACAAACGTCTGGCGATGGAACTGCCAATGGCGCCCGCGGCCCCGGTGACCAGCGCTACCTTGCCTCGCAAATCGCAGCGCATGTACCGTCCACCCCCGAGCGTTGCCGGGTTATGCTATTATAATATCTATAGGAGTCGGGCAAGCGGCAGCGTCACCCTCACGGTTATTCCGCCGGTGCGCCGGCAACGTTTTTGCGAGCGGCATCGACCATCAATCGCCTGGCCCGGAACACGCCCCATTGCTGGTCGACCAGCACGCCGATGAGGATGACGCCGCCCATCACCGCGAAGTTGAGGGAGGACGGGATGCCGAGCAGATTGACGAGGTTCTGCAGCTCCTGCAGCAGCACGGTGCCGAGGATGACGCCGATCAGCGAACCCTCGCCGCCGCGCAGCGAGAAGCCGCCGAGCACGGCTGCGGCAATGGCGTAGAGCTCGTAGAACTGGCCGTGGCTGGCCGGCGAGATCGAGCGCGTGTACATGGCGAAATAGATCGCCGACAGCGCCGTCAGCACGCCGCAGATGACATAGGCAGCCATGACGATACGGCCCGTGCGGATGCCGGAATATTTCGCCGCCTCCTCGTTCTTGCCGATGGCGTAGAGATAGCGGCCGAACACCGAGCGGTGCAGCACCACCCACATGACGATGGCGATGACGATCAGCGCGATGAAGCTGTTCGGCACGCCATAGGAACGGCCCGCCGTGAGAAATTCGAGCTCGGGAAAATTCTGGCCGAAGGCGAAGCCGGCGGTGCCGTCGGCGGTGTAGAAGCGGGCGACGCCGCGATAAATCAAGAGGCCGCACAAGGTGACGACGAAGGGCTGCAGCTTCAGCCGCGTGATCAGCCAGCCATGCACCAGGCCGATGATGGCGCCAAGCACGATGATCAGCACGAAGGCCAGCGGCCAGTCCAGCTCGCGCACGGCGATGAAGTCGATGAACAGCGTTCCCAGCAGCGCCACCACCGAGCCGACTGACAGTTCGATGCCGCCGGTGATGATGACGAAGGCCTGGCCTATCGACAGGATGCCGAACAGGCCGATCAGGTTCGAGGTGTTGGCAAGGTTGATCGGCAAGAGGAAGCGCGGATTGATGAGGGCAACGATCGCCCCGACCACCAGGATCAGGATCAGCAGGCCGAGATCTTTCTTGCTCATCGTCTTCTCCCCAATGCCTGCCTGAGCAGGTTGCGCGGTCTCGCGACCCCAGCGCAAAAACTATTTCGGCTGCTTGCCCACCGCCAGTAGCAGCACGTTTTCCTGGCTGAACTGGTCCTTGTCGAGAATGCCCGATATCTGGCCCTCATGCATGACGGCGATGCGGTCGGACACGCCGATCACCTCCTCCATGTCGCTGGAGATCATCAGCACGGCGACGCCGGCATCGGCCAGCGCGCGCATCAGCCCGTAGATTTCCGCCTTGGCGCCGATGTCTATGCCACGCGTCGGCTCGTCGAGGATCATCACCTTCGGGTTCATGGCCAGCCATTTGCCGAGCACGACCTTCTGCTGGTTGCCGCCCGACAGCGTGCCGGTGCGCGTCTGCACCGAAGGCGCCTTGATGCCGAGATCCTTCTTCTGCTTCTCGGCGGTTGCCGTTTCGGCGCTTGCCGACACCAGCGAGCGCCTGGCATGCGCCGGCAGATTGGGCAGCGAAATATTCTGCGCGATCGACAAATCGAGCAGGATGCCGGTCAGCTTGCGGTCTTCCGGCACCAGGAAGATGCCGTGCGCGACGGCATCGGCGGCCGAACCCAGCACAAGCGTCTTGCCGTCGAGTTCGATCGTGCCGCCAAGGCTGGAATCGATGCCGAAGAACACGCGAGCCAGCTCGGTGCGGCCGGAGCCGACCAGACCGGCGAGGCCGAGGATCTCGCCGCGCCGGACATCGAGATCGACAGGCCGGCTGGGATAGGTGGGGGTGCGGATTGCCTTGGCCGCAAGGGCCACGGCGCCAGGCGCCCGCGCGGCCTCGGATGCTTTCTCGCGCTCCTTCAACATGCGACCGATCATCAGCTTGACCATCTGGTCGTGGCCGATGTCGCGCTTCTGCAATGTGCCGGCCAGCATGCCGTCGCGCAGCACGACGACGCGGTCGGCGACGCGCTCGACCTCGTGCAGGCGGTGCGAAATGAAGATGACGCTGATGCCGTCGGCCTTCAGCGCCTTGATGACGTCGAGCAATTTGTCGGTCTCGGCGATCGGCAGGCTCGATGTCGGCTCGTCGAGGATGACCAGCCTGGCCTTGATCGACAGCGCCTTGGCGATCTCGACCATCTGCTGCTGGGCGAGCGACAGGTCGGCGACCTGCGCATCGGCGGAGAAATTGGCGCCGACGCGCTTCAAGAGCGGCGCCACCATCTCGCGCAGCTTCGTGCGGTCGACAAGTTTCAGCGGCCCGGCGCGCAGCGGCTCGCGGCCGAAGAAGATGTTGGCGGCGACGTCGAGGTTCTCGAACAGGTTGAGTTCCTGGTGAACGAAGGCGATGCCCGAACCCAGGCTGCCTTCGACGGTCAAGCTGTTGTGAGCGGTCCCGTCGACCGTGATCGTGCCGGTGTCCGGCGTGGTGACGCCGCCGAGGATCTTCATCAGGGTCGACTTGCCGGCGCCGTTCTCGCCGACGAGGCCGATGACCTCGCCCGGCCTGACCTCCATCGAAAAACCATCCAAGGCGACGACGCCCGGATAGGTCTTGCGCACGTTCTCGAGGCTGAGGAACGGGGTGGTTGCCGCGATGGATGTGTCGGAATAGTTCATCATGCCTGACAGCAGTTAGCGGGCCAATCCCAAGGCACGATCTTTTCCGAAAACCGGTTCCCACTTTTCGCTGGCGCGGTCCTTCGGTTCGGGATCATGCTGACGGCTTCCGGCAGACTGACGAAGCCCGCGGGGTTCGTCAATGCGCGCAGCCGGCTCAAGCGATGTTGAGCCGGCTGAACTGCCTGTGGTCTTACTTGCCGGACATCGCCTTGAGATTGGCGGCATAGGCGTCGACATCATCCTTGCCGATGATCTTGGTGGGGATGATGATCAGGCCGTTGGCCGGGATGCCCGACTTGTCGCCCTTTAGGTAGGCAGCCATCAGCTTCATGCCCTGATAGGCCCATTCGAAGGGCTGCTGCACGACGGTGGCGGCAACGGTGCCTTCCTTGACGCCGCCCAGCGTGATCGGATCGTCATCGAAGCCGACGACCGTGATCGAGCCGAGCTTGCCGGCATCGCGCAGCGCTTCATAGATGCGCGGCGTGTTGTAGGAATAGAAGCCGACCATGCAGGTGACGTCGGGGCTGGCGACCAGCGCGTCCTCGACATTCTTCTTGGCGCGCGCCTGGTCGATATCGTCGCCGCGCACGTCGACAAGCTCGATCTTGGTGCCGGCGAGACCATCCTTCATGCCCTGGATGCGCTCCTTGGCATTGTCGGCGCCGAGCAGGCCGACGAAGCCGAGGCACTTGCCGCCATTGGGCATCGCCTTCTTGGCGATTTCGGCCGCCTGCTTGCCGGCATCGACATTGGACGAGCCGATATAGGCGACGCGCTTGGTCTGCGGCGCGTCGCTGTCGGTGGTGAACAGCGCGGTTTGCGAGGCGATCTTGTTCAGGCCATCGGTCGAGGTCTTGGGATCGACGGCCGAGACCATGATGCCCTTGACGCCGGCCGTCACCAGATCGTCCATCAGCCGCTGCTGGATGGCGACCGACGACTGCTCGGGATATTTGAGTTCGAGATTGTAGTCGGGCAGTTCGCCCTGCGCCTTCTTGACGCCGGCTTCGGCCGCTTTCCAGAAATCGGAAGCGCCGTTGACGACGAAGGCCAGCGTCGGCTTGTCGTCGGCGCGCGCGATGGCCGTCGCCGTCAGGCCGACAACCAGGGCCGCAGCGGCCACGGATGCATTGCGTATCAAGGATTTCATGTTCAACCTCCCTTTATGGTCCAGCCGTCGGGCTGACCGGTCTTGCTCACTAGAATTGCCTGCTCACCTGAATTTGCCGTTCGCGGCTTGGATACCCCCTCCTCAGGGTTTCCCGGCACTCACAAGAATGGCATCGTTCCAGCCACGGTCACGGACTTTAGAGACTCATTCTCCGCTCGTAAATAGTCCGATTTGTCTGACATATCACATATCTGCTACAAGGCTCGCGGAGGCAATCTCCGCTCGCCATCGGGCCATCGACGTTCGCTTTCCCGCCGCCCCGGAACCCAATAGGCCGGGAGCGACGGATTGACGTTACAGCGCATTTTTGTATTAGTAAACACTATTAGTTTTGAGCCGACATCCGAGCACGCCGCCGCGCCACCGCGGACGATGGCTGACGAACCCATGCCATGACTGGACGGCACTCAAAGCCCGGCAGTCAAAGCTTTCCCTGCATATCCGGAGCCTTATGATCGATGGACCATGCAGCTACTAATATGTATAAACGTAACGACAGTTTCTATAAATCGACGCCGCCGCGCCATCTTGTCGGGCAAGCAGGCTGCCGCTAGACAGGCCGGGATTGGGGACAGGACTGCCATGAGCGAGACCAGGGATACGGCCATCGACACGATCAAGCGCCGCAAGGCGCCGGCCAAGCCCAAGGGGCGGGTCACCATGACCGATATCGCCCGGGCCGCCGGCTGCTCGCAGGCGACCGTGTCCTTCGTGCTCAACAATTCGCCAGGGATAAAACTGTCGCAGCAGACCCGCGAACGGGTGATCGAGGCCGCGAGGGCGCTGGGCTACAGCGCGCCCGCTTTCTCGGCGCTGCGCAAGCCGGTTGCCGCCTTCGACGGGCTGGACGGGGTGATCGGCTTTGCCGTCGACCAGCTGGCGACCAGCCCGGAGGCGGTGGTGGCGATCGAAGGCGCGCGCCAGGCCTCGTGGAATGCCGGCAATGTGCTGCTGGTGGCGCAGACCATGGGCGACGCAGTGATGGAGCCGCGCGCCATCCAGGCGCTGACGAGGCGAGGCATTTCGGCGCTGATCTACATGACCATCTTCACCCGCGAGATCACGGCGCCCGACTTCCTCTACAGCCTCGACATTCCGGTGATCCTGCTCAATTGCTACACGGCCGACTACGCTTTCCCCGCCGTGGTGCCGTCCGAGATCGCCGGCGGCCAGAGCTCGACCCGGCATCTGATCAGCCACGGCCACCGCCGCATCGCCACCATCACCGGCGAGCCGTGGATGCAGGCCGCACAGGACCGGCTGAAAGGCTACCGCCGCGCGCTCGCCACCGCCGACATCCCCTTCGACCCGGAGCTGGTGGTCGAAGGCGACTGGTCGGCCAGTGCGGGCTATGCCGCGACCGTCAAGCTGCTCGCCCTGAAAGACCGCCCGACCGCCATCTTCTGCCAGAACGACCGCACCGCGATCGGCTGCTACGAGGCGCTGAAGGAAGCCGGCCTGCACATTCCCGGGGATATTTCCGTGGTCGGCTACGATGACGAGGAAATCGCCCGGCATTTGTTCCCGCCGCTGACCACGTCGATCCTGCCGCATATGGCGATGGGCCAATGGGCGATCGAACAGCTCGAGGCGCCGACGGCGCCCGGACAGGGACGCTACCCCATCACCAAGCTGGAGTGCCCGCTGGTGGAGCGGGAGAGCGTGCGCGCCGTGGCGGGAGGCTGAGCCGGCTGAATTATCCCGTCGCGCGGGAGCGGCGGCATTTCTTTCGATGGCCGCCAAACTCATCGTCATTCCACTATGACGCCCGCCAGTATGCGGCCGGGCAATTGTCGTTCATACTCGGGCCATGACGCGTCCGGGCTTGCGCTGTGTGCAGCTATTCGCGGCTTTGCTGGCCGCGAGCTGCCCGCGCGCCGAAGCTGGCGGGATATTCGAAGCCGGCGCCTACTCCTTCTCCGACGAACGCGGCGGCTTCCGGATCCTTTCGGCTACCGGCACTGGGACCCGCACCGACCCGATCGTGGTGACCGAGGAACTGGACACCGCCGACCCGGTGACGCTGACTATCCGCGCCGTGCGGCCGATCCAGCCGTTCGGATCGTCGGGCGACTTCGCGACCGGCTTTTTGCCGCTGAAGATCGTCGCCCGCAACAACAGCGGCGACGCCTGGATCGAATTCGGCTTCGAGCTGCAGTCGATCCTGAACGTGCCGAGCGACTATGGCGACGGGCTGTCCTTCGACCAGGCACAGCGCGTGGACAACATGATCAAGTCCGACAGCTTCGCCGAATTCAAACGCGACTTCGAACCCTATGACCGGCTGCTGTTCAGCAAAGGCAAGGTCGACCCGTTGGAGAGCGCGTCGTTCTCGTTCCTGGTGACGGATTTTTCGCCGAAGGATCGGTTTTACCTGGTGGAGGAGCCGCGGGTGCCTTCGACGTAGGGGGGACTTGTGGCGGCTGTGGCGCACCCGACAGGATTCGAACCTGTGACCTCTGCCTTCGGAGGGCAGCGCTCTATCCAGCTGAGCTACGGGTGCTTCCCGGGAACCGGAAAACGAACCAGCCGGTGAACCGGCAAGTCACGGCTTCTTAGCGGAAGCCGGCGTGGGCTTCAACGGGCAATTGGAGCAACTCCCCAATCAGAGGTCCTTGCCATCACTAAGCAGAAGAACGTCGGTAGAACCCTTCCATCCCAGGCGGGATGGGCAGTCCCATCACAAGTGGCGAGAGAAATATCTCCTGTCGGTCAAAATCAATGCTCTTGAGAATGAACAGCCCCGCGAACCGTTCCCGCCCGCCTCGAAACGCCGAAAACGCCGTTGATGTGGTCACCCATCTTGGGTCGTAGGGTACGATCACTTTGAATTCGCTCAATTTAAGATAAACGTGCGGCGATGTCTTCAGATCAAACGTTTCTACGACATTTCTATGATCGTCTCTTCCAGATACGACGCCGTTCTTCGTGTAGAACATTTCGTTGGCTGAAAGGACGGATCCGATGAAATCTTCCGACAAAGGGAAAATGTCACGCAGATCTATGGCCCCGACATGCAAGTTTGCAACAATGTCTCCAAGATGGGACAAATGCCAAATTATGCTTCCATCGGGAAATCCGTTTTTGGTTTCAGCAAACACGGGAGATTGCCTGTCCGAATCTGTTACAAAAAACTGCAACCTAGGTGCATTGATATAGTTTATGTAGATATAATTTCTTAGGAATGCTGGGACATGTAACTCAACCTGCCCCGTTAGCAACTCCTTTGATGCACGAGCTTCAGCCTCAATCTTCCACTGTTTAAGCCTTTTTGCGGAAAAAGACGCACCACCGTTTACATCGATCATCGTTGAGCAGTTACTGCAGAGCCATAGCGCGTTCGCAAGGGAAGCTCTTTCCGCAGGAGTTTGCGTTGCATCGAACCGCGGTCCTCCCGGAGAGGCAGCATGGATGTGTGCAGCCTTGCCTATAGATACAGATGCGTCCGTCACAGATGCATCTGGTCCAAATGTCATACGATCACAGACTGGGTTGGAACACCTGAACGCTACCCTCTGAGCGACCACCCGTTTCACCGCTGCTGAAAAGTTATCCCTATTTGTGGAGGTCACGTGCCCACCCCTTGGGCAGTGCTTTTCCAACGGAACCCTCCTGAAGCTTCGCAGAGGCGCCTATTAAGTTCCCCCCGAACCATCCGTGCACGCTTCATCCGCGATCCCCTCTTGATCCCAGATATGTGTAGCTTACGGTCGCGCCCTAAGAACAGACTGAATCGAGGAATTGCATGATCACAGGTGAACTGCGCTCGAAAATCGATGCCGTCTGGAACGCCTTCTGGGCTGGTGGCATCGCCAATCCGCTCGAGGTGATCGAGCAGATCACCTACCTGCTGTTTATGCGCGGACTGGACGATGCTGAGCAGCTCGAAGAGAACCGCTCGACACGCACAGGACAGCCGATGCGCCGTCATATTTTTCCCGAGGGGAAGGACGGCATCGGCAAGAACGGCGGTACCGCCTATGCGGAAATGCGCTGGTCGCGGCTAAAGAACCAGGACGCCGGTACGATGTTCGAGCTCGTTTCCGAACACGTCTTCCCATTCCTGCGCACCATGGCTGAGGACGGCACGGCGCACGCCACCCATATGAAGGGCGCGCGCTTCACCATTCCATCGCCGGCGCTTCTGGTGAAGGTAGTCGACCTCATCGACAAGCTGCCGATGCAGGACCGAGACACCAAGGGCGACCTTTACGAATACATGCTGTCGAAAATCGCCAGCGCCGGCCAGAACGGGCAGTTCCGCACGCCGCGCCACATCATCGCGCTGATGGTGGAGATGACTGCGCCGACGCCCAAGGACATCATCGTCGATCCCGCCTGTGGAACCTGCGGCTTCCTCGTCCAAGCCGGCGAATATCTGCGCGACAACCATCCGAAGCTATTCCACGACCAGGAGAGCCGCGACCATTTCAACGAGGGGATGTTTCACGGCTTCGACTTCGACAACACCATGCTGCGCATCGGCTCGATGAACATGACGTTGCACGGCGTCGAGGATCCGGACATCCGCTACAAGGATTCGCTCAGCCAAGAGCATGCCGGCGACGAGGATCGCTACTCGCTGGTGCTGGCCAATCCGCCCTTCGCAGGTTCGCTGGACTACGAAACGACAGCCAAGGATCTGCTCTCGATCGTCAAGACCAAGAAGACCGAACTCCTGTTCATGGCGCTGTTCCTGAAATTGTTGAAGCCCGGCGGTCGCGCGGCGGTGATCGTGCCGGACGGCGTCCTATTCGGCTCGTCCACCGCGCATAAGGCCATCCGCAAGATGCTGGTCGAGGACCACCGACTCGACGGTATCGTCAAATTGCCCTCCGGTGTCTTCCGGCCCTATGCTGGTGTCTCTACTGCCATCGTATTGTTCACCAAGACCAATTCCGGCGGCACGGATCACGTCTGGTTCTACGACTGCCAGGCCGACGGCTTTTCGCTGGATGACAAGCGTAACGCGTTGCTGCCGGCCGAGAAGATCGGGCCCACGCCCGGCCACCACGAGGCCGGCCATTTCCTCAACCTGCCCCTGACCGACGAGGAGTTGGCGAAGAACAATTTGCCCGACATCGTCGCACGCTGGGCCGAGCGCAACGGCACCGAGCGCGAGCGTCCGCGGACCGCGCAGAGCTTCCATGTGCCTAGGGCCGACATCGTTGCAGCTGGCTATGACCTTTCCATTAACCGCTACAAGGAGATGGTTCACAAGGCGCAGGAGCATCGGCCGTCGAGGGAGATCATCGCCGAGTTGAAGGCGCTAGAGAAGGAGATCGCCGAGGGCCTGGAAGAACTGGAGACGATGCTGTGAACATACAACTCCCGACGGCCGCTCCTTCTCTATTTAAATGGCCGCGTGTCCGTCTTGGTGAAATTGCGGAGCATCGACTTGGAAAGATGCTCGACAAGGAGAAGAACACAGGCGTTCCGCGCCGCTACATTAGGAATCCCAACATCCGGTGGTTCGACTTTGACCTCTCGGATTTGCAGGAGATTCTAGTCGAAGAGAAAGACGTTCACAAATATGAAATCCGCGATGGCGATGTTTTAATTTGCGAGGGCGGGGAGGCTGGGAGGGCGGCACTTTGGAAAGGAAACTCGGATGGAATAATCTTCCAGAAAGCCTGCCATCGAGTCAGGGTCGGCCCGCGACTAGACGCCAAGTATTTGATCCACCGCCTGTTCTACGATTATCACAACGGCGGCCTAGGTGATTACTACACCGGCGCCACTATCAAACATTTCACCGGCCAAGACCTCGCTCGCTATGAATTTCCTCTCCCGCCGTTACCCGAGCAGCGGCGGATCGCGGCCATCCTGGACAAGGCGGATGCGCTACGCCGCAAGCGCAAGCGCGCCATCGAACTGCTCGACAACCTCATGCAGTCGTTGTTTTTGGAGATGTTTGGTGAGCCGACGACAAACGCAAAGGGATTCCCCTTAGCCAACCTCGAAGATGTAGTCACCGCTGTGGTTGACTGTCCGCATACAACACCAAACTGGGCACCTTCCGGAAAAATCGCACTACGAACATCAAATCTTACGGCGGGAGGCTGGGATTGGTCCGACAAGAGATTTGTGTCGGAGCAAGAGTTTCATGAAAGGTCGGTACGAGCGTATGTAAAGCCAGGCGATATTGTTTTGAGTCGCGAAGGGACGGTGGGAGTCGCGGCGATCGTCCAAGACGATATGGAAGTGTGCCTCGGCCAGAGGCTGGTCCATGTTCGCTTGGATGGCGCATCGATCGGCCGGGAATATCTTTTATCATTTCTATTGTACGAGCTATCACCCAGGCGTATCTCCAGAATCATGGTTGGCGCTACGTCAACGCATTTAAATTTAAAAGACTTACGCAATATGAACGTGCCAATTCCGCCAAAAATACTTCAGGATGATTATAGAAATAAGACTGATAAAATATATTTTCTTAAATATCGAGCGCAGCGGATGATGTCAACTATCGATACTGCCTTTCTTTCCCTCCAACACCGCGCTTTTTCCGGTCAGCTCTAGTGATACCCGACATACAAGCCGGCAGTGACTGGACGGATCGCGAGATCAGCCTGATTGTCGCCGACTATTTCGACATGCGGTCATTGGAATTGGAGGGCCGCCCGTTCGTCAAGGCGCAGCGCAACGCGCAACTTCAGGAATTGACTGGCCGCAGCCGCGGCTCGATCGAATTCAAGCACCAGAATATCAGTGCGGTGCTCTATCAGCTCGGCATGCGATGGATTGCCGGCTACAAGCCAATGGCGAACTTTCAGCATGCTCTGGTCGACGGGGTTGAGCGCCATATCGATCGTTATCCGGCGCTCTTCGAGAACCCGATCTCGGGTGCGCCCGCACCCGACTTGCAAGAGCCCCAACCACTTTTCTTCGAAGCACCGCCTGTCACGGCTTTCGGGGCTGTGCCGCCTGCCCTGGAGCGGATTGTGCGAAAGTTTGATCCGGCCCTGCGGGACGCCCGCAACAGACAATTGGGTAAAAGCGGCGAGGAACGGGTCTTCTTTGCCGAGCAGTCTGGCTTGCGCGTGGCCGGGCGCGACGATCTTGCCCGGAAGGTGCGCTGGGTTTCTGCGGAGGATGGCGATGGCGCCGGCTATGACATCCGCTCTTTCGATCCGGCCGGCCGCGAGCGGCTGATTGAGGTGAAGACCACCACGGGTCACAAACAGACCCCGTTCCTGCTTTCGGAGAATGAACGAGCCTTCTCGGAGGAACGACCGGATGCCTTCCGGTTGGTGCGGCTGTTCGACTTCGCGCGACAGCCTCGCGCCTTTGAGCTTGCCCCACCACTGGACAAATCTGTTCTGTTGACGGCGGCAACTTGGCGCGCGCAGTTCTGATGGAATTGCCTGCAACAAAACCGGTTGCGAAATTCATCTGAGACTTTAGCTTGCCCGAATGTCCAACTTCGCCTTCCTTGCCGTCGAGTTTCCGACTGTCCATGATGCTGCCGTCGCGGCGGAGCGACATGGGACGTCGGATCCACGTGCCTCGGTGTTTTATGCAGGGCGCGCGGTCGAAATTGGCGTCAACTGGGCATTCAAGAACGACCCGGGGCTAAAGCTGCCATACCAAGACAACATCTCGGCGCTTCTGCATGAGCCGACTTTCAAGGCGACAGCGGGCCAAGCGGTGTTCTCCAAGGCGAAATACATCAACCAGTTGCGCAACCGCGCCGTGCACGATGAGCGGACGATCATTCATCCAAACGAGGCGGTTGGCGCACTGAAGGAGCTGTTCCACGTCTGCTTTTGGCTCGCCCGCACTTATGCGCGAAAGGCCAAACCGGCGGATGGCTTGGCTTTCGACGCCTCGGTGCTGTCGCGTCGCGACGACACCCTGAAGAAGGCATTCGCGCATCTGAAGGCGCAGCAGCAGGAGCTTGACACCAAGAACGGCGAGCTGGCCAAACTGCTTTCCGACAAGAGCAATCTCGACGATGAACTGAAGCGGCTACGGGCAGAGGTGGCGGCGGCGCGGCAGGCGAGCGAGGCGACGCCGGACCGGCATGACTACAACGAAGCCGAAACCCGCGACCGCTACATCGATCTGCTGCTACGCGAGGCAGGTTGGGCGCTGGACAGGCCGGCAGACATTGAGTTCCGCGTCGAAGGCATGCCTAACGAGCAGGGCGTCGGCTTCGTCGATTATGTGCTGTGGGGCGCGGACGGTAAGCCGCTCGGCCTCGTCGAGGCCAAGCGCACACGCAAGGATGCGCGGCAGGGCCAGCAGCAGGCAAAACTCTATGCCGACCGGCTGGAGGCGCGCTACGGCCAGCGGCCTGTCATCTTCTACTCGAACGGCTATGAACACTGGATCTGGGACGACGCTCGCTATCCCCCGCGCCAGGTTGGTGGCTTCTACAAGCGCGACGAACTGGAGCTACTGATCCAGCGCCGCACTAGCCGGAAAAAACTCATCGAGACCCGCATCGATACCAAGATCGCCGGCCACAAGCGGCCCTATCAGCAACGCGCCATCCGAGCGATTGCCAAAAGCTTTGAAGACGACGGTGAGCGCAAAGCGCTTTTGGTCATGGCGACCGGCTCCGGCAAGACCCGCACGGTCATCGCCCTTGTTGACTTGTTGATGCGCGCCGGCTGGGTGAAGCGTGTTCTGTTCCTTGCCGACCGTGTCGCACTGGTCAACCAGGCGGCTGGTGCCTTCAAGGCGCATCTGCCGGACTCTGCCCCCGTCAATCTCGTCACCGAACGGACCAGCGAGGGCCGCGTCTTCCTGTCCACCTATCCGACGATGATGAACCTGATTGACGGCAAGGCTGACGAGAAGCGTAAATTTGGACCCGGGCACTTCGACCTGATCGTGATCGATGAGGCACATCGCTCGGTCTACCAGCGCTATCGGGCGATCTTCGAATATTTCGACTCTTTCCTTGTCGGACTGACGGCGACACCCAAGGACGAGATCGACCACAACACCTATTCACTGTTCGACCTGGAAGACGGTGTCCCGACCGATGCCTACTCGCTCGACGAAGCGGTGGCCGATGGCCATCTGGTCCCGCCCAAGGCGATTTCCGTGCCGCTAAAAATAGTGCGTTCCGGCCTGCGCTACGACGATCTGAGCGACGAGGAGAAAGACCGCTGGGACATGCTGGAATGGGGTGAGGAGGAAATCCCCGACAGCGTCGATGCCGCTGAGGTCAACAAGCGGCTCTTCAACACCGACACGGTCGACCTTGTCATTGCCTATCTCATGACCAACGGGGTGAAGGTTGAAGGTGGCGACAGGCTTGGTAAGACCATCATCTTCGCCAAGAACCAGCAGCATGCGCAGTTCATCGAGGCGCGATTCAACGCGGCCTACCCAAACCTTGCCGGCCATTTTGCAAGAGTCATCACCTACGAGACGGGCGCCTATGCGCAGACGCTGATCGATGATTTCTCCAAGAAGACAAAGGCGCCTCACATCGCCGTTTCGGTCGACATGCTCGATACCGGTATCGACGTCCCCGAGGTGGTCAACCTCGTCTTCTTCAAACAGGTGCGCTCGAAAACCAAATTCTGGCAGATGATGGGACGTGGCACGCGGCTTTGTCCGGATTTGTTCGGCCCAGGCCAGGACAAGGAATTCTTTCGTGTCTTCGACTACTGCCAGAACCTTGAGTTCTTCGGTGCCAACCCTGAATTGAAGGAAGCGAGCACCGCGAAGTCGTTGTCTGAACGGCTGTTCGCGGCGAGGCTCGATCTGGTACGCGCGCTCGATGAAAGGAAGGGAAGGCCTGAAGACCTCGCAGAAGAAGGAAGACCCTTCAAAGTGCCGGACGCGGCAGCTGGGGTTCCTTCGGAGGAGGATATCCGCGCCGATGCGGTGAGCGTTCTCCGGGATACCGTGGCCGGGCTGAATCTGGACAACTTCCTTGTACGCCAGCATCGGCGCGCGGTGGAGAAATACCACAAGCCGGAAGCCTGGATTTCGATCGACGAAGACAAACGCAAGGAGCTTGTCGACGAGGTGGCGCCTTTGCCGTCGGCGAAGCAATTCGGCACAGAGGAAGCGAAGCGATTCGATCTGTTGATGTTCTCGCTACAGCTTGCGCTGCTGAAAGGCTCCAAGCGCTTCGCTACGCTTAAAAAGCAGTTGCTGGAGATCGCGTCGGCATTGGAGGGGCAAACGGGTATTCCGGCGATCGCCCAGCAGGCCGCCTTGATCGAGGAAATCCAGACAGACCTCTGGTGGGAGGATGTCACTGTCCCGTTGCTGGAACTGGTGCGGCTGCGGCTGCGCGAGCTTGTTCAGCATATCGAAAAGGGGCGGAAAGCCGTCGTCTATTCCGATTTCGCCGACGAGATTGGCGAAGGTGTCGAGGTTGACCTCCCGCAAGTCGGCGAGGCGGACTTCGCTCGGTTCAAGCAGAAGGCTCGTCATTTCCTCAGGAAGCACGAGGACCATCTCGCCCTGCACAAATTGCGGCAAGGCAAGCCATTGACCGCCATCGACCTGGCTGAGTTGGAGAAGATGCTGCTTGATGCCGGCATCGGCGACGCCGGCGACATAGAACGGGCACGTGAGACGAGCCATGGCTTCGGTCGCTTTGTGCGTTCATTGGTCGGGCTCGACCGTGCAGCCGTGTCGGAAGCCTTTGGCGAATTCCTGGCTGCAGGCACGGCTTCCGCCGCGCAGATCGAATTTGTCGGGATGATCATCGAGCACCTGACCGACCAGGGCACGATGGACCCGAGCCTGCTCTACGAGCCGCCCTTCACAGATCTGGCTCCTACCGGGCCTGAGCAGGTATTCGATGAGGACCGGGTTACCAGGCTCGTCAGTCGGATCCGCGAGATCAGCGACAGCGCAGTAGCTTGATCAAAAGATCCGACAATCTGGAGGCACGAATGGCGCGAACATTGGTGGAATGTCTCAAGCTGTTCAATCGAAAGGAGCGCTATTGGCTCATCCGCAATGCGCTCGGTGAAAGAGGGAAGGATCTGCCTCTTTCGAACTCTTTTCGAAAAGAGCTTGGGGACGTGATCAAAGTCGCCATTCCGAAGAACGCTTGGTGGGCGATCGACTATCACATTGATTGGCTGTTTGGTGCCCTGGTGCTTGATAGAGCAAGGAGCGTCGACAACGAGCCTACCATCCTAGAGAATCCAATAGTTTCGGCATCAGATGAGCCCATCCGTCGCTTCATTCGCGGTACGCAAGAAGACTTTGATTTCGTGGTCGCGTTCAGCCGAACGATTATCCTGGTCGAAGCGAAGGGCGTAACGAGTTGGGGCAACGATCAGATTGTCAGCAAACATCAGAGATTATGCGAATGGCGAGATTTCTCACATCGCGTTCATGTCGACGGCATTCAGAGCACCGATCCGATACGCATCTTCGTAGTGCTCATGTCCCCCGGGCAGCCAAAGAAACTGAAGCCGCTGGATTGGCCAAGCTTTGTAAATGGAGATGGCAAGGCTCCGTTCTACCTAACATTGGATCTTTCCGACGCGCCGGAAGTGTTCCGCGTGCCGGTCCGATGCGATGACAACAGGGAATCTGCTCACGACGGCGATCGATGGCGAATAAATGATTTCAAACGACCTCGACCGAATTAGCCCCCTCACTGCCCCGCCTCCCCCTTCACCGTCCTTCTCCTCACCCCGCGCACCGCCCGCTTCACCTTCTTCGCACCCGCCAGCTCCTGCATGGCCTCCAGCTGCATCTGCTGCATCTCGGCCAGGCGCGTCCATTGGCGGGAGATCAGGTAGTCGAGTTTTTCGTGCAGATGGCGCACTTCGAGCTCGGCTTTGAGGTTGACGCGGTATTCGTTGAAGGAGCGCAGGCGGTCTTTCACCTCCTGGCGCTTCTGGCTCATCATGATGATCGGCGCCTGGATGGCGGCGATGCAGGAGAGCAGCAGGTTGAGCAGGATGAAGGGATAGGGATCGAAGGCGCTGTTCAAGCCCTCGAACAGGTTGATGCCGATCCAGACCAAGAGCACGGTGGCAAACGAGATCAGGAACCACCAGCTGCCGCCGAAGGCCGCCATATTGTCGGAGACGCGGTCGGGGAAGGTGCGGTGCTCCTCGAACTCCTCTTCCGAGTTTTCGGAAATCGTGTCCTGCCTGGCGATCGATTCCACCACCTGGCGGTCGAGCTCGGAGAATTCGCCGTGCTCCTGCTGCAGCAGCTCCTCCATGTAGCGCATGCGGTAGCGGCCGAGCTCCTCGCGGCTGATGCGGGCGCCCCTGGGCAGGTCCGGATGGTCGGAGCGGATGCGGTCGGCGAGGCTCGGGCGCAGCGTGTCGATGCGCACCAGGTCGCGCTTGTGGAATTTGCGGCCGGAGATCGCGGACGGTTTCTTCTTCGGCTTTATGCGCGAGGCGCCGAGGCCGGAGGGTTCTGAGTCCGGCACTTCGGGCGTGTCGAAATGCTCGTCCGAAACCTCGTGCAGATCCTCCGGCGTGATCGGCGCCTCGAAATATTCGCTGCCGCTGTCGTGCTCATTGTCCGCCGCCTGCTGATCGGATGCCTTGGGGACGGTGCTCATGGTGCTGGCTCCTGCTGTGGCGCTAAGGTGTGATGATATTCAGGTGAGGCCGGCCTGCAAACGACGGCTTTCTGCGCTTCCGGTGCTCACGTACGAAAAGTACGCTCCGCTCCGGTTCTCGAAATCCGACATTTTCGGCTCGGCCTGACCTGAATCTCAACACACCTAGGGCCTTCTGCCTCTCGCAATTCCTACAGAAAAATTCTCACATTTCTGCAGGAATTGCTCCAGGCAGCGATATGCCAACGGCGCGGCGCATAGCCACTGTCGGTTTTCGCAGCCTATGCCATGGCTTCCGGACAATTGCGTGACAGCCGTGAAACAATAGCCGGCTTCCGCTCACCCCTCGCAGACTCGGGGGCAGCGCTGCCCCCTCTCTCGCTACTGCTGTTCGGCGAACATCAGCCTGGTCTTGGTGCCATCCATCGTCGGCGACAGGCTGCGCTGGATCAGCGCTTCGACATGGTCGTTGCGCTGGCGGGCCGAGTCGGCGCCCATCACCACCACGATCAGCTGGCGGCCGTCGGCATTGTAGGAGGTGACGATGTTGAAGCCCGACGCCCTGATGTAGCCGGTCTTGATGCCGTCGACGCCGCGCACGCGGCCGAGCATGTCGTTGTGGCCGCGCACCAGCCGGCCGCGGAACATGAAATCGCTTTCGGAGAAATAGTGGAAGTGCTGGGGGAAGCGCTGGCGCAGCGCCATGCCGAGCACCGCCATGTCGCGCGCCGTCGTCATCTGGCCGTCGTCGGGCAAACCGGAAGCGTTGCGGAAGGTGGTGCTGGTCATGCCGAGCGAACGCGCCTTGGATGTCATCATGGCGGCGAACTGGTCCTCCGAGCCGCCGAGATACTCGCCGACCGCCACCGCCACGTCATTGGCTGACTTGACGACGATGGCGCGGATGGCGGAATCGACGTCGATCGTCTCGCCGCGCCGGAAGCGCATCTTGGTCGGCGGCTGCGCGGCGGCATGGTCGGAGACCGGGATCTGCGTCTCCTTGGTGACGCGGCCGGACTCCATCGCCTCGAACAGGAGATAGAGCGTCATCATCTTGGTCAGCGAGGCGGGATAGCGCTGCGCCGTCGAATTGACCTCGAACATCTGCTTGCCGGTCTTCACGTCGACGACGATGGCGGCATATTTCTGCGGCGGTGCCGGCACTGCCAGCACCTGGTCCGGTGGGGTCGTGGTCGAGCAGCCGGCGACCAGCAGCAACAGGCCAAGGGCGACGAAAACTCTCTGGAGGAGCGGAAAGGGACGCAATTTGGACAAGGGCGGGACTGTTCTGGCGATGCTGTTGCTGAGATGAGGCGAAGCTAACGTAACGCGCTGGATGCGTCCATTTGGTTAATGGCGGTCATACAAAGGATTGTCGAGCCCGACCTGCTTCCTCGCCCCCGCCAAGGGCGGGGGAGAGGTGGCCGCGAAGCGGCCGGAGAGGGGGAATTCGTAGGACGCGGCTTGGCAACCAGATCCTAACCGGTATCCGTCGGCGCAGCCCCCTCTCCGTCTCGGCTTCGCCGAGCCACCTCTCCCCCACTCACGTTGGGGGCGAGGAACTTGAGCCTTTATCTGCCCCGAAAACGCCCGTTTCTGTGTCTTTCCTTGCCAGAACCGCGTTTCCTGTGGGAAGGGGCGTGGCATTGGCTGGCTTGGGGGGTGACATGACGGATATCGGGGCCGGGGGCGCAGCGCCTTCGCTTATCAAGGCATCGCTCAGCCGCACCGGCAAATGGGCCGGCAGCGTCGCTTTCATCAGCGGCGCCGTTGGCGACGTGCTCAATCCGCTGGCGCCGTTCGCCGCCTATATCGCGCTGGTCGCGGCAATCGCCGCGGTCATCATCGCCATCGCCATTGTGCTCAAGCTGGTGCTGGCGACCAAGGCGCTGCCGGCGCTGTTGTTCGCCACCAGTGCCGCGGCCGTCGCCGGCGGCGTCTATGCCGTGCAACAGGAGACCAATTCGCAGAACGGGGTCATCGCCAGCCTGGTGCCGGCGATCACGCAGCTGCAGCAATCGATGGGCATCGTCTCCGAGAAGGTGGCCAAGATCGAGCAGACGGTGACGCAAACGCAAAAGACCGTCGAAGAGGTCAAGAAAACGACCGACACGGTCGCGCAGAAGACCGACCAGATCGCCTCCACCCAGCAGCAGCAGACGCAACAGGGCGCTGAGACGCAAAAGACCGTCGAGGCGGTCAAGCAGACGACCGAGACGCTCGCCGCCGGTCAGCAACAGCAGCAGGTCCAGGCGGAAAAGCTGCAGGCGACGACCGAGCAGATCGCCGCCTCGATCGACACCATCGCCAAGGGGTTTGCCCAACTTGCGGCGCAGGGCGGGGCGATCGCCGAGCCGAAGCGGCCGGACGAGTTCTACCACAATGCCCGCGTCTACGAATTGTCCGGCGACATGCTCAATGCAAGGCGCTCCTACCTCGCTTTTGCCGGCTTCGATGTCGACGCCATCGATCCCTATACGCGCTTTGCCACGCTGCTCAGGGTCCAAGACGGCAAGGCCGGCGCGCGCGAAGTGTTCGGGCAGCTGGCCGACAAGGGCAAGGCGCTGTCGATCAAGCTGGTGCATATATTGCAGTTCGAGGACGCCCAGCGGCTCGACAAGCTCAACGCCTTCATCGCGGCCAATCCCGACTACGCACCGGCCTATTTCCTCAAGGCGCAGGAGTTTTCGGAAGACCGCCTCGGCAGCCAGACGCTGGCCGACAAGCGCAACGAAGCCCAGGCGCTGACCAAGTTCGTCTCCTACGAGAAGGATGGCGGGCTGCTCAAATATTTCGTCGACCAGACGCAACTCGCCGACTGGCTGGACCGCAGCCGCAGCCGGCTGGCAGCGCTTGGCGACGTGCTCGACCCTGCGCGGTTCGCGCCTTCGCTGACGCCGATGCGCTCCAACCAGGGCTGGTCGATGACCATTTCGCTGCCCGAGCCGGCGACCGCGATCTCCTGGCGTCTGGGCACCAGCGGTCCCTTCACCGACACCGGCTTCCTGGCGATGAAGGACCAGACCACCGGCAAGCCGATGGCCAATCCGAGCTTCGAATTGCCCGACAGCACGGCGGCGACCACGATTGCGATAAAGTATCTCGACATCAGGGGCCGCGAGACCGGCCCGTTCGACATAAGCTTCGACCCGGATGCCGCGCTGCAGCAAGGTGACAAGCAGATCCTCGACCAGTTCTGGACGTCGTGGATTGCCTTCGACTCCGGCGGCAATCACGGCCTGGTCTATTTCACCCAGATGCTGTCCTACCGCTGCGCCATCAAGGAGGTCCATTACAGCTTGAACGGTGCCGCGCTCGACAAGTCGCTCGAGATACCGCCTTGCGACAAGAAGGACCCCTACGCCATCCCCTACGACGCCAAGGGCTATTTCAAGGTCGCCGACAGCGTGAAATCGATGTCGGTGCAGGTCACCTATACCGATGGCACGAAATCGCCGGTGCGGGAGTATAAGCGGCAGTAGCTCTGCTTACCCTCCCCCTTGTGGGGGTCCGAAGGACGGGCGAGACCCGTGGCTCGCCCGGGTGGGGGTGACGCCGGCGCCAGACCCCCACCCCGTCGAACGATCTCCGCTTCGCTTCGACCGCTCGCCGACCCTCCCACAAGGGGGAGGGTGAGGCAAGCTGATGCGAAATGCGCGACATCACGCTTGCGCAACTCGCGCCAAACAGTTCTGTTTGCGCCTTCAGAATCGGTGACCACGCAATGACCATCAGCACGATCAAGGCCAAGGGCATTTCGGTTTCGCTCGACCTCACAGTCGGCCACATCGCCGACATGGTCGTCGAAAGCGGCGGACGCCAGCTCAAGCCGCTGCACCGCGCGCCCTGGGTCGACGCCGGCGAGACACTGCCGAAGGACCTGCCGCAAGGCACGGTCCGGCTGTCCGGCGATTTCCTCTGCGCGCCGTTTTCGCGCAGCGATGTCGAGGACGCGCCGCTGCATGGCTGGACCGCCAACAGCGCCTGGGATGTCATCGACAGCGCCGCCACGGATGGCGGCTGGCGCGCGGTCTTCCGGCTGCGGCACAAGGTCATGGGCGCCAGCGTCGACAAGATCTTCACGCTGCGTGACGGCCATCCTTTCCTCTACCAGGAACATGTGTTTTCCGGCGGGTCCGGTGCGATTTCCGTCGCCCACCACCCAATGACGGTGATGAAAGGCGGCGGCAGGCTGGCCTTTTCGCGCAAGCGCTTTGCCGCGACATTAGCCGATCCGCTGGAGCCCGATCCCGCGCGCGGCCGTTTCATGCTGGCCTATCCGGCGCGCTCGGCCGACCTCGCCCATTTTCCCGCCGCCGACGGCGGTACGGCCGACCTGACGCGATACCGCATGGAGGACCGGCGCGAGGATTTCATCACCCTGGTCGAGGCCGACCATGGCGGACCGGGCTGGACGGCGCTGGCACGCCAGGCCGAGGACGATCTGGTGCTGGTGCTGAAGAACCCGGCCGAGCTGCCGATCACCATGCTGTGGCTGAGCAATGGCGGGCGCGACTATGCGCCGTGGAGCGGCCGGCATCTCGGCGTGCTCGGCATCGAGGACGGCCGCGCCGCCGTCGGCCATGCCGCCTCGATCGGCGACAATTGGCTGAAGCGCGAGGGCGTGGCGACCGCCTTTGCGCTCGGCGAAGGTCGAAGCTTTTCGTTCCGCCATGTCATCGGTGCGCTCCCCGGCGGCACCCCGCCGCAGGAGATCATCACGGCCGACGGCCAGATGCGGCTCTCGGCCGGCGGCGCCACCAAGGGAGTGCCGTTCGACAGCGCGTTCCTGCGCATTGGCCAGCCTGTCGCCGCCTGAGCGGGGATTGCGCGAGCGCGGGTTTGAAATTTCTATCGACTGCCGCCAAGATAGGACGAAAATACAGTGCCTATCCTTCAGGCAAGTGAGGCCCCCATGTCCGAGATTGCTCACCTCGCCGCCACCATCTTCAAGCGCGCCGGCAAGGCAAAGCGCTTTATCGTCGCCATTGCAGGACCGCCGGGGGCGGGAAAGTCGACATTGTCGGCCGGCCTGCATGACCTTTTGCCGGAAGGAGCGGTGGAAGTCGTGCCGATGGACGGCTTCCACTATGACGACATCGTGCTCGACGCGCGCGGCCTGCGCGCGCGCAAGGGCGCGCCGGAGACCTTCGACTTTGCCGGCTTCGAAACCCTGATGAAACGCATCCGGGCCGGCGAACCCGACATCGCCATTCCCGTCTTCGACCGCAACATGGAATTGTCGCGCGCCGCCGCGGCGATCATCGGCACCGAGACCAAGTTCATCCTGGTCGAAGGCAATTACCTGCTGCTCGACGAAGAGCCATGGACGCGGCTGGCGCCGCTGTTCGATTTCTCGATCTTCGTCGACGTGCCGCGCAATGAGTTGGAGCGGCGCCTGATGGAGCGCTGGCACGGCCATGGCCGTTCCGATGAGGACGCGCGCGCCTGGATCGCCTCCAACGACATGCCCAACATCGAACGCGTGCTGGCCCGGCGCCGGGCAGCCGACCTGATCATTGGTTAACACGCTTAATTTTCGGTATTTTTGGACGGGAACCTTAAGAGTTTCACGCCGTTATGCCTGACAACCCGTTTGTCCGGCGTAAGGGATTTTCCAATGGCAACCAAGGCAAAAAAACCCGCAAAGACGAAGCCTGCGAAGGCAACTCAGGCGAAGGCCGGTGCTGGCCCGGCGATTGCAGAACGTTCTAAAGACGCCAAGGGCGCTTTCGGCAAGGCCGCGCCCAGAAAGGTCGTCCCGGCCGCGAAGACCGTCGGCGCGCGCAAACCGGCGCCCGCCAAAGCCGGTGCCGTCCGGACGGCGGCCAATGTAGCCGCCGGCGCGGTGGTCGCTACCGCGCGCGGTGCCGTCTCGTTGGCGGCCTCGGTGATCGGCAGGGGCGGTTCGAAGGCGAAGGCGAAGTAGAAAAGGGCCTCCATCGTCCGCCCAGGCAAGGCAATAGCCCTACGGGCTCGTTTCAGCCCCTTGCCGGAATGGTCAGGCCCTTCTGCACCGCCGGCCGCGCCAGGCCGCGCTCCAGCCATGCCGCCACATTGGCGAAATCATCGAAGCCGACGAGGTCGCGCGCTTCATAGAAGCCGATCAAATTGCGCACCCAGCCGAGCAGCGAGATGTCGGCGATGGTGTAGTCATTGCCCATGATCCATTTGCGGCCCTTCAGCCTGCCGTCGAGCACGCCGAGCAGCCGCCGCGATTCGTCGCGGTAGCGCTCCAGCGGGCGCTTGTCGGCGATTTCGCGGCCGGCGAATTTGTGGAAGAAGCCGAGCTGGCCGAACATCGGCCCGACGGAGGCCATCTGGAAGAAGACCCACTGGATGGTCTCGTAGCGCCGCGCCGCGTCCGCCGGCAACAGCATGCCGGTCTTTTCGGCGAGATAGAGCAGGATGGCGCCGGATTCGAACAGGCCGATCGGCTTGCCGTCCGGGCCGTTGGGATCGATGATCGCCGGGATCTTGCCATTGGGGTTGAGCGACAGGAATTCCGGCGTCCAGCTTTCGTCCTTGCCGATGTTGACGGCATGCGGCTCGTAGGGCAGGCCGATCTCTTCCAGGGCGATCGAGACCTTCACCCCGTTGGGCGTCGGAAATGAATAAAGCTGGATCTGGTCCGGATGCTTGGCCGGCCAGCGTGTTGCGATCGGAAAGGCGGACAGATCGGCCATCGAAAACTCCTGAGCGGGGATTTTGGCGCCGAGAGGCGCGGTGTTGGCGGGTTCGCCAAGAATTAGGCGCTCGGCCAGGCAGGATCAATATAGCGGCGCCAGTTTCGCCACGCACGAATAGTCAACCGAATCGTGGACGGACGTTAATTCCTCGGGCGACCGCCTGAGCAGGTATAACCGCCCGGGGCGGTGGTTACCGCCCGGGGCAGGTACTGACCGCCCGGATTCAAATGGCCTTGAATGCCAGCACCGCGTTCGTGCCGCCGAAAGCAAAACCGTTGCTGATCGCGGCGCGCACCTTGCGTTCGCGCGCGACATTGGGCGTCACGTCGAGATCGCAATCGGGATCGGGTTCGCGGTAATTCGCGGTCGGCGGCACGACGCCCTCGCGGATCGCCATGACGCAGGCGATCATCTCCAGCCCGCCCGACGCGCCCAGGCAATGGGCATGCATCGACTTGGTCGAAGAGATCGACAGCGAACGCGCGTGCTCGCCAAAGACGCGCTTGATCGCGTTGGTCTCGATCTGGTCGTTGGCCTTGGTGCCGGTGCCATGCGCGTTTAGATAATCGATGTCCTCGGGATTGAGCCCGGCATCGGCCAGACAGAAGCGCATCGCCGCCTCCGGCCCCTCGATGGTCGGAGCGACGATGTCGGAGGCATCGGCTGAAAGGCCGGCACCGGCGATTTCGGCGAGGATGGTGGCGCCACGCGCCATGGCGTGGTCGTAGCTTTCCAGGACCGCCATGCCGGCGCCTTCGCCGAGCACCAGGCCCTGGCGGTCGGCCGAGAACGGCCGGCAGGTGTCGGGCGACAGCACGCGCAATGCCTCCCAGCCCTTGAGCACGCCCCAGACCAGCGGCGCATCGGTGCCGCCGGCGACCATCACGTCGGCACGGCCGAGCCTGATCTGGTCGACCGCCGTGGCGATGGCGTGGTTGGCCGACGAGCAGGCCGACGTGACGCCAAAGACCGGTCCGCGCAGGCCAAGATGCATGCTGACCTGGCCGGCAGCAGCGCCTGGCATGACCCTGGGCACGGTGAAGATGCCGGCGCGATTCTTGCCCTCGACCAGGATGGCGCGATAGTTCTCCTCGACGGTCTCGAAGCCGCAGACGCCGACGCCGACAATGGTTCCCATGCGATAGGTGTTGTCGGCATGCGGAGCCAGGCCGGACTGCTGCATGGCCTCCTTCGCAGCGATCACCGCTAGCAGGCTGAAGCGGTCCATCGACACCAGTTGCTTGCGCTCGATGCCGTGATCGGGCACCGCCTTGATCTCGCAGCCGGTCTTGACCTTCAGGTCATGCAGGAAGGGATTGTCGATCGGGCCGATGGCCGAACGGCCGGCCCGCATTTCGGCCCAGATGGCCGGCGCATCGACGCCAAGTCCGCACAGCCCGCCAATGCCGGTAATGACGACGCGTTTCAGCATTCGGTCAGGCTTTTTTCGCGATCAGCGCGCGAACGGCCTCGACCATGTCGCCAACATTCTTCAGATTGCTCCAGGCATCGACGGTGTTCATCTCGATCTCGATGCCATACTGCTCCTCGAGGTCGAAGATGATCTCCGTCAACTCCAGCGAATGGATGCCCAGCGACGTCAATTCGGTGCTGGTGGTGATTTCTTCACCGCCCGGCTCGGCATGGGCCTTGATCTTTTCGATGATATCCGTTGCCAGTTGGTCAGCCATTCGGTCTCTTCCCCACTTTGTCGTTTCCCGACGCCAACTGAACAGCGCCTTCTTGTCCTCGATATCAGGCCGCGATCATCGCCTTCTACCCCCGCCAAGCATCGCCTGACCGTACCGAGGTGGCTCCCTCTATAGAAACGGAAACGCCATCAAGCAACAAGCTATATATCGACAAAACCGCCGCAGTGCTTAACCTGACGGCGTGGATACGATCGAATATACCAAGTTTTCGGCCCCTTTGGCCCAGCGCGTTGCGGGTCTGGCGCAGCTGGGCTGCGCCAGCGCGGACGGCCGCACGCGGCTGCGGCGTCTCTATCAGGACGGTTCCGCCAAGATAAGGCTGCCGGCCGTTCCGGCCGACCCGCTGGAGGCGGTGCTGATCAACACCGCCGGTGGACTGACCGGCGGCGACCGCATCGGCTGGGATGTGGATGTCGGCACGGAAGCCTCGGCGTCGATAACGACGCAGGCCTGCGAGAAGGTTTACCGCGCCGCATCCGACCAGGCCGAGGTGCGGGTCAGGCTGAGCGTCGGCGAGAACGGCCGCATCGCCTGGCTGCCGCAGGAGACCATCGTCTTTGACCGGGCGGCCTTTGCCCGCACATTGGATGTCGAGCTTGCCGTGGGGGCCGAGGCGCTGGTGCTGGAGGCCACCGTCTTCGGCCGCCTGGCCATGGGCGAACGCGCCGCGCAAGGCACTTTCCGCGACCGCTGGCGTGTTCGCCAGGATGGTTTGCTCATCCATGCCGAGGATTTCCGCATCGGACCCGATATCACTGGCGCCCTGGCACGTCCGGCGGCCGGCGGCGGCGCGATCGCGGTGGCAACGCTGCTGCTGGTGTCGTCACGGGCCGAAGCTCTGCTCGATCCGGTCCGGGAGATCGTTGGCGACCAGGGCGGTGCCAGCGCCTGGAGCGTGAGAGCATCTGGCAAGCTTCTTGCGAGGCTTTACGCCGAGGACGGCTACCAACTGCGCCAGCGGCTGGTTCCGCTCGTCGGATTGCTCAACGGAAAGGCGGGGCTGCCCAAATTATGGTCACTGTGATCCTGTCTGCCTCATCTTTGGAAACCGCATGAACCTGACGCCAAGGGAAAAAGACAAGCTGCTGATCGCCATGGCGGCGATCGTGGCGCGCAAGCGGCTGGAGCGCGGCGTCAAGCTGAACCATCCGGAAGCTATCGCGCTGATCACCGATTTCGTCGTCGAGGGCGCCCGCGACGGCCGCCCGGTCGCCGAACTGATGGAGGCCGGCGCCCATGTCGTCACCCGTGCGCAGGTGATGCAGGGCATCGCCGAGATGATCCATGACGTGCAGGTGGAAGCGACCTTCCCCGACGGTACCAAGCTGGTGACCGTGCACGAGCCCATCAGGTGAGGAGGCAGAGATGCTCGAGCTGCGCCCAAACTGCGAGTGCTGCGACAAGGATCTGCCGCCCGAGGCGGCGGATGCGCTGATCTGCACCTTCGAATGCACCTTCTGTGCCGATTGCGTTGAAACCGTGCTGGGCGGCGTCTGCCCCAATTGCGGTGGCAATTTTTCGGCCCGGCCGATCCGTCCTGCCGCGATGCTGAAGAAATATCCGGCTTCGACCAAGCGCATCCTCAAGGCCGAGGGCTGCGGCCCGCGCAAGGCCGCGTGAACACCGTGACACCGGAAACGGAAGGCAAATAGAAATGCTCCCTGCCAAACGACTGTCCCTCTCGGCCATCCTGTTTCTGGCCGCGGCCATGCCTGCCTACGCCCATGTCGGCGTCGGCACCACCTCGTCCTTCACAGCCGGCTTCATGCATCCCGTGTCCGGCCTTGATCATATGACCGTGATGGCCGCCGTTGGCCTGTGGGCCGCCCTCAAGGGCGGCCGGGCGATCTGGGCGTGGCCGGCCGCCTTTGTCGGTGTGATGCTGGGCGGCGCGGCCCTTGGCATGGCGCATGTGGCGGTGCCCTTGGTCGAGCCGGGCATACTGGCCTCCGTCGTGGCGCTCGGATTGCTGGTGGCGCTGGCGGTCGATCTGCCGGTTTCGGCCGGCGTTGCCATTATCGGCCTGTTCGCGCTGTTCCACGGCCACGCGCATGGCACCGAAGTGCCGGAAAATGCAGGCGGGCTCGAATACATGGCCGGCTTCGCCGTCGCCACCGTGCTGCTGCATGCCGTCGGCATCGCCGCGGGGCTGAGCCTTGGCATGAGGTTCCGGGGTCTGGCCCGCGCCGCCGGTGCGGCCTGCGCGGCGATCGGCGTCGGCCTCGCCTTCGGCGTCGTGTGATCCCAGATGATCCCCGGCGAAATCATCTCCGTCCAAGGCGACATCGAGCTCAACAAGGGCCTGCCGACCGTCACCCTGAAAGTCGCCAACAGCGGCGACCGGCCGATCCAGGTCGGCAGCCACTACCATTTCTTCGAAACCAATGAGGGGCTGAAGTTCGACCGCGAACAGGCGCGCGGCATGCGTCTCGACATTGCCGCCGGCACCGCCATGCGCTTCGAGCCGGGCCAGGAGCGCGACGTCACACTGGTGCCGCTCGGCGGCAAGCGCGAGGTCTACGGATTCCAGCAGAAGGTGATGGGCAAGCTGTGAGACCGGTGGCGTCTCATGTGCATCGCGCAAGGATGGTAACCGGCTTTGCGGCAAGCAGTGCTTTCGACTCAGTTCGACGGCTTGGCGGCCGCATAGATGACGATCTTTCCGGGATCGTCGAACTCGACGGCGAGGACGTCCTGCGCAGCCAGCCGCCGCGAATCGATCGCGTTGTAGAGCAGGGCGTTGGCCTCGATCTCCTTGCGCAGTTCCGCGACATCTTCCTTGTGCTGCCGGACCTTGTTCTCGATGGCCGGCGGCGGGCCGCCTTCGCTGCGTGCCGCGTCAGTCAGGAAAACGATATCGACCGTATCGAGCTTGGAAGTCTTGCGCACCGTGCTGATGTTTTCGCGCGTACGGTCGATCGCGGAACTGACTTTTCCGATTTCAGCTGTTGTGTTGGCCTGTTCCTCGTTGACTTGCGAGCCGACGATCCGGTCGACGGTCTCCGGGCTTTCAAGACCCTGCGCGTTCAGCGCTGCCTGGGGGGAGCTCGCGGCCAGAAACACGGCCGCCGCAATGGCATGCAGCCATCGGGCGTCGGCCAAGGTGGTGGAGTTCATCGTTCGCTTTCGCAGTTTGTATCAACAATCAGGAAGCGAAACGACTCCAGCCCTGCCACGGTTCCCTTCACGATTCAGTCGGCGGACCGGGTACCGGCCCGCCGAGCTGCGTCCTCAGCTGGCCTTCTTGGTGATCAAGGTCAGCGCGCCATTGGGCTCCATGCTGGCCGCGACCACCTGCGCCGAGGTCATTCCCTTGGCCTCGAGGGCAGACTTCACCTTGGGGGTGGCGTCGATCGAGCTGCGCAGTTTCTGCAGACCGGCGTCACCGCGCTGGGCGATCACCTGATTGACCTGCGTCTGGGTGTCCTTCGGCAGCTCGGTGATGTCGACAATGTTGACGCTCTGGATCGCCGGCGCGGCCTGCTGACCGCCGGGGGTGGGTGTCGTCGCCTTCGGGGCAGGCGCGGCCGGAGCGGGTTGTTGCTGGGCACTGGCGGCACCGGCCAGCACCAGGCTGGCGGCGGCTGCAAGAATTATCGTTTTGCGCATGGATTTTCCTTCCATCGATTTGGCAAACGGTCGTTTTGGGGTGACCTGCCAACCTCAACCGCCAAATGGGATCAGAAGGTGTCGCCGAGCGGGTCATTGCGTGACCATTGGATGGCGGCAATGTGCAGCCTCGCTTCAACCACACCGCATTTCGGGAGCAATCGCTGATGGCCAGAATCTCGCGTGCCGCCTACGCCCAGATGTATGGGCCGACTGTCGGCGACAAGGTCAGGCTGGCCGACACCGAACTCTTCATCGAGGTTGAAAAGGACCTCACCATCCACGGCGAAGAGGTAAAATTCGGCGGCGGCAAGGTCATCCGCGATGGCATGGGACAGAGCCAGGTGTCCCGCGCCCAGGGCGCGGTCGACACCGTCATCACCAATGCGCTGGTGATCGATGCCAGCGCCGGCATCTTCAAGGCCGATATCGGCCTCAGGGACGGCCGCATCGCGGCCATCGGCAAGGCCGGCAATCCGGACACGCAGGACGGTGTCACCATCATCATCGGTCCCGGCACGGAAATCATCGCCGGCGAGGGCAAGATCCTGACCGCCGGCGGCTTCGACGCGCATATCCACTTCATCTGCCCGCAGCAGATCGAGGAAGCGCTGATGAGCGGCATCACCACCATGCTCGGCGGCGGCACCGGCCCGGCGCATGGCACGCTGGCCACCACCTGCACGCCAGGACCATGGCACATGGCGCGCATGATCCAGTCCTTCGATGCCTTTCCGATGAATATCGGCCTGTCGGGCAAGGGCAATGCTTCCTTGCCTGCCGCACTGGAGGAAATGGTGCTGGGCGGCGCCTGTTCGCTGAAATTGCATGAGGATTGGGGCACGACGCCGGCGGCGATAGACTGCTGCCTGTCGGTGGCCGACGATTACGACGTGCAGGTGATGATCCACACCGACACGCTGAACGAGTCAGGGTTTGTCGAAAACACCGTAGCGGCGATCAAGGGCCGCACCATCCACGCCTTCCACACCGAGGGTGCCGGCGGCGGCCATGCGCCCGACATCATCAAGGTCTGCGGCCTGCCCAACGTCATCCCATCCTCGACCAATCCGACCCGGCCCTACACGGTCAACACGCTGGCCGAGCATCTCGACATGCTGATGGTCTGCCATCATCTGTCGCCGTCGATCCCAGAAGACATCGCCTTTGCCGAAAGTCGCATCCGCAAGGAGACGATCGCGGCGGAAGACATCCTGCACGATATCGGCGCCTTCTCGATCATCTCGTCCGACAGCCAGGCCATGGGGCGTGTCGGTGAGGTGGCGATCCGGACATGGCAGACCGCCGACAAGATGAAGCGCCAGCGCGGTTCGCTGCCGCAGGAAACCGGCGACAACGACAATTTCCGCGTCCGCCGCTACATCGCCAAATACACGATCAACCCGGCCATCGCGCATGGGCTGTCGAAAGACATCGGCTCGATCGCCGTCGGCAAACGCGCCGACCTGGTGCTGTGGAACCCGGCCTTCTTCGGTGTGAAACCGGACATGGTGCTGATCGGCGGCATGATCGCCGCCGCCCCGATGGGCGACCCCAATGCCTCGATCCCGACGCCGCAGCCGATGCATTACCGGCCGATGTTCGGCGCCTATGGCAAGGCGCGGACCAACTCATCGGTGACCTTCGTTTCGAAAGCGGCACTCGAGTCCGGCCTGCATGGAAGGCTTGGTGTCGACAAACAGTTCGTCGCCGTGGAAAACACCCGCGGCGGCATCGGCAAGCATTCGATGGTGCTCAACGACGCCACGCCGCATGTCGAGGTCGATCCCGAAACCTACGAGGTCCGCGCCGACGGCGAAATGCTCACCTGCGAGCCGGCGACCGTGCTGCCGATGGCGCAGCGGTATTTTCTGTTCTGAGGTCGGCCGGCCAAATTCCGTTGCGGCTGGCATGCATAGGCCGCAATATGCGGCCGAGCAGAAACGCATCATGATCAGGCATGGCCACCGAACTCGCCTCACCCCACGACATTTTCCCGCATATCCGCATCGTCATGGGCATGGTGATCGGGCTTGGTGTTGCCCGCCTGCTGTCGGGGGTGGCGCGCATCGTCCAGCATCCGGGCCAATACCGGCTCTATCCCGTGCATCTGGCCTGGGTCGCCTCGGTGCTGTTGATGCTGGTGCACTTCTGGTGGTGGGAGTTCGGCCTCTACGCCATCGAGACCTGGACCTTCGGCAAATACCTGTTCATCATCTTCTACGCGATCACGCTGTTCCTGCTGTGCGCGCTGCTGTTCCCCGACTCCATGCTGGACTACACCAGCTACGAGGATTTCTTCTATTCGCGGCGCGGCTGGTTCTTCGGCCTGCTGGCGGCGACCTACCTGCTCGACGTGGTCGATACATTGCTGAAAGGGCCTGAGCATTTCGCCCGCTTCGGCAACGAATATCTTTTCCGCACGCCGGTCTTCGTGGTGCTGTGCATCGCTGCGATCCTGGTGCGCGACCGCCGCTTCCACATCGGCTTCGTCGCGGCGGCGCTGATCTACCAGATATCGTTCATCCTGCGGCTCTTCGACACGATCGTATGACTATGGCGGATGGTCTAGAGTCTGGGGAAGGGCAGGGTTCAACCATGTACAAAGCCGTCGGATCACGGGGATCCCGGGTCAGCCGGGTTCTCTGGATGCTCGAGGAACTCGGGCAGCCCTACGAATTCGTCGAAGTCAAACTGCGCTCGCCGGAAGCCTATGCGCTCAACCCATCGGGCAAGGTGCCAGTTCTCATCGATGGCGAGCTGACGGTGACGGATTCGGCGGCGATCTGCGTCTACCTGGCCGACAAGCACGCCGACAAAGGGATGGGCGCCAGCCCAGGAGTCGCCGGCCGTGCCGAGATGGATTCCTGGATGCATTTTGCCCAGAGCGAGTTCGAGGCGCCGCTGTGGAACAAATTGCGCCACCGCTTCCTGCTGCCGAAGGAGGTTCGGGTCGATGTCGGCCCTGCTGCGGCCTATGATTTCGCCTCGGAGGCCAAGGCGCTGGACCGCCGGCTGGGCGACAGGCCGTTTGCGCTCGGCGACCGGTTTTCCGCCGTCGACGTGCTGCTCGGCGACATGGGCGGCTGGGCCCGCGCCGGCAAATTCCCGATCGAGTCCGACCGCGTCAACGCCTATTTCGACCGCGTTCTGGCGCGGCCCGCCCGTGCGCGGGCACAAGCCAACGGAGGCTCCTTGAAATGAAGCTCAACCTCAACACCGACTTCACCAAATTCCCGCGCGCCGTCTCCGTGCTGCCCGCTGGCAGTGTGGGATCCACAGCGCCCTCCGGCCAAGCGGTTCTCCCTCACGACGAGCGGCATCTGCGCCGCCGCGCCATCGAATTGTCCGACGGCAGCAAGGTACTGGTCGACCTGCCCGAGCCCGTCGCCCTGAACGACGGTGACCGGCTGGTGCTGGAGGACGGCCGCCACATCGAGATCCTGGCCGCGCCCGAAGAGGTCTACGACATCCGCGCCCGCGACGCCGTGCATCTGACCGAGTTGGCCTGGCATATCGGCAACCGCCATCTCGCCGCGGGCATCGAGGCGGATCGCATCGTCATCCTGCGCGACCACGTCATCAAGGCGATGCTGGAGGGGCTCGGCGCCACGGTGCGCGAGGTTTCCGAACCGTTCAAGCCGGTGCGCGGCGCCTATTCCGGGCATGGCGGTGGACATGGCCATGATCACGGCCATGCGCACAGCCACGCGGAAGCGCATTCGCACGCGCACAGCGAATCGCATTCCCATTCGCACAGCCATTCTCACGACGGCCATCATCACGATCATGACTGACCAGCCCTCGAACATCGCCCTGCTGCGGCTGATGGCGTGGCTGTCGCCGGCCTTTCCGGTCGGCGGCTTTGCCTACAGCCACGGTCTCGAACGGGCGGTGCATGACGGGCTGGTTGCCGATGCCGGGAGCCTGGCCAACTGGTTGGGAACGCTGGTCGAGATGGGCTCGGGCTGGAACGATGCCGTGCTGTTTTCCGAGAGCTGGCGCCGCGCCCGCAACTCCGGCGATCTCGAAGAAATGGCCGCACTGGCCGAGGCGCTCGCCGGATCGCGGGAACGCCATACCGAGACCATGCTGCAAGGTGCCGCCTTCCTGAAAGCGGCCGCCGCCTGGCCCAATCCTGTGCTGGAACGCTTGCCGGCCGAATGCGCCTATTGCGTCGTCGTCGGCGCCATTGCCGGCGGCAACGGTATCGCGCTGCAGGACGCGCTGTCCGCCTTCCTGCAAGCCTTCTTCTCCAACCTCGTCCAGGCGGCGATCAGGCTGGGTGTCGTCGGCCAGAGCGAGGCCACCACGCTGCTGGCCGGTTTCGAGCCGCTGGCGCTCTCGACCGCCGACCGCGCGTCCCGTTCGACAGTGGACGATCTCGGCGGCTGCGCCTTCGTCTCCGATGTCATGGCGATGAGGCACGAAACGCAATATTCGCGGCTGTTCCGTTCATGATCGCCCTCGCCTTTGTCCTCTCCTTCGTCCTGCTGCTGATCACGGCGCTGCATGTCTATTGGGGCATCGGCGGCATCTGGCCGGGCAGCGATGCGGCGTCCTGCGCCCGCGCCGTCGTCGGCTTTCGCGGCGTCGATGAGATGCCGACGCCCTTCGCCAGTTTCGCCGTTGCCGCCTGCCTTGGCCTGGCGACGCTCTGGCCGCTGGCGCTCATCGGCTTCTTTGCCTCGCCCTTCCCCAAGGAGGGCCTTGCAGCCACCTCGCTGCTCATCGGACTGGTGTTCCTGGGACGCGGCATTGCCGGCTTCACGCCGTGGTGGCGGCGGCTGGCGCCCGAGCAGCCTTTCGCGCGGCTCGATGTGCGTTACTATTCGCCGCTGTGCCTGCTGATCGGGCTCGGCTTCGCTATCCTTGCCATCATGGAGTTCCCGACATGACCCAAGCCAACGGTCCCCTTCGCATCGGCATCGGCGGCCCTGTCGGCTCCGGCAAGACGACGCTCACAGAGAAACTCTGCAAGGCGCTGCGCGACGAGTTCTCCATCGCCGTCGTCACCAACGACATCTACACAAGGGAAGACGCCATGATGTTGGCTCGGCTGCAGGCGCTGCCGGAGGAGCGCATTGTCGGTGTCGAGACCGGCGGCTGTCCGCACACCGCCATCCGCGAGGACGCGTCGATCAATTTGCAGGCGATCGCCGAGCTCAACCGGAAATTCCCCGATCTCGACATCATCTTCATCGAATCCGGCGGCGACAACCTTGCCGCCACCTTCTCGCCGGACCTCGCGGATTTGACGCTCTATGTCATCTCGGTCTGCCAGGGCGAGGAAATCCCAAGGAAGGGCGGGCCGGCGATCACGCGCTCGGACTTCCTCATCATCAACAAGAGCGATCTCGCACCTTATGTGAACGTCAACCTCGACGTGATGGAGAGCGACGCCGGCCGCATGCGCGGTAAGCGGCCGTTCGGTTTCACCGATCTGTCGCGCGGCAAGGGGTTGCGGGAGGTCATCGATTTCATCGTCGAGCATGGCGGGCTCAGGGCCGCGACCGCCGCCAGCACGGCGGCCTGACAGTCAGCGGCTTCTGCCTGCACCAACCGAAACCCGTTGCGGGCCGCTGTGGGTCACGGCATTCTGGCCAAAACCGGAGGATTTTCGATGAGCATCACCCGCCTGCACAAGGAGCCGCTGAGCAACCTGCCTTACTACGAAGAGCGCGTCGATCTCGCCGCCGCTTTCCGCTGGACAGCTCGGCTCAACATGCATGAGGCAGTGGCCAATCATTTCTCGCTGTCCGTCAACGACGACGGCACCAAATTCCTGATGAACCCGAACCAGGTGCATTTCTCGCGCATCAAGGCGAGCGATCTGCTGCTGATCGACGCCAACGATCCCGAAACGCTCTCCGGCCCCAACGCGCCCGACCCGACGGCCTGGGGCCTGCACGGCGCCATCCATCGCAACGTGCCGCATGCGCGCTGCGCCATGCATGTGCATTCGATCCACGCCACGGTCCTGGCCTCGCTCGCCGATTCGACTTTGCCGCCGATCGACCAGAATTCGGCGATGTTCTTCAACCGCCACGTCGTCGATGCGCATTATGGCGGGCTGGCCTTCGAGGAAGAGGGCGAGCGCTGCTCGCAGCTTCTCACCGATCCCAAGGTCAAGGTGATGGTGATGGGCAATCACGGCGTGATGGTGATCGGCGACACGGTGGCCGATGCCTTCAACCGTATGTTCTATTTCGAGCGCGCCGCCGAGACCTACATCAAGGCGCTGTGGACCGGCCGGCCGCTGCGCACGCTGTCCGATGCGATCGCCGAGAAGACGGCGAGCGAGATGGATGATTATCCCGGCCAGGCCGAGCGTCACCTCGCCGAATTGAAGGCGATCCTCGACGAGCAGGAACCCGCCTACCGCAATTAGAGCCCGAGCTGAGCCCGCAGTTCCTCGGCGCTGTTGATGACGGTGGCGCCGGGCGGTCCTTCCATCGGCTTTTCCGGCCAGAAGATCGTCTTCATGCCCGCCGCCAGACCCGCCATGGCGCCCGGCCAGCTGTCGTCGACCGCCACCGCGTGCGCGGGATCGACATCGGCCAGATAGGCGGCGCGCAAGAAGGGTTCGGCGTGCGGCTTGCCATCGCGCACATCGTTGCGGCTGACCGTCTTCATGCCGGGATAGACAAGGCCGACCATGCGCAGATTGGCGTCGACGATCATCCGGTCCGAATTGGAGACCACCGCCTGCTGCACGCCAAGCGCTCGTAATTCGTTGAAGACCTCGATCGCGCCGGGGCGCGGCTTCAAGCCCTCGACCAGCGGCAGATAATGCTCGTATTTGCGCATGATCCAATCGTCGAAGGGAAGATCGAGGCCGAACTCGTCGCGCATCATCTCGTAGACCGGCCAGGCGGCGACGCCGAGCACGCGCTCATGCAGGTCGGCGGGCGGCTTGAGACCGGCATTGCGCATCGCCGCCACCAGGGCCGCCTCGTGCAGCGGCTCGCTGTCGACCAGCGTGCCGTCCATGTCCCAGAAAACCGCCTTCGGTGTCATGCAGCGCTCCTTTTGCGATCCCCTTAAAGGGTTTGCGCCGGGAGATAAACCGTCAGGATCACAGAAGGCGGCCGTGACTGGAACCGAAGCCGGCTTGCTCTGCGCGGTCAGAGATTGTCGGTGGGACAATCTCAATCTCGCAGCTGCGAACAATTGCTCTTGATATTGACAATTGCGCAGGACGCCGTTCCCTGCGAAACTAAGAGTGGACCGCCTTGATAACCGGCGGCCTTGGGAGGCAGGACGTGAATACCCGGCAGGATGGCGGCAGCAACAGGCTGGACGACGCGGCGCGCGCCGGCTGGCTTTATTACGTTGCCGGCAACACACAGGACCAGATCGCCGCCACGCTCGGCATTTCGCGGCAGACGGCGCAGCGCCTGGTGTCGCTGGCGGTGTCGGAAGGCTTGATCAAGGTCCGTGTCGATCATCCGATCGCCAACTGTCTCGACCTCGCGGCCCGGCTGAGATCGCGCTTCGCGCTCGATTTGGTCGAGGTGGTGCCGAGCGATCCGAATTCATCCTCCACCACCATCGGCATCGCCGAGGCGGCGGCCGCCGAGATCGAGCGGCGGCTGCGCTCTCCGACGCCGATCGTCATGGGCATCGGCACAGGACGCACGCTGAAGGCGGCGATCGAGCAATTGCCGCCGATGGAATGTCCGCAGCACAAGGTGGTGTCCTTGACCGGCAACATTTCGCCTGATGGTTCGGCCGCCTTCTACAACGTCATCTTCACCATGGCCGACCGGGTCAAGGCGCGCTCCTTCCCGATGCCGCTGCCGGTCATCGCCTCCTCGCCACAGGAGCGAGAGATGCTGCTCAACCAGCCGATGATCCAGCCGACGCTGGCGCTTGCGGCGGAAGCCGACGTCACCTTCATCGGCATTGGCGACCTCGGTCCCAAGGCGCCGCTCTATGAGGACGGCTTCATCTCCGAAAGCGAGTTGAAAGCCTTGCAGAAGGCAGGCGGCATCGCCGAGATCGTCGGCTGGGTTTTCGATCGCGATGGCCGCATGATCGAGGGCATCACCAATGACCGGGTGTCGTCGGCATCGCTGCCGTCGCGTGAAAAGTCGCTGGTCATCGCGCTGGCCATGGGCGAGCGCAAGCTGCCGGGAATCCTGGCGGCCGTGAACCGCAGGCTGGTCAATGGGCTCATCACCGATGAGCGGACGGCGACCGCCCTGCTGGCCAGCATCTGACCGCAGACCCTGCCAGGTGCGGCAGCGGCGACTGCTTTTTGCGATAAAGCCGACAAGTCTATCGGTGCCGGCCGAAAGGATCATTGCCATCGAGGAAACCGACGTCGCGCTGCAGATGCGGCGACAGATCCCTGATGTCGAGATGCGCCCTTTTTCTGATCGCGAACCAGCCGAATCCGTCCGTGAGCCACGAAATCCAGCGGTGATCTGGAGCGGGAGTGCATTTTTGCTGCGCCATGGTCATGATCGTCAACCTTCGCTATCCTTGAACCCGAATGACGGGTTGACCCTGAATGTCGGTCTTGCCGGCCGGCTTTGCCAATCGAACGTCGATAAGGACCCATAAGGAGGCCTTATGCCGGATCTGAGCTCGCCACAGCTTTCGCAACTCCCGCCGCTGCAGGCGATCCGGGTGTTCGAAGCGGTTGCGCGGCATCTTTCCTTCACCAAGGCGGCGGTGGAACTCGCCATGACACAGGCTGCCGTCAGCTATCAGATCAAGGTGCTGGAAGAACGTGTCGGGTCACCGCTGTTCCTGCGCCGGCCGCGGCAGATCGAGCTGACCGAAGCCGGCCAACGCCTGGCGCCGGCGGTCAGCGAGGCCTTTGCCATTCTCAGTCAGGCCTATGCCGCCGCGCGTGGCGGCGCGGACGGCCTGTTGTGCGTCACCACGGTGCTGACCTTCGCCTCGAACTGGCTGGCGCATCATCTGGGCTCGTTTCAGATGGCTCATCCCGCCCTTGCCGTGCGGCTCGAAACATCGAGCCGGCTGACGGATTTCGCCCGCGAGGATGTCGATCTCGCCATCCGTTCGGGCGGCGGCAAATGGCCAGGACTGGAAGCCCACAAGCTGCTCGATGCCGATTTCACGCCGATGCTGAGCCCGAAGCTCGCGGCGAGCATCGGCGGCATCAAGGAGCCGGCCGACCTGTTGCGGCTGCCGATCCTGGATCCGGGCGATGTCTGGTGGACGCAATGGTTCGAGACCGCCGGCGTGCATGCGCACGACCTTGCCAAGCGGCCCGGCAGCAGCATGGGCGCGCAGGCCTATGAGGCCAATGCCGCCATAGCAGGCCACGGCGTGGCGATCCTGACCAGGGCGCTGTTCAAGGCGGAACTTGCCGATGGCCGCCTGATCCAGCCTTTCGACCTGGTCGGCGACGATGGCCATGCCTACTGGCTGGTCTATCCCGAAGCGCGCCGCAACGTGCCGAAGATCCGCGCCTTCCGCGACTGGCTGCTGGCCGAGATCGCCTGCTGAGAGGCGCTTTTCACTCGATCCAAGCCTCCACGCCCTCCCTATCCCGTCGCCTGATATCCGGCACGCGGACTGCTTGTCGTCGGTCTATCGGCTGGCCGAGTGCTGCGCTGCAGCATCGAATCCGGCTTGACATAATTCACGGCAAGTGAGTAATTGCTCATAGCCAAGGCAAATGCTCATCTTGGTTCATGGGAGGAATTTGATGAAACTGCGCACGCTCACCCTGGGCTTGTTGTCGGCCAGCGCTCTCGCTTTTGCCGCACATGCCGAATCCATCACCATCGCCACCGTCAACAATGGCGATATGGTCCGCATGCAGAAGCTGACCGAAGACTTCACCAAGGCGAACCCCGACATCCAGCTCAACTGGGTCACACTCGAAGAGAACGTGCTGCGCGAGCGCGTTACCACCGACATCGCCACCAAGGGTGGCCAGTATGACGTGATGACCATCGGCACATACGAAGTGCCGATCTGGGCCAAGCAGAGCTGGCTTTTGCCGCTCGACAAGCTCGGCGACGACTATGACGCCAAGGACATCATCCCGGCCATTGCCGGCGGCCTTTCGGTCGACGGCAAGCTCTATGCCGCGCCCTTCTACGGCGAAAGCTCCTTCGTCATGTACCGCAAGGATTTGATGGAAAAGGCCGGGCTGAAGATGCCCGATGCGCCGACCTGGGACTTCATCAAGCAGGCCGCCGACAAGATGACCGACCGCGCCAATGGCGTGAACGGCGTGTGCCTGCGCGGCAAGGCCGGCTGGGGCGAGAACATGGCCTTCCTGACCGCCATGTCGAACTCCTTCGGCGCCCGCTGGTTCGACGAGAACTGGAAGCCGCAATTCGACCAGCCCGAATGGAAGAACACGCTGCAGTTCTATGTCGACCTGATGAAGGCCGACGGCCCGGAAGGCGCGTCCTCCAACGGCTTCAACGAAAACCTGGCGCTGTTCCAGCAGGGCAAGTGCGGCATGTGGATCGACGCCACCGTCGCGGCGTCCTTCGTTTCGGATCCGAAGAACTCGACCGTCGCCGACAAGGTCGGCTATGCGCTGGCGCCCGACAATGGCCTGGGCAAGCGCGGCAACTGGCTGTGGGCATGGTCGCTGGCCATTCCGGCCGGCACCAAGAAGGCCGACGCCGCCGAGAAGTTCGTGTCCTGGGCGACCAGCAAGCATTACGCCGAACTCGTCGCTTCGAAGGAAGGCTGGGCCAACGTTCCTCCGGGCACGCGTTCCTCGCTCTACGCCAATGCCGAGTACCAGAAGGCGGCTCCGTTCGCCAAGATGACGCTGGACTCGATCAACGCCGCCGACCCGACGCATCCGACCGTCAAGCCGGTGCCCTATGTCGGCGTCCAGTTCGTCGCCATCCCTGAGTTCCAGGGTCTTGGCACCACTGTCGGCCAGCTCTTCTCGGCGGCTCTTGCCGGCCAGTCGAGCGTCGACGATGCGCTGAAGCAGGCCCAGGACGCTGCCACCGCGGCAATGACCGAAGGCGGGTATATCAAGTAAGGCTCCTCCCGGTGCCGAATGCCGGTCGCGCACCATGACCGGCAGTGGCCGCCCGAGTCCCAGTTCGGGCGGCCATCTTCACAATCCTGGAATTTCTGGCACAACTCTAAAAATCCAGCTGACCTTTGGAGGGTGACCGTCATGGCTACTCAGCAGACCCGTTCGCTTGCCCGTTTCATGATGGCGCCATCCGTCGTGCTGCTGTTCGTCTGGATGATCGTGCCGCTGGTCATCACGCTGTGGTTCTCCTTCCAGCAGTACAATCCGCTCAACCCGATCCGCGACGGCTTCGTTGGTTTCTCCAACTACGCGCTGTTCTACTCCAACCCCGCCTTCCTGCAATCGATCCTCAACACTTTGATCCTGGTGGTCAGCGTGCTGTTGATCACAGTGATCGGCGGCATCCTGCTGGCGCTTTTGATCGATCAGCCGATGTGGGGACAGGGGATCGTGCGCATCCTCGTCATTTCACCGTTCTTCGTCATGCCGCCGGTGGCCGCATTGGTTTGGAAGAACATGATCATGCACCCGCAATACGGGGTGTTCGCCGACATAGCGCGCTTCTTCGGGGCGCAACCGATCGACTGGTTCGGGCAACATCCGATGACGGCGATCATTATCATCGTCGCCTGGCAGTGGCTGCCTTTCGCGACATTGATCCTGTTGACCGCGCTGCAATCGCTCGACGGCGAACAGAAGGAAGCCGCCGAAATGGACGGCGCCGGCTTCATCAGCCGCTTCATCTATCTGACGCTGCCGCACATGTCGCGCGCCATCACCGTGGTCATCCTGATCCAGACCATCTTCCTGCTCTCGGTCTATGCCGAGATCCTGGTCACCACCAATGGCGGCCCCGGCTATGCCTCCACCAACCTGCCCTTCCTCGTCTACCAGAAGGCACTGCTGGAGTTCAAAATCGGCCAGGCATCCGCGGGCGGTGTGATCGCCGTCATTCTCGCCAACATCGTCGCCTTCTTCGCCATGCGCGCGGTCGGCAAGAACCTCGACAAGTAAGGGAGGATAAGATGGCACGTGCAGTCACCACCCAACACAAGGTCATTGCGACAGGCGCCGCCTGGATCGTCGCCCTGCTGATCTTCTTCCCGATCCTCTACACGATCATCACCTCGTTCAAGTCGGAACAAGAGGCGATCCAGGGCTTCGCCCTGATCCCGTCGGGGACATTCGAGAGCTATACAGAGGTCCAGGCGCAGAGCGGCTACTTCAAGTTCTTCTTCAATTCGGTGCTGCTCTCGGTCGGCTCGACCATCCTGGCCCTGCTGGTCGCCATACCGGCGGCATGGTCGATGGCGTTCTCGCCGACCAAGCGGACCAAGGACATATTGATGTGGATGCTGTCCACCAAGATGATGCCGGCGGTCGCGGTGCTGTTCCCGATCTACCTCATCTTCCGCGACACCGGCCTGCTCGACAGCCGCGTCGGCCTGATGGTCATGCTGATGCTGATCAACCTGCCGATCGTGGTGTGGATGCTCTACACCTACTTCCGCGAGATCCCCGGCGAGATCCTGGAGGCGGCGCGCATGGACGGCGCCTCGCTGTGGAACGAGATCATCTATGTGCTGACGCCGATGGCGGTGCCCGGCATTGCCTCGACCATGCTCTTGAACATCATCCTGGCCTGGAACGAGGCGTTCTGGACGATCCGCCTGACCACCACGGATGCCGCTCCGCTCACCGCCTTCATCAGTTCGTTCTCCAGCCCGCAAGGCCTGTTCTGGGCCAAGCTTTCGGCCGCCTCGACGCTGGCGATCGCGCCAATCCTGATCATGGGCTGGTTCAGCCAAAAGCAGCTGGTGCGCGGCCTGACCTTTGGCGCCGTGAAATAATACCGCCGCACGCAACCGACGACGGACAATAACCCCTCGGGGAGGAAACCATGGGAAACATCACGCTCAAGAACGTCTCCAAGTCCTTCGGGGCGACGTCTATCATCCCCGGCCTCGACCTGGTGATCGAGAATGGCGAGTTCGTCGTCTTCGTCGGCCCGTCGGGTTGCGGCAAGTCCACGCTGCTGCGGCTGATCGCCGGGCTGGAGGACACCAGCGGCGGCAGCATCAACATCGATGGCCGTGATGTCACCGGCGAAGCGCCGGCCAAACGCAAGCTCGCCATGGTGTTCCAGTCCTACGCGCTCTATCCGCACATGACGGTGGCCAAGAACATCGGCTTCCCGCTGAAGATGGCCGGTGAAGACAAGGCCACCATCGACAAGAAGGTGGCAGACGCGGCGCGGGTGCTCAACCTCACCAACTACCTGGAACGCCGGCCTGGCCAGCTTTCCGGCGGCCAGCGCCAGCGCGTCGCCATCGGTCGTGCCATCGTGCGTCAGCCGACCGCCTTCCTGTTCGACGAACCGCTGTCCAACCTCGACGCCGCCTTGCGTGGCACGATGCGGCTGGAGATCAGCGAGCTGCATCATCAGCTCAAGACCACCATGATCTACGTCACCCACGACCAGGTCGAGGCCATGACCATGGCCGACAAGATCGTGGTGCTGAATGCCGGCAATATCGAGCAGGTCGGCTCGCCGATGGAACTCTACAAGACGCCGAAGAACCTGTTCGTCGCCGGCTTCATCGGCTCGCCAAAGATGAACCTCATCGAAGGCGCGCCGGCGGCCAAATACGGCGCCAAGACCATCGGCATCCGTCCGGAACACATGGAAATCTCGACCACGGCGGGCGAATGGAAAGCCACCGTCGGCGTTGCCGAGCATCTGGGCTCCGACACGTTCCTGCACGTTCAAACTGACGGCGTCGGGCCGCTGACGGTGCGCGCCGATGGCGAGCTCGCCGTCCATCACGGCGACACCATCTACCTGACGCCCGACAAGGCCAAGCTGCATCGCTTCGGTGCCGACGGAAAGGCAATGTGAGCATGCGCCTGGCCGGCAAATCGGCGCTGATCACGGGTTCGGCCCGTGGCATCGGCAAAGCGTTTGCCGAGGCCTATGCGCGCGAAGGTGCCACGGTTGCCATCGCCGACATCAACCTTGAGGCCGCGCAAAAGACCGCCTCCGAGATCGGCGCCAATGCCTATGCCGTCAAACTCGATGTTACCGATCAGGTCTCCATCGACGCCGCGGTGAAGGCGGTGGAGAGCAAGGCCGGCGGCCTCGACATCTTGATCAACAACGCCGCCTTGTTCGACCTGGCGCCGATCGTCGAGATCTCGCGGGCAAGCTACGAGAAACTGTTCTCCGTCAATGTCGCCGGCACGCTGTTCATGCTGCAGGCTGCCGCCCGCTCGATGATCGCGCGGGGCAAGGGCGGCAGGATCATCAACATTGCGAGCCAGGCCGGACGGCGTGGTGAGCCGCTGGTGGCTGTGTACTGCGCCACAAAGGCCGCGGTCATTTCGCTGACCCAGTCGGCGGGGCTCGACCTGATCAAGCACCGCATCAACGTCAACGGTATCGCACCCGGTGTCGTCGACAGCGATATGTGGGATGAGGTCGATTCGCTGTTCGCCAAATACGAGAACCGGCCGAAGGGCGAGAAGAAGAGACTGGTTGGCGAGGGCGTGCCTTACGGCCGGATGGGCAAACCGGAAGACCTCGCCGGCATGGCGGTGTTCCTGGCCAGCGCCGACGCCGAATACATCGTCGCCCAGACCTACAATGTCGATGGCGGCCAGTGGATGAGTTGAGGGGGGACGGCCTCTGCTTCTCGTTCCTCCGCGGGGAGCAGAGGCCAACATCAGAGGCATGTGCCGTCCCTTAGCCTCTCCCGACAGAACGGGGAGAGGCGGAGTTAAAGAGGCCGGATCCCGGCCAAAGGGTAAAACAGATGACCGTGAAACTCTCTTCCGCCACTCTCGCCAACCTCCCCGCCAAGGTCGCGGGTCCGAAATACGACCGTGCCAGGCTGAAGGCCGGCATCGTGCATTTCGGCGTCGGCAATTTCCATCGCTCGCACCAGGCCGTCTATCTCGACGATCTGTTCAATGCGGGCATCGGCCATGACTGGGCGCTGGTCGGCGCCGGCGTGTTCGAGGGCGAGAAGATCGGGCGCGGCAAGCTGGAAGCGCAGGACTGGCTGACCACGGTGGTCGAGCAGGATGACGGCCATATGAGCGCACGCGTTACCGGCGCGATGATCGACTTCCTGATGCCGGGCGATGCGGCCGGCATCATCGATCGCCTGGCCGATCCTGCAATCAAGATCGTTTCGCTGACCATCACCGAAGGCGGCTATTTCATCGATCCGGCGTCGGGCAAATTCAACCCGGCCCATCCGGATATCGTTGCCGACGCGCAGCCCGGCGCGACGCCAAAGACGGTGTTCGGCATCATCCTCGCCGGACTGGTGCGCCGGCGCGACGAAGGCACCGTGCCGTTCACCGTGATGTCCTGCGACAACATCCCCCACAATGGCCATGTCACCTCGGACGGCGTCATCGGTCTGGCGCGGCTGATCGACGAGGATCTGGCCAGCTGGGTCAGCGGCCATGTCGCCTTTCCCAATGGCATGGTGGATCGCATCACGCCTGCCACCACCGACCGCGAGCGCGGCATCCTGGCCAAGGATTTCGGCGTCGAGGACGCCTGGCCGGTGTTCTGTGAGCCGTTCCGGCAATGGGTGCTGGAGGACCGTTTCACCGATGGCCGTCCGCCGCTGGAAAAGGTCGGCGTGCAGTTCGTCAAGGACGTCGCCCCCTACGAATTGATGAAGATCCGCATCCTCAATGGCGGCCATGCCACCATTGCCTATCCGGCCGGGCTGATGGACATCCATTTCGTGCATGAGGCAATGCAGGAGCCGCTGGTGCGCGGCTTTCTCGACAAGCTCGAGCATGACGAGATCATCCCGACGGTGCCGCCGGTGCCGGACACGGTGCTGGAGGATTATTACCAGCTCATCGAGAAGCGCTTCTCCAATCCCAAGATCGGCGACACCGTCCGCCGGCTCTGCCTCGACGGCTCCAACCGCCAGCCGAAATTCATCATCCCGACCATCGCCGACCGGCTGAAGGCCGGAAAAGGTGTTGCCGGCCTGGCGCTGGAATCAGCACTTTGGTGCCGCTACTGCTTCGGCACGACCGACAGCGGCGCCGTCATCGAACCCAACGACCCGAGCTGGGACCGGCTGCAGGCGACGGCAAGGGCGGCAAAGGACGCCCCCGCCGCCTGGCTCGCCATGGAGGACATCTATGGCGATGTCGGCCGCGCCACAGCCTTCGTCGAGGCCTTCGGCCATGCGCTCAACGTGCTGTGGGCGAATGGCGCGCGCGCCACGCTGACCCGCTACATCGCCGGCAAGCTCTGAGAGCTATCAGCCATCATGACGCCTGAACTGGTCATCTTCGACTGCGACGGCGTGCTGGTCGACAGCGAAGCACTTTCCGTCTCGGCGCTGCTCGGCATGATCGAACTTGCCGGCGGCAGCGTCAGTGAGGACGCCGCCTACGAGCATTTCCTCGGCAAGAGCATGAAAAGCGTGCGCGAGATCCTTGGCCGCGACTTCGGCCTGGAGATCACCGATCAGCATCTGACCGCGATGCGCGTCGACCTGATGCAAAAGTTCCGCGAGGAGCTGAGGCCGATTCCCGGCATCAAGGAAATGTTGCCGAAGCTTGGCCTGCCGTTTTGTGTCGCCTCCTCCGGCACGCTGGAACGCATCCGCTATGCGCTCGAGGTCACCGGCCTGCTCGGGCTGATGGAACCGCATCTGTTCAGCGCCGCCATGGTCGCCAAGGGAAAGCCGGCGCCCGACCTTTTCCTGCATGCCGCCGCCAGCATGCGGGCGCATCCGCGCAAATGCCTCGTCATCGAGGACAGCCCGGCCGGTGTCGCGGCGGCGCGCGCGGCGGGCATGCGCGTCTTTGCCTTCACCGGTGGCGCACACGCCGGCAACCCCGCACTGAAAGCGCGGCTTGCGTCGAGTGAACCGGACTTTATATTCGCTGACATGCTGCAATTGCCCGATCTGATTGCAGGCCTGGGAGCGAGAGTTAGAGCATCTTGACGAAACAGTTTGTTTGCGCGGTCGATGTCGGCACCGGGAGCGCTCGCGCGGGCATTCTCGACGCCAGTGGTACCTTGCTCGGCCGCGCCGATCGGCCGATCGCCATGAACCAGCCAAAGCCCGATCACGCCGAGCATGATTCGCGCGATATCTGGTCGGCCGTCTGCGCCGCCGTGCGCGCCGCCCGCGAAAAGGCCGGCGTCGCGACACAAGACATTGTCGGCATCTCCTTTGATGCCACCTGCTCGCTTGTTGTCCGAAACCGGCAAGGCGATCAGCTCAGCGTCTCGACCACCGGCGACAAGCGTTGGGACACCATCGTCTGGCTCGACCACCGCGCCATTGCCGAAGCCGACGAATGCACAGAGAGCAGCCACGAGGTGCTCAACTATATTGGCGGCGTGATGTCGCCGGAGATGGCGACGCCGAAGCTAATGTGGCTGAAGCGCAATCTGCCTGATACCTGGAAGGAAGCCGGCTATCTATTCGACCTGGCCGATTTCCTGACCTGGCAGGCAACCGGTTCGCTGGCCCGCTCGCAATGCACGCTGACCGCCAAATGGACTTATCTGGCGCATGAGGAAAGCGCCTGGCAGCGCGATTTCTTCGAAATCGTCGGTCTCGGCGATCTCTTCGAGCACGGCAATCTGCCGGAGCGGGCCAGCCCGGTCGGCGCCGACATTGGTCCGCTGACGGCGCAAGCGGCGGCGGAGCTCGGCCTGAGCGAAAACTGCCGGGTCGGCGCCGGGGTCATCGATGCCTATGCCGGCGCGCTTGGCGTGCTTGGCGGCTTTGCCGGCGACGAGCAGGATATCGGCCGGCATCTGGCGCTGATCGCGGGCACGTCGAGCTGCGTGATGGCGATGTCGCCCGACCCGCAGCCTTTCGCCGGGGTCTGGGGTCCCTATTACGGCGCGGCGCTGCCGAAGCTGTGGCTGTCGGAAGGCGGCCAGTCGGCCACCGGCGCCCTGCTCGACCACATCATCCGCTGGCACGGCGCCGGCGGCGAGCCGGATGCCGCCATGCATGCCAAGATCGCCAGGCGGGTTGCCGAACTGCGCGCCACCGAGGGCGAGAACCTCGCCGCACGGTTGCATGTCCTGCCGGACTTTCACGGCAACCGCTCGCCGCTTGCCGACCCGCATGCCGTCGGCGTCGTCAGCGGGCTGACGCTGGATTCCTCCTTCGACAGCCTGTGCAAGCTCTACTGGCGCACCGCCGTCGGCATCGCGCTCGGCGTGCGCCATGTGCTGGAGGCGCTGAACGAGAACGGCTATCTGATCGACACGCTGCATGTCACCGGCGGCCACACCAAGAACCCGCTGCTGATGGAGCTCTATGCCGACGCCACCGGCTGCACGGTGGTCGAGCCGCTGGCCGACGAGGCGGTGCTGCTCGGCACCGGCATGGTCGCCGCCACCGCCGCGGGGCTTTTCCCCGACCTCAACGCCGCCTGTCTTGCCATGCAGCAGGGCGGCAAGACGCGTGCCGCCAACAAGGCCGCCGGCGTTCGATTTGATCGCGACTACCGGATTTTCCTGGAAATGCACCGCCAGCGCCAGGCGCTCGACGCGATCCGTTAGGTCTTTGCGCTATTGCTTGCGCAGCGACGCGCCCGACGTCGCATCGAACAAATGGATGCTTTCTTCCTCGAATGTGTAGCGGACAGGAGCATTCAGCACCGGGCATTCGCGGGCCGGAACCAGCGCGCTGACCTCCTTGCCGCCGGAGCCGAACGTCACCAGCGCGTCATTGCCGTGAAATTCGATGAGATCTGCCGTGCCTTGCAAGATGCCGGCGGTCCCGGCGCCGGCCGTCTTCAGGTCCGGCGGCCGGATACCCAGCACGGCGCGGTGGCCTGCCTCAAGATGAAAGCCCGAGCCATCTATCGAAAGCACCGTTCCGGCGCCAGTCAATGTCCAGCCATTGCCGGCCCGGCTGACCGTCACATCGACAAAATTCATGTTCGGCGTGCCGATGAAACCGGCCACGAACATGTTTCCGGGCCGACGGTAGATTTCCGCCGGAGAGCCGATCTGCTCGATTACACCCTCCTTGAGCAGCACGATGCGATCGGCGAGCGTCATCGCCTCGAGCTGGTCATGGGTGACATAGACGGTGGTGGTCTTCAGCGACTGGTGCAGGCGCGCGATCTCGACACGCATATGGTTGCGCAGCTTCGCATCGAGATTGGAAAGCGGCTCGTCGAACAGGAACACTTTTGGCGTCTTGATCATCGCCCGCGCGATGGCGACGCGCTGCTGCTGGCCGCCGGAAAGCTCGGCCGGCTTGCGGCCGAGATAGGGCTGCAGCCCGAGTGTCCCCGACACCGCTTCGACCCGCTTGTGGATCTCGGCCGCCGGCACCTTCTGCCGGCGCAGCCCGAAGGCGATGTTGTCGAAGATCGTCATATGCGGATAGAGCGCGTAGTTCTGGAACACCATGGCGATGCCGCGGTCGCCCGGATCGAGATCGTTGACCACCTTGCCGCCGATCGAGACCTCGCCGCCGCTGATGTCCTCCAGCCCTGCCAGCATGCGCAGCAAGGTCGACTTGCCGCAGCCGGACGGGCCGAGGAACACGACGAATTCATGTTCCTCGATCGAGAGGTTGAGGTCGCGGATGACCGTGGTGGCGCCATAGGCCTTGTCGACATGGGAGCAAACGATCGCGGACATGATCATCCCTTCTCGCCGCTGAGCAGGATCTGCAGCTTGACGTCTTCCGGATTGCCTTGGGCGGCCCGCTCGAAGGCCTCGATGCTGTCGGCGAAGTCATAGGTGCCGGTGATCAGCGGCTTGAGGTCGACCTTGCCGGAGGCGATGAGCTGCAAGGCGCGGTCGAAGATGTTGGCATAGCGGAACACCGTCTCGATGCGTACTTCCTTGGAGATCGCCGCAGGCACGTTGAGGGCCACCGGCTCAACCGGCAGGCCGACCAGCACCACAGCGCCGCCCGGCCGCACGACATCGAACAGGTCGGCGAAGGCTTTCGGGCTGCCGCTGGCCTCGAAGACGATATCGGCACCCCAATTGTCGGTCGCCGCCGCGACCGCGTCGACCAGCGACTGCTCGCCTATGTTGACCGGCACGATGCCGGCATATTGCGCGGCGATCTTGAGCTTGGGCGCGGAGAAATCGGAAATCAGCACTTTCGAGCAGCCACCGGCCAGGGCGGCAAGCGCGATCATGATGCCGATCGGGCCGCAGCCGACGACGACGGCGACGTCGCCGGGGACGATGCGGGCACGGCTTGCCGCCTGCATGCCGATGGCGAAGGGCTCGACCATCGCGCCCTCGGCGAAGGAGACATTGTCCGGTAGTTTGTAGGTGAAGGCGGCGGGATGCACCGCATAGGGCGCCAGCACGCCATGCACCGGCGGCGTCGCCCAGAAACGGACGTCGGGGTCGACATTGTAGATGCCGAGCTTTGTCGCGCGCGACGACATGTTCGGCACGCCCGGCTCCATGCAGACGCGGTCGCCGACCTTGAAAGTCACGACATTGGCGCCGGTCTCGACGACGGTTCCCGCGGCTTCGTGGCCGAGCACCATGGGTGCGCGCACGACATAGCTGCCGATGGCGCCATGGGTGTAATAGTGCACGTCGCTGCCGCAGACGCCGACAGTATGGATGGCTATCTTGACGTCGTCCGGCCCGACATCGAGCGGCAGCGCGACCTCGCGCAGCGACAGTTCGCCTTTTTTCTCAAGCACCAGTGCCCGCATCGGGAAATCCTCACATCAACTCTTTTTTTGCCGGAAAATGGAATTCAGGAAGCCGCTGAGCACGCCAAGGAACAGCAGCGGCGGCAGCGACAGCAGCACGACCGAGGCGTTGAGAATGCCCCATGGCACATTCATGCCTTGCTGGGAGAGTTCGGAGGCGACGATCGGCAAGGTCTTGGCGTTGGAGCTCGACAGCATCAGGGCGATCAGGAATTCGTTCCAGACCAGCACGAAGCTGAAGGCGACGGCGCCTGCCAGGGAGCGGGCGGCGACAGGCAGCGCGATGCGCCAGAACACCGAATAGGCGCCGTAGCCATCGACGAAGGCGGCTTCCTCGATCTCCTTCGGCACGCCTTGGAAGGCGGGGATGGCGAGCCACATGATCACCGAGATGGTGAGCAGCGAATAGGTGATGATCAGCGCCGGCAAAGTGTCGTAGAGGCCGACCTGCAGCCAGATCACCATCAGCGGGATGGCGACCGCCACCGGCGGCAGGAAGCGCAGCGACAGCACGAAGAACTGTATGTCGCCGGCCCAGCGGTTGGGATAGCGCGCCACCGCGTAAGCTGCCGGCAGGCCGAGCACGACACCGATCAGCACGGCCGAGCCGCAGGCGACGACCGAGTTGTAGAGCCCGGTGAGCACGCTGTCGCGGCCGAGGATATAGCCGATATTGGCCCATGTCGGCGTGAACACCAGGCGCGGCACGCGGGTGATGATGTCGACATTGTTCTTCAGCGCATTGAGCGCCGTCCACAACAGCGGGAACACGGCCATGAAGCCGGCAAAGGCCAGCACGATCCTGCCGATGAGCCTGCCGGGCTTCATGCCTGCACCCGCTTCCACAGCATGGTGAAGGTGATGACCGTGGCGATCATCATCAGCACGGCCATGGCCGAGGCGTAGGAGACCTTGCCGGACTCGATGAAGCCTTGCGAGAAGGCGTACATGTCGAGCGTTTCGGTGGCCACGCCCGGTCCGCCGCGGGTCATCACATAGATCAGGTCGAAGGAGCGCAGCGATTCGATCATCTTGACGAACATCAGGCTGATCAGCGGCGCCTTCAGCATCGGCAAGGTGACATAGGCGTGGATCTGCCAGCGTTTTGCGTGGTCGAGCCGGGCCGCCTCGATCGGCTGCGGCGGCAGGGTTTCGAGCAGCTTCAGCACGATGACGGCGAAGAACAGCCCCCATTGCCAGACATCGACCGACGCGACGGCGAACAAGGCCGTCGCCGGCTTGGACAGCGGGTCGAAGATCAGCCCGCCGGTAATGAGCCTGTAGGGATAGGTGGCGATGCCGTAGAGCGGATGATAGGCGAACTTCCAGACGAAGGCGGCCGAGACGCGCGGCAACAGCACCGGAATGATGAACAGCAGGCAGTAGGCATTGCGCAGACGGGGGCTGGCGACCTCGAACATCAGCACCCCCAGCCCGATCGCCACCACCATGGTCGCGACGACGGTGACGATCTCCCATTTCACCGACACCCAGACCGCGTTGAGAAAGCGGCGGTCGAGGAACAGGTCGCTGAAGTTCGACAGCCAGACCCAGGAATAATCAGGCGTGCTCAACTCGCGATTCTGCAAGGCGATGACGATGGCGTAGAGCGTCGGCACCATCGACAGCACCAGAAGGATGGCGATGGTCGGAACGACGAAGGTGACAGGGAGCGACGTGCGTCGGGCCATTGGCATCTATCCTCGCTTGCGTCTCGATCGTGTCGGCATGGTTTCTCCTAGAGTTTTGACGCAATTCCGGACGGAAAACCGATCACACTTTTCCTGGAATTGCTCTAGGGAGCAAAGTCCCCGCGGCGCGCAGGTCCCGGCATTGCGGACAATGTCGCGGACCGCGCGCCACGGGCGGGAGGATGGGCTCTATTTCTTCTTCGCCAGCTCGGTGGCATAGGCCTCGAGCTCGTTGAGGCCGCCCTTGATGTCGGTGCGGGTGCCGGTCACCAGTTCCTCGAGGATGATGCCCCAGCGGTCGCCGAGATCGGGCCAGCGCGGGTCCTGCCAGAAGTTGACCGCAGTGACCTTGCCGGTCTCTGCCAGCGCCTGGCCCAGATCGGCGCCGTAGATGTCGGCGAATTCCTTGCTGGACAGGATGCTGGTGCGGTTCAGCTCGCCGAACTGGTGGGCATCGAGCCGGCGCTTCTCATTTTCCTTCGATGTCGCCCAGGCGATGAACAGACCGGCGCATTTCTTCGAGGCGTCGTCGGCATTGGCCTTCGCCGCAATGGCAAGGCCATGGCCGTAACCGCCGCCGGGCAGCGGCGAGGGCGGTGGCAGGAAGCCGATCTTGCCGACCACTTGCGAGGTCTTCGGATCGACCGCCATGCCCGACAGCGGCGTCGATTCGACGAGGATGGCGACCTGGCCCGACAGGAAAGCGCCGGTCGATTCATCCCAGCTGCCGGTCTGCGTGCCGGGCGCCGAATCCTTGAACAGCTTGAGGTACGTCTCGGTCGCCTTGATGGCGGCGTCCGAGTTGAAGACCGGCTTGTCGCCATCGAACCACTGGCCGCCATAAGCCTTGAAGAAGGGCATCCAGCGCCAGACATTGGCGCCCGAACCGCGTGCGCCACGCAGCGCGATGCCATACATGCCCTTGTCCGCATTGGTCAGCTTCGGCACGTCGGCGATCAGCTCGTCCAGCGTCTTGGGCGGCTGGATGCCGGCGGCCTCTAGCACGTCCTTGCGGTAGACCATCAGGTCGCCGCCGCCGGTCAGCGGCGCGAACCAGACCTTGCCGTCATAGGTGGCGACCTTCTGGCGGCCGGGATCGAAGTCGGCATAGTCATAGTCAGCCGGATAATAATCGGTCAACGGCACGATCCATTTCGACGAGGCAAACAGAGCGACGTTGGCTTCGTCGACATAGTAGACGTTGTAGTTGCCGACGGTGGACGCATCGGCGCGCGATTTTGCCCGGCGGTCGTTCTCGTTGAGATAGTCGATCTGGAAGCCCGCCCCGGCGAGCTTCTCGAACTCGGCCTTGGAGTCCTCCAGAAGCGTCAGGCCGTCGCGCGGCTGCGCCAGCACCTTGACCGGCGCCGAGCAGACCGGCGCCTGCGCCAGCGCGATGGTTGATACGGTAGCGGAAAGCATGAAAGCTGCGCCCAAGCCCGCAGCGAGCCGAATTGGTTTCATTGATTTTTCTCCTCCAGGAACACTCGCAGGAAGCGGAAGTCCTCGGGGTCTGCGATCCTCACCATCGCCCGAATGACATGCCACCCATCGCCAAAATGCGGCGTTCAACCGGGGCAAGCTAGAAGCCCCGTTGCAGCAAACATGTACTTTTATGCATTGTGCAGCGCAAAATACGGCAACCATCCACGGCTTCCGTCACATGAGTATCGATTTTGTCCAAGCCGCTGATTTAGGGTGTGCTTATGCGCGCATCGTCAGCCGCTGCCGCGACAGCTTGCGATAGGAGGACGGCGTCATTTTGTGCTTGCGCAGGAAGGCGCGGTTGAAGTTGGAGATGTTCATGTAACCGACCTGGAAACAGATGTCGGTGATCGCGATATCGGTGTCGGCCAGGAGCTTGCAGGCCTGCCAGAGCCGGAGCTTGGCGAGGTGGTCGCTGAAGGCGTTGCCGGTGTTCTTCTGGAAGAAGCGCGAGAATGTGCTCTCGCTCATCCCGGCGCGTTCGGCCACATCAGGCAGCTTCAGATCCTCGGCGAAATGCTGGAAGAGATAGGTCAGCGTGCGCTGGATGATGTCGAGCGAGGCGGCGTCGAGGACCGGCGAGAAATCCGGCGATGACAGGAGCTCGTATTCGTCGGTCCTGGCCAGGAGGTCGACCAGTTCGAGGAAGAGGCAGAGGCGGGCGAGCCCATGCACCGTTCCCATCCGCTCCATCAGCTCGGCGCCTTCCAGCGCCGTGCGGCCATGAAAGACCATGCCGCGCAGCGACCGCTCGAGGAACGGCTCGAGTTCGCGCAGTTCCGGCAACAGGCCCGCCGAGCCGCGCAACCTCTGCGCGTCGAATTGCAGGACGATGTCGCGGCCTTCGATCAACTCGCCCGGCTGCACCGCCGTCACCCAGTCATGCGGCAGGCCGCCGCCGACGATGGTCAGATAGCCCGGCCCGAATTCGCCGATGTGATCGCCGACCAGAACCACGCCGGAGGATTTCCGCAGCAGATGGATCTCGTATTCCGGATGGAAGTTCCAGACATTGCGCTCCCAGGGATAGTCATCCAGCCGCCACAGGAAGCTGTCGCTGGCCTCGGTGACGATATGTTCGAAGGCCGGCGCCGTGCGCGGGATCGCGGCCGTGTTCTTTCGCTGTCTGAACGCCATCCATTTCTCCCGGCGGGTCCGCTGGCTGCCGATCTCCAAGGCAATCCGTAGCAGCCCATTGCCGGCAAGGGAACGCGGCAACGGCCCCCCTGGAAGGGCGCTGGCTCAATCGGTGCCCGCTCCTCCTCCCTTGCCTTCATGTCGCGTTTCGTCCAAAAGCTGACGCAAACGCCGCGAAACCGAAGGTTTCGCCGTTTGTCATGCGGCTTCCGGCTCTTTTGCCGACGTGCCGCGCCTGGAAAGAGCGGAACAATGTCTGCGATCGAAGCCGGCGCTCGCGCGCCGGAAAATCTTTGGCGTCAGGAAATCAGGGCGACGCTGGCGTTGGCCTGGCCGATGGTGCTGACCAATCTCGGCCAGACCGCGATGACGGCCACCGACGTGATGATGATGGGCAGGCTCGGGCCGGACACGCTGGCCAGCGGCGCGCTTGGCGCGAACCTCTATTTCATGCCGCTGATCTTCGGCCTTGGGCTGATGCTGGCGACATCGCCGATGATCGCCACCGAACTTGGCCGCCGCCGCCATTCGGTGCGCGATCTGCGCCGCACCGTGCGCCAAGGCCTGTGGCTGGCGATCCTGATCTCGATCCCGATCTGGCTCGTGCTTTGGCACGGCGAGGCGATTTTGTTGGCCATGGGCCAGGAACCCGCGCTGGCGCACCAGGCCGGCATCTATCTGCGCTGGCTGGAATGGGCGGTGCTGCCTTTCTACGGCTATATCGTGCTGCGCTCGTTCATCTCGGCGCTGGAGCGGCCGGGCTGGGCGCTGATCATCGTTTTCGTCGCCGTCGCCTGCAACGCCGTCTTCAACTGGGTGTTCATGTTCGGCAATCTCGGTTTCCCGGCCATGGGCATTGCCGGCTCGGGCCTTGCGACATCGCTGTCCAGCACGCTGATGTTCATCGGCATGGCTGCGGTGGTGATGCTGGAGAAGAAGTTCCGGCGCTACCGCCTGTTCGGCCGCTTCTGGCGGTCCGACTGGCCACGCTTCAAGGGCCTGTTGCGGCTTGGCTTGCCGATTGCCGGCATCCTCGCCTTCGAGGTGACGATCTTCAACGCGGCTGCCCTGCTGATGGGCCTGATCGACGCGGATTCGCTGGCCGCGCATGCGATCGCCATCCAGATCGCCTCGATCTCCTTCATGGTGCCGCTCGGCCTCAACCAGGCGGTGACGGTGCGCGTCGGGCTGGCGCATGGCGCCGGCAATCCGGAAGGCGTATCGCGCGCCGGCTGGACGGCCTTTGTCCTCGGCGTCTCCTTCATGGCGCTGATGGGGCTGGTGATGATCCTGTGGCCGCATCCGCTGATCAGCGCCTTCATCGATCTCGCCAACCCGGCCAATGCCCGGGTGATCACGCTTGCCGTCTCGTTCCTGGCCTTCGCCGCCCTGTTCCAAGTCTTCGACGGTGCGCAGGCGGTTGCCGCCGGCATGCTGCGCGGCCTGCACGACACCAAGGTGCCGATGATCTACGCCGCGATCGGCTATTGGGGCGTCGGCCTGCCGCTCGGCGTGCTGCTCGCCTTCCATTTCGGCTTCCACGGCGTCGGCATCTGGATGGGCCTATCGACGGGGCTGGCCGTGGTGGCGGCGCTGCTCCTGGCGCGCTGGCTGCGGCGGGATCGCATCGCGCCGCAGCTGGCGTTCGGGCATTGAACCTAACGGCCGTCGGTTTGCGGTCGTCATGTCCTGAAGTTACATCTCGTTAAACGGAGCCTTTTCGGAGACTGACCAATAGCTAGCCGGGTGCGCCCGCAGCCGCAATCTTGACCTCAGCTCCATGCAGCCGGCCGGCCATACGCATGGACCGGGGCGTGGACCGCATTGATGATTGGGGAACCCGGTTCATGCGAAGCCGTTGTGGGCTATAGATCGAGGTCCTGCGCTTGAACGAACCAGTCCCAGATACCGAGCGTGGGCGCCTAGGGAGTCACCGGCCTCGCCCGCCGTGCCGAATTAGCAGTGCGTCCGCGCAAGGCAAGAACAGGCTTGTTGCGGGGATGCTCGTATCGTGCCCCGTTGTCGGCTTCGGGGTGCTCGCCGAGGACGTCCTGGAAGGCGACACGACCAAATTTGACCTTGCCATTATGTCGGCTCTTCGCGCGACCGATCCGGCCTCTCCGATAGGTCCACCATGGCTTCAGGAAGCGGCCAGGGATGTGACCTCAGTCGGCAGCGTGGTGTTTCTTAGCTTCGTGTTGCTGGCAGGAGTTGTCTATCTTCTTCTCATCCACAAGCGGGCTCTCGCCATCTGGATGGCGGTGGCGGTGGTTGGCGGCGAACTGCTCGGCACAATCCTAAAGCTGAGCTTCAACCGGCCCAGGCCGGAGATCCCTCATGTCACGCGAGTATTCACGGCAAGCTTCCCGAGTGGACATGCAATGCTTTCGGCTATCGCGTTCCTGACCGTGGGCGCACTCCTTTCACACGCAAATCAGGAGCTGCGTCTCAAAGCGTATTTCATGTCGATCGCCGTGTTTCTGACGGTGGCCGTTGGGATAAGCCGGGTCTATCTCGCGGTCCACTATCCCACGGATGTCTTGGCCGGGTGGTGCATTGGTTCTGGCTGGGCGATCCTGTGTTGGACAGTCGCGTTATGGTTCCAGGAAAGGCCCAAACGGGGGCCGGAAACTTGAAGGTTCTGACCCTCATCAACAAAAATGCCGGCGCTGCGGCACGCAAGGGCGACATAGAGAGAGCCGTACGGGATGGGTTCGCCGAACGTGGCATTGAGGCGGATGTGCGATTGGTGGACGGACGAGAGGTTGGAGAGCTCGCTCGGCGCTTTGTTAGCGAAAACAAGTCGAGGTCCGGTCGTGGATCAATATTGGTCGTGGGCGGTGGCGACGGCACCCTCAGCAGCGCGGCCTCGGCGTTGGTGGGGACTGATCTGTTGCTCGGTGTTCTTCCGCTCGGCACATTAAACCACTTTGCCCGGGATTTGGGTGTGCCGCTCGACCTCACAGCGGCGATCGATACAATCGCGACAGGTAAGCCTCTCGCAGTCGATGTCGCCGAGGTCAACGGCCGCGTCTTTCTTAACAACTCATCGATTGGGATCTATCCCTTCTTTGTTGCAAAGCGTTCAGCCGAGCAGCGGCGCCGCGGGTTCGGCAAGCTCGCCGCCATCGGACCCGCTCTCATGAGAACGTTGAGATCCGCCTCGTGGCAGGCTGTCCACGTCGCTGCTCAGGGCACCCGCGAAAGACTTCGGACGCCCTGTGTGTTTGTTGGCAACAATTTCTACGACATCGCTGATCTTGGCCGCCGCCGCAGCCTGTCGTCAAAAGAGCTGTGCGTTTACGTCGTCAAGCAGCAGTCCTGGTTTGGACTGGCATTGCTTCCGTTCAAAATCGCGTTTGGCATGATCGACTCCACACGAGATCTTGAAATCTATCGGGCTAGTTCACTCCAAATCACATCGCATCGCCACGCCATGCTGGTTTCCCTGGACGGCGAAGCCGTCAGTATCGACATGCCCCTGAACTTTCAGATTCGACCAGCGGCCTTGCAGGTCCTTGCACCTGCCAAAATGACCAGAACTGGTGGACGTGGCTGAAAGCGGAGAACCTCAGTGAAAACCCTCGTGCACCTTTCGGATTTGCACTTCGGAAGAACAGAGAGCCAGCTTGTGGTAGCGATCGCGGCCGAGGTTCGCGCCGTCGAATCTGATCTGCTCGTCGTATCCGGGGATCTGACGCAGCGCGCCCGGAAAGACGAATTCCTGCAGGCGCGGGCCTTCCTTGATTCCCTTCCTGGCCCCCGCATCGTAGTGCCCGGCAATCACGATGTGCCGCTTTGGAATGTCCTCGCGCGCGCATGGACGCCTCTATCGCGTTACAAGCGCTACATCGAGGCGGACACCGAGCCGTTCTATGCCGACAGCGAAGTCGCTGTCGTCGGGATCAACACAGCACGATCCCTGACGATCAAGGATGGCAGGATCAATGTTCGCCAGCTCGAGGCGGCGACAGAGAAATTCTCAAATATGTCCGACGACATTACCCGGGTAGTGGTCACTCATCATCCTTTTGAAGGGCTGGATTTGGAAAGCGACGAAGGCATCGTTGGCCGCGCGGATCTGGCAATGGATGCCTTCTCGCGCAGCGGCGTAGACATCATATTGTCTGGCCACCAGCATCTTCACCGCACCGGCTCGAGCGCAAGGCGTTACCTTATCGACGGCTATGCCGCGCTGCTAATTCAAGCGGGAACGGCGGTTTCATCGCGGCTTCGCCACGCTGCAAATTCGTTTAACATCATTCGCATCGACCACCCAAGGATCTCCGTCGAATGTCGAGCCTGGCAGCCTTCGAGGGCCGGGTTCGAAATCTCAGCCAGTTATTCCTTTCGGCACGGTCCAAGCGGGTGGGAAGCTGCTTGAAGGGCGATCAGGCACAGCGTCTTACTCATCCGCAAGGGAGACACCGCGTTATGTCGCTGCCCCAGCCCTGAGAAGGCTCGCGTACAATCTCCAACCGACTTGCGAGATGTCATAGCGCTGACGATCTTCGCGCCATCCTTGTGACGCTCAATACGACTTCGACTGCGGCTGAACGTGCATGGCGCGATCCCCGACAAGCTTCGGGCCATAATTCTTTCCACTCCAACGGCAGCTATCGGGATTGCCGTAAGCCGCTCTGAACGGCCGACAAGAGGCGCGAAGCCGCTGTTGGGTGAGGACCTCACGAAGTTCGCCTATGGATCGGGACCTGCCATTCGCCAATGTCCGGCTCCGACCCAGAGAACGCATTTGAGCCCTAACCGTGGAGACAGCTACCTGGTTTGCAGTGGCCGCCGATTCCAGTCAATGCGATATCCTCGTGGCTCAGCGGGTCGCCGCGCGCCGTTCGAGTGAACGGGCATATTGCGTCAGCGGGAAGCACATGAGGAAGAAGATCAGCGCCACCAGCCCATAGACCTTGAACGGTTCGAAGGTGGCGTTGTTGATGGCGTTGGAGGTCCGCACCAGCTCCTCGAAGCCGATGATCGAGGTCAGCGCCGTCGACTTGATGAGCTGCACCAGGAAGCCGACCGTCGGCGCGCGGGTGATCGAGAACGCCTGTGGCAGGATGATCAGCCTGAGTTCCTGCAGATAATGCAGGCCGAGGCTGGCGCCGGCATCCCACTGGCCGCGCGGCAAGGCATCGACGCCGGAGCGCCAGATCTCGGCGAGATAGGCGCTGGCGAAGAAGGTGAGGCCGAGCACCGCCGCGGTCCATGGCTCGATGCGCAGGCCGAGCATCGGCAGGCCGAAGAACATCAGGAACAGCTGCATCAGGAGCGGTGTCCCCTGGAACAGGGCGATGTAGCCGGAGGCAAGGCGCCGGCTCCATTTGTTCTTGGAGATCCGGAAGAACAGCACCGCCATGCCGACCAGCGCGCCGCCGATAAAGGCGGCCAGCGACAACAGCACCGTCCAGCGTGTGGCCAGCAGAAGGTTGCGCACGATGTCCCAGAGCGTGAACTCGATCATGACACGCCGGCTCCAAGCACGCGGCGCCCGCCTGTAACCAGAAGCCGGCGCAAGGCCATCGACATTGCGAGGTAGACCAGCGTCACGACGAAATAGGTCTCGAAGGACCGGAAGGTGCGTGCCTGCAGCATGTCGGCCTCATAGGTCAGCTCGCGCACCGCGATCTGCGACACAACGGCCGATTCCAGCATCATGATGACGATCTGGCTGGTGAGAGCGGGATAGATGATCTTGAGCGCCTGCGGCAGCACGATCTTGATGAACACCTGGCGGGGCCTCAAGCCCAGCGCCAGGGCTGCCTCCGTCTGCCCGCCCGGCACCGCATCAAGCCCGGCGCCGACGATCTCGATCGTATAGGCCGCCATGTTGAGCGTCATCGCCAGCATGGCGGCCAGGAGGGGGTCGAGCCGGATACCGAGGCTCGGCAGGCCGAAGAAGATGAAGAACAGCTGCACCAGGAACGGCGTGTTGCGCATCACCTCGACATACCAGGCGATGGCCCGGCGTAGCAGCACGGGGCCGTTTCGCCGTCCGGCGGCGCCGAGGATGCTGAGCAGCGTCCCGGCCAGCGTGGTCACGGCGATCAGCAGGATCGTCGTGACCGCACCATGCGCGATGTCGCCCAAGGCACCCGGGAGCCAGGCAAAGGCCACGGGAACTCAATCCTTGAGGTTGTCGGGGTTGAGCGGCGTCTTCAGCCAGGCCTTCGAGCTTTCGTCCAGCTTGCCGTCGGCCAGCATCTTGGCGATGGCGTCGTTGACCGCCTTCTTCAACCCATCCTCGTTCTTGTTGAGGCCGATATGCGAGGGCGAGGTCAGCAGCTGGAATTTTTGTTCCGGCTTCAGCGCATCCTGCTTGGCCAGCACCTGGGCGCCGACATCGTTGCCGACGACCATCAGTTGGGTCTGGCCGGAGATGAAGGCCTGGATGACCGAATTGTAGTTGTCGAAGCGCTTGATGTCGGCCGAGGCGGGTGCGGCCTCGGTGAGCGAGGTGTCCTCGAGCGTGCCGCGATTGACGGCGATCGACTTGTCGGCAAGGTCTTCCTTGCCTTTGACCGTCATTGCCGCCGGACCGATCACCGCGATGTAGTAGGGCGCGTAGGCGGCGGCGAAGTCGATGACCTGCTCGCGCTCCTTCGAGTAGCCGACGCTCATCAGAATGTCGACGCGATGGTCGTTCAGGTACGGGATGCGGTTCTGGCCGGTGACGGCGACGGGATTGAGCTTCACCTTGAGCGTGTCGGCGATGTATTGCGCGACGTCCATGTCATAGCCCTTGAGGCTCATATCGGCACTGGCCGAGGAGAAGGGCGGGAAGTCGGCGAAGACGCCGACATTGATGGTGCCGGCCTTGGTGATGTCAGCCAGCGCGTCGGCATTGGCGGCCTGGGTGGCGATGCCGAAGCCGGCGGCGCCGAGCACCAGGACGGCGGCAATGGATGATTTCAGTGTCGAGTGGATTGTCATTGGTATTCCCCTTCTGGAAGCTTTTGATTGTTTGAGGCGGCTGCCGGCTCCAGCGCGGCGGCCGCCTTTCGTTTCAGCTGTCAGGCGCCCTTGCCCGTGATGGCCGGGCTGAACACCATCAGGCTCAGGATCTCGAACAGCACCTGGGCGCCGGCATGCGCGGTGTTGGTTGTGGCGTCATATTGCGGCGCCACCTCGACGACGTCGCCGCCGACAATGTTGAGGCCCTTGAGGCCGCGCAGCAGCTCAAGCACTTCACGTGTGGTCAGCCCGCCGACTTCCGGCGTGCCGGTGCCCGGCGCGAAAGCCGGATCGACGCTGTCGATGTCGAAGGAGACGTAGGTCGGCCCATCGCCAACGATCTTGCGCGCCTTCTCGATGATGGCCGGAATGCCCATCCCGGTCACCTCTTCGGCGTGCACCACGGTCATGCCCGACTCATAGGTGAACTCCCAGAGGTATTCGGCCGAGCCGCGGATGCCGATCTGGATGGTCCGCGTCGGGTCGAGCACGCCGTCAAGCACCGCGTTGCGGAACGGGCCGCCGTGGTGGAACTTGGTCATGTCGAACAGGCCGCTGGTGTCGCAATGGGCGTCGATGTGGATGAGGCCGACCGGAGCCTTCTTGCCGACAGCCTTCAGGATCGGATGGCTGATCGAATGGTCGCCGCCGACAGAGAGGGGAAGCACGCCGGCATCGACGATCTGGTTGGTGCGGCGCTCGATGTCCTCATGGCTGGTTTCCAGCCGGTAGCGGCTGCGGAACGGCGTGTCGCCAATGTCGGCGACGCGAAGCTCATGCGTCGGCGCGCATTCCAGCACGTGATTGTAGGGGCCGATGCGCTCGATGGCGCGCAGCGCCCGCGGCCCGAAGCGCGAGCCCGGCCGGTTGGTGACGCCCAGATCCATCGGCACGCCGATGATGGCTACCTGCAAATCGCCGAAATCCGGATTTTCGGCCGCTATTTCGCGGTAGGGCGCGGCGAGGAAGGTCGGGATGCCGGAATAGGGCGCCAGCCTGGTGCCCGACTTGGAAAAGATCTTGTCGGCGACCTTGCGGAATTTCGGGTCGAACATCTCGCCGCCATGGCTCTCGCCATATTTGCGACGCAACGCGTCGAGCTTGCCGCGATCGTATCCCATATCCGTTCCTCCTGAGCTGATGCAGTGCGACCTCAAGCGAACTGACCATCATCCGGCCGGGTCGCTTGTCCCGCTGGCTGCCTGCAGATTTCACGTCTTGATTTTGTTCCGGGCCGAAGTGTCTGGCAGGCGGATTGAAAAATCAATTGATATTGTTAGGGTGTTTTCTGTGAGAAAATCTCACAGAGAAGTCGAGCATCCATGGCCAAGCGCCTGCCACCCCTGAACCCGCTGCGCGCCTTCGAGGCCACGGCGCGTCATGGCTCGCTGACCAAGGCGGCGGGTGAGCTGAATGTCACGCATGGCGCCATCAGCCACCAGATCAAGGCGCTGGAGCAGTCGCTCGGCGTCAAGCTGTTCGAGCGTGTCGGCCAGCGGGTCAGACTGACGCCGCATGGCGCGGAGCTGTTGCCGGCGGTGTCGACAGCCTTCGACGGCATCGCCGCCGCCACGCAGCGACTGACGCGGCCGGCCAGCAGCGGCGCGCTGTCGGTGTCCTGCGTACCGGCCTTGCTGCTCTTATGGATGACGCCGAGGCTCGGCAGCTTCACCGCGCAATATCCCGACATCCAGCTGACGCTCATTCCCTCCAACGATCCCAAGGATATCCGTGCGCCGCATATCGATGTCTGCGTGCACTATGGCAATGGCAGCTGGGCCGATTGCTGGATGCGAAAATGGTCGGGGCTTGAGCTGTTTCCCGTGGTCAGCCCGACCTTGATCAACAACCGGCCGATCCGCAGCGTCAGGGACCTGGCCGACCATGTCTTCCTGCATGGCGATGACGGCCGCGAATGGCACACCTGGCTGGCGGCCGCCGACGCGCTGGACCTCGAAAGGGGCCGCCGCCATCATCTGGGCGACGCGCGCATGGCGACGGAAGCCGCGGTGCACGGCCATGGCGTGGCGCTGGGCGATTCCGTCACCGCAAGCGCGTTGCTGGCCAGGGGCATGCTGGTCGCCCCGTTCAGCCTGTCGGTACCGGCGGTCGATGAATTCTATGTCGTCTGCCGCAACGAAATGCGGACGACGCCGATCGTGCAGGTGTTCATCGACTGGCTGTTCGCCGAGAAGGCCGGGGATGACGGCCGCGCCGACGCCCCGGTCGCCGGCCGTATCATCAGCCGCCGCAAGCGTCCGCAACTCAAGGTGATCGGCGCAAAGACCGCGGGCTGAGACCGGCTGCGCACGGCGATGCGCAGGCCGCTCTTTTTGTCGGGCCAGCCTGAAAGCGGGAAGCGTTCCGGCCAATTCGATGCTATGAGGCCTGTCGCGATTGTGGACGGCAGGCAGCGAAGGCGGTGTTGAAACATGGCTAAGACCGATATTGCGCGGCGCGTCTACAACCACACCTGGAAGCTCGATCCGATCGTGCGCAGCTTGCTCGACACGGATTTCTACAAGCTTTTGATGCTGCAGATGATCTGGGGCATGTACCCCAAGGTCGATGCCACCTTCTCGCTGATCAACCGCACCACCTCGGTGCGCCTTTCCGACGAGATCGATGAGGGCGAACTGCGCGAACAGCTCGACCATGCCCGCACCTTGCGCTTCTCGAAAAAGGAGATGATCTGGCTGGGCGGCAACAATTTCTACGGCCGCAAGCAGATCTTCGAGCCGGAATTTTTGGCCTGGCTGGAAGGTTTCCGGCTGCCGGACTACGAACTGTCCAAGCGCGACGGCCAGTACGAACTGACCTTCCCCGGTCCCTGGATGTACACCACGCTGTGGGAGATCCCGGCGCTCGCCATCATCAACGAACTGCGATCCCGCGCGGCCATGCGCGCCTTCGGCCCCTTCGCGCTCGATGTGCTCTATGCCCGCGCCAAGGCCAAGATGTGGGCCAAGACCGAGCGGTTGAAGGCGCTGCCCGGCATCCGCATTTCCGACTTCGGCACACGCCGGCGCCATTCCTTCCTGTGGCAGCGCTGGTGCGTCGAGGCGCTGAAGGAAGGCATCGGCGAGGCCTTCACCGGCACCTCCAACGTGCTGCTAGCCATGGACAACGACCTCGAAGCGCTCGGCACCAACGCGCATGAACTGCCGATGGTGTTTGCGGCACTGGCCACTTCGGAGAAGGAGCTGAAACAGGCTCCCTACAAGGTGCTGCAGGACTGGCAGCGCTACTATGGCGGCAACCTTTTGATCGTGCTGCCCGACGCCTTCGGCACCGCCTCTTTCCTGCGCGACGCGCCGGACTGGGTGGCCGACTGGACCGGCTTCCGCCCCGACAGCGCGCCGCCGATCGAGGGCGGCGAGAAGATCCTGTCCTGGTGGCGCGAGAAGGGCAAGGACCCCAAGCAGAAGCTGCTGATCTTCTCCGACGGTCTCGAGGTGGAAACCATCGAGGAAACCTACCGCCACTTCAAGGGCAAGGTGCGCATGTCGTTCGGCTGGGGCACCAACCTCACCAATGATTTCGAAGGCTGCGCGCCGATCGAAACCAACAGCCTCGATGCCATATCGCTGGTCTGCAAGGTCACCGAGGCCAATGGCAGGCCGGCGGTGAAGCTTTCCGACAACCCCGCCAAGGCGACGGGGGACGAGGAAGAGATCGAGCGGTATCTTCGGATATTCGGGCAAAAGGATCGTGTGGAGCAACTGGTCAAGGTGTGAGAGGCGACCGGTGCTTCCGGCATCGCCATACGAGACCGCAAAGTTGGATAGGCTGAGTGCCTTGGCGCCCCCCTCTGTCCTGCCGGACATCTCCCCCACTTGGGGGGAGATTGGCTGTCATCTCCGCTTTCGCCAATCTCCAGCGTTGCCAGAAAAGCGCCGATCGCGCGAACTGCCAATTTCCCCCCTTGTGGGGGAGATGTCCGGCAGGACAGAGGGGGGCGCCGTAGAGCGCTGTCGTCTGTCGTTGGCTTTGTTGCTTGTCGCGCTGCTTATTGCACCCGCCCCCGCCTTCGCGCACGCCTCCGACCGGGGCCACGTCCTCCTCCTTCCGACCGGCTACTACCTGATCGGCGGCGCCTTCGCGGTTGCCGTCAGCTTCCTCGTGTTGGCGCTGCTGCCGGCGGCTTCCCTCGACCGTTTCTGGCGCCGGCGCCTGCCGCTGTTCACCCTCGGCGACAGCTCCCGCACGGCCATCAGCCTGATCTCCTTTGCCGGCTTTGCAATTCTCGTTGCCGCCGGCTTGTTCGGCAGCCGCGACCCGCTCTCCAACCCGCTGCCACTGGTGATCTGGACGCTGCTGTGGGCCGGCGTCACCTTGCTGCAAGGCGTCTTCGGCGACCTCTGGTCGTGGCTCAACCCCTGGTATGGGCCGTGGCGTCTTGCTTCACGCCTGCTCGGCATAGGCGATGCGGAACCATGGTGCCTCCCCCGATGGCTCGGCTGTTGGCCGGCGGTCGTCGTGTTCTTCGCCTTTGCCTGGTTCGAACTCATCGATCCGGCGCCCGACGATCCCGCTCGCCTCGCATGGGCCGCCGGCCTCTACTGGTTGTTCTCTTTCCTCGCCATGCTGGCCTTCGGCTATCCCCAGCTGGCCTTCGGCTATCCCCAGTGGAGCCGCAGCGGCGAGTTCCTGACGGTGTTCTTCTCGATGGTGGCGCGTTTTGCGCCGGTCGTGCGCGATGAGGACGGTCGGCTTGCACTGTGCTGGCCGGGTGCCAAGCTGCTTGCCGCCGAGCCGCTGCCGTCCAGCGGCGTCGCCTTCCTGCTGCTGGCCCTGTCCTCGGTCTCCTTCGACGGCCTGTCTAAAACATTCTTCTGGTTCGGCCTGTTCGGCGTCAATCCGCTCGAATTCCCGGGCCGCACGGCAGTGATCGGCAGCGGCACTTTCGGGCTCGTTTTGACATTCGTTCTGCTGGCAGCCGTGTTCCTTTTCGCGGTCTGGCTCGGCCAGCGTTTGGCCGGCAGCGATCAGCCGCTCGGACAAGCGGCCGGCCTGCTGGTCTGGTCGATCGTGCCGATCGCACTTGCCTATCATATCGCGCATTATCTGACGGCGTTGCTGGTCGACGGCCAATATGCGCTTGCCTCCCTGTCCGACCCGTTCGCGCTGGGCTGGGACCTGTTCGGTACCGCCGACATCCAGGTCGAGGCCGGCATCGTCGCCGGGGCGGAGTCGGCCTGGTGGCTATGGAACATCCAGGCCGGCGCCATCATCCTGGGCCATGTGCTCGCCGTGCTGGTCGCCCATGGCTTCGCCTGGCGCCTGCATCCGCAGCCTGCCCGCGCCGCACTCAGCCAGTCTCCGCTCACCCTGCTGATGATCGCCTACACGGTCTTCGGCCTCTGGCTGCTTGCCACACCGACCGTCGGATGAGAAAAGGGCGGCCCCGATGTCGTTGGGGAAAGCTCGCTTGCCACATCAAGGCTTTGGTGATTTAGTTTGTACACATGCGATTTTTGCCTCCTCCGAGCGAGGGGGCCGAAGCCGCCTTATCGTTGGTCAAGACTGAAAAACAGGGGAACGAACATGGCTGACAAGAACGGATTTTTCGACCTCTCCAAGACTGCCTTCGCCTCCAAGACTGGCCTCACCCGCCGCACCGCGCTGAAGGGCCTGGCCGCGGGCGCCGGCCTTGCCGTGGCGCCTGGTTTCGTCCGCTATTCCCAGGCGCAGAGTTCGGCGCCGATCAAGATCGGCTTCCAGTCGCACCGCACCGGTATCGGTGCCGCCTATGGCCGCTGGTACGAGAAGACCACCGCTGCCGCGGTCAAGGCGATCAACGCCGCCGGCGGCATCAATGGCCGCCAGGTCGAGGTCATCATCGAGGATGACGGCACCGATCCCGGCCGTGGTGCCGAAGTGGTCGGCAAGTTCGCCACCCAGCACAAGACCGACATCGTCTACGGCACGCTGTTCTCGCATGTCGTGATCGGCTCGGCGCCCGCCGCCGGCGAAAACAAGATCCCCTATTTCGTCGTCAGCGAAGGCCACCACGTCGCCTCGACCAAGCTCAACCGCTATGTCTTCCAGCCCGGCATCACCGACGTTAAGAGCCAGATCCAGTCGATGGCGCCATGGATCGCGGCCAATGCCGGCAAGAAGGTGACGCAGATCTTCCCGGATTTCGCCTTCGGCTACGACCACCGCGACTACCTGCCGCCGGCGCTGAAGGCGCAAGGCGCCGACGTCATCGCGCAGATCGCCATCCCGCCGACGGAATCCTCCTTCACCAAATATTTCCCGCAGATCCCGCCGGAGACCGAGGTGATCTACCATGTCATGGTCGGTCCGGCGGTGCTCACCTTCGTCAAGGAGCTCGGCGAGTTCTACGGTTCAAACCGGCCACAGCTGTTCGGCTTCATCGATTCGCTCGAAGCCACCGACATCAACAGCCCCGGCCTGGAATTCCTGGACGGCAGCCATTTCTGGGAAGGCTCGCCGCGCTACGCCCAGCCCGATGATAGCGCCGCGCAAAAGGCCTATCGCACCGCTGTCGGCATCGACGACAATGGCGCGGCGGTCGGCGACCCCAAGGACGTCTCCACCGCCGCGCACATGTTCGGCTGCTGGGAAACGCTCTACGTCGTCAAGAAGGCGATGGAAGACGCCGGCTACAAAGGCCCGGAAGACCGCGCCAAGCTGGTCGAGGCAACCGAGGCGCTGACTGCCTTCGCCGAAGGCCCCGAACATCCGCAGGGCGCGAAAACCTTCAACGGCAAGATCCACCAGTGCTTCGGCATCCAGAACATCTCCAAGGTCGAAGGCGGCAAGCTCAAGGTCGTGCACAAGACCAAGATCGAGGATGGGCTCTACGAGGCCGAGGGGGATTATACGACGCAGGCGCTTTAGGTTTAGCCATCTGGCAAGCGTGAGCGCCAAGGCACCCCCCTCTGTCCTGCCGGACATCTCCCCCTCAAGGGGGGAGATCGGATGTCGTCTTGGGTTTCGCCAATCCCCAAGGTTGGGGGGTTGGCGCCTTCGCAGAAACTGCCAATCTCCCCCCTTGAGGGGGAGATGGCCGGCAGGCCAGAGGGGGGTGCGCTTGGCACCTGCTTGCGTTTAAACCATGCACTTCGGTCCCCACCTCCTCCTCGCCGCCCTCGAAGGCCTCGTCACCTCCGCCGTACTGGCGCTGACCGCACTCGGGCTGTCGCTGGTGTTCGGTGTGATGCGGGTGGTCAATGTCGCGCATGGCGAGTTCTTCATGTTGGGCGCGGTGCTCGCCTGGGCGATCTCGACGGCGATATCGGGCCATCCGGCGCTCGGCTTCCTGGCGGCGCTGGTGATCGCGCCGCTGATCGTCGGCGCGATCGCGCTGGTCGCCGAGCGGCTGGTGCTGCGCCGGCTCAACTACAATCCGGAAGCCACCATCGTTGCCACGATCGGCATGCTCTACATCATCCAGCAACTGGCACTGAGCTTCTATGGCCCCGAGGCGCGGCCCGTGGAGCCACCGTTCAGCTACCGCATCCTTTTGCCGTGGTTCGGCTATTCCGGCTACAAGCTGTCGATCATTGCGGCTTCCGCGCTGCTCTTGATCGCGACATGGCTGGTGCTGACGCGCACCAGGATCGGCCTCGTCATGCGCGCCACGCAATATGACAGCGAGACGGCGCAGGCCTTCGGCATCGCGGTCGGCCGAGTCTATGGCGGCGTCTTCGCGCTTGGCGCGATGCTGGCGGCGATTGCCGCGGTGCTGATCGTGCCGATCAGCCAGGCGCATTATCTGATGGGGCAGGATCCGCTGCTCTTGTCCTTCATCGTCGTCATCATCGGCGGCCTCGGCTCGCTGCGCGGCACTGTCGTCGCCGCCGTGCTGATCGGCCTCTCCGACGGCATCATCTCGATGTTCTTCTCGCCGACCTTGGCCAAGATCATCGCCACGCTGCTGGTCGCCATGGTGCTGGTGTTCCGGCCGCAAGGCCTGTTCGGGACGGCATCGCGATGAGCGAAGCGTCGCCGGCAAAGGCTTATTCCCTGCATCTCGGCGTCATCGCCCTGCTCTTCATGCTGAGCTTCGTGTTGCCGGACTATTATCACGGCCTGCTTGCCCGCATCATGGTGCTGGCGGTGTTCGCCATGGGCTACAACATGCTGTTCGGCTATGTCGGCCTGCTCAGCCTCGGCCATGCCATGTTCTTCGGCGCCGGGCTTTACGGCGCCGGCCTTACCATCATCCAGCTCGGCTGGAACGTGCCACTGGCCTTCCTCGGCGGGATTGCCTGCGGCGCGGTGCTGGCGCTGGCGATCGGCCTGCTGGCGCTACGCACCACGGGTGTCGCCTTCATGATCGTCACCATGATGTTCGCGCAGGTGTTCTATCTCTTGATCCTCTATTTCTCGACATGGACCGGCGGCGATCAGGGCCAGGTCGTGCCGCAGCCGGCGCGCGTCCTCACTTTCGGCGCGACCTCGTTCGACCTCACCAATCCTACGGTGCGCTACATGAGCGCGCTGGCGCTGTTCTCGATCGTGCTGCTGATCACGCTGGCCGTCGTCCGCTCCCGCTATGGCCGCGTGCTGGTCGCCATTCGTGAGAACGAAGAGCGGACGAAGATGCTGGGCTACGACACCTTCTCCAACAAGCTCATCGCCGTCGTCGTCTCCGGTACGATCTGTGCGGCCTCGGGTGCCGCCTATGCGCTGCTGTTTGGCTATGTCGGCTCAAGCTTCGCCTCAGTCCAGTACTCGATCCTGCCCCTGCTCTGGGTGCTGCTCGGCGGTGCCGCCACAACACTCGGACCGCTGATCGGCACGGTCTTCATGTACTATGTCATCGACGTCACCAGCGGCTACACCTCCGCCTACCTGCTGATCGTCGGCGTGGCGCTCATCCTGCTGGTCCTGTTTTTCCCGAAAGGCATCTTGGGCAGCATTCGCCAGCGCTGGCTCGGGTGGTTGCCATGACGCCGCTTTTGACCACCAAGGGCCTGTCGCGCCATTTCGGCGGCCTGCGCGCCGTCGACAATGTCGACTTCACCTTGATGCCGGGCGAGATCCGCGCTGTCATCGGCCCCAACGGGGCAGGGAAAACCACCTTCGTCAGCCTGGTCAGCGGCCGCATCCAGCCATCTTCGGGGGCGATCGTCTTCGACGGCGCCGACATCACCGGCCAGCCGGCCTATGTCAGGGTGCGCCAGGGCATTGCCTACACGTTCCAGATCACCAGCGTCTTCGCCAATCTCAGTGCCTATGACAATGTCGCGCTGCCGGTGCAGCGCACGCTGAGCGATGGCCGATCGAAAGGCGCGGTGCGTGCCGGCGTCATGTCGGCGCTCGAACGCACGGGCCTGGCCGACCGCGCCCATATGCCGGCCGGGCAGTTGTCCTATGGCCACCAGCGCCTGCTGGAGGTGGCGATGGGCCTGGCACTGAAGCCACGCCTGCTGATCCTCGACGAACCGACGCAAGGGCTGGCCGACTCTGAGATCGACAATTTCATCACGCTTGTACGTGACATCACCAGCAGCGCCACCGTGCTTCTGATCGAACATAACATGCCTGTCGTCATGCAGCTCGCCGACCGCATCACCGTCTTCAATGCCGGCAAGATTCTGGCCGAAGGCACGCCCGAGGCCATCCGCGACAACGCGGCGGTGCAGGAAGCCTATCTGGGGACCGCCCCATGAGTGAGACAAGCAAGGCCGAGACGGGCAAGGCGGAAGCATTGCGGATCGCCGGACTCGACTGCTTCTACCGCGAGGTCCAGGTGCTTTACGGGCTCGACCTCGTGCTGAACGAGGGCGAGGTGCTGTGCCTGTTCGGCCGCAACGGCGCCGGCAAGACGACGACACTGAAGGCGATCATGGGCCTGGTTCCTTCAAGCGCCGGCTCGATCAAGCTCGCCGGCCAGGAATTGACCGGCCTGCCGGCGCATGAGGTGCCGAAGGCCGGCGTCGCCTATGTGCCGCAAGGCAGGCGGCTGTTCGCCGAGATGACGGTGGCGGAGAACATCGAGATCGGGCTGATGGCGCGCGGCAAGGGCAAGGCGACGCGGGAAAACGTCCTCGACCTCTTTCCATTGCTGCGCCAGCGGCTACGCCAGCGCTCGGGCACCTTGTCGGGCGGCGAGCAGCAGATGCTGGCGATGGCGCGCGCGCTCTGCCTCGAACCGCAAGTGCTGCTGCTCGACGAGCCGACCGAAGGGCTGATGCCGTCGATGATCGCAAAGATCCGCGAGACGGTGTCGAAGCTGCGCGACATGGGTGTCTCGACCATCCTGGTCGAACAGCGGGTCGATGCCGTGCTGTCTGTCGCCGACCGCGTATGCTTCATCGAAAATGGCCGCAATCGCGAGACGGTCGATGTCGAGGAATTGCGCGCCGACCCATCGGCGGTCAGGCGGTATGTGGGGGTGGGATGAGGATTACCCTCCCCCTTGTGGGGAGGGTGGCTGCAAAGCAGCCGGGTGGGGGTGCGGCGCCAGACCCCCACCCGGACCTGCGGTCCGACCTCCCCACAAGGGGGAGGTAAGGCTCCGCGCCGCCTCAGCTAAAGAAAAGAAAGCCCGCCGCCAAGAAGGTCGGGATCAGCACCGCTCCCGACCACGCCATATAGCCGAAGAAACCGGGCATCTCGACGCCACGCTGCCGGGCGATGGCATAGACCATGAAGTTGGGCGCATTGCCGATATAGGTGTTGGCGCCCATGAACACGGCGCCGGCCGAGATCGCCGCCAATGTTGAGGCGAATTCGGTTATCAGGTGGCGTGGGTCGCCGCCGGCAAGCTCGAAGAACACCAGATAGGTCGGCGCGTTGTCGAGGAAGGACGACAGTGCACCGGTCAGCCAGAAATAGGCGAGATCGTTGGGCGTGCCTTGTGCCGAGGTGACGAGCGCGACCAGCGGCGCCAGCGCGCCCTCGTGGCCGGCCCTCAGGATCGCGGTGACCGGTACGATGCAGATGAAGATGCCGGCAAACAATTTTGCCACTTCGGTGATCGGACCCCAGTTGAAGCCGTTCGCCGCGCGGTATTCCCGGCGCGAAACCTCCAACGACACGAAGGCGAGCACCAGGATGATGGCGTCGCGCACCAGGTTCTGCAGTTCCAGCGTCACGCCTTGAATGGAGAAGGTGACGTCAGGTTTCCACGTCGCCGACAGCAGGATGGCGGCGATGACGCCGGCCAGCAGCGGAACGTTGGGCAGGCCGCGGATGCGAACCTTCGAATCCGGCGTCGGGTCCTTGATCTTCGGCCCTCCGGCCTCGCGCCGGTGCAGGATGATGTCGATCGCCAGGAATACCGCCAGCACCACACCGCCGACGAACAGCGTCTCCCGGTAGAGGTTTGCGGTCGTCCAGAAGAAATCGACGCCGCGCAGGAAGCCGACGAACAGCGGCGGGTCGCCGAGCGGCGTCAGCGAGCCGCCAATGTTGGACACCAGGAAGATGAAGAAGACGACGACATGGGCGTTGAACGGCCTGTTGTCATTGGCGCGGATGATCGGCCGGATCAGGATCATCGAGGCGCCCGTCGTGCCGATGACCGAGGCGAGCAACGCGCCGACCAGCAGCAGCCCGGCATTGACCAGCGGCGTGCCGTGGATGTTGCCGGCGACCAGGATGCCGCCTGAAATGGTGAACAGCGCGAACAGCAGGATGATGAAGGACATGTATTCGGTGAGCAGCGCGTGCAGCACCGCCTCGGTCGCCGAAGGGATGCCAAAGGCGATCGCCAGCGGCACGACCACAAACGCGGCCCAAAGGGCTGCGATCTTGCCGTAATGATGCTCCCAGACATGGGGAAACAGCAGCGGGCCGGTGGCGATCGACAACAGCAAGCCGGCGAAGGGCAGAGCCCACCACAGCGGCATCGAGGCGCCGGGCAGGGCGTGTTCATCAGCCGCGAAGGCTGCCCCCGGAAACAGCATGGCGAAGGCGATCGCCACAGCCGCCATGATGCCTGCGCTGATCCGCGAAAAGCCCCCCTGATGCCCCACCGTCGGTTCAGTCCGACAGATGGTCTTCAAGCGTCACGCCGGCGTCGCGCATGCGCCGCAGCATGGCATCAAGCGAGCCGTTGAGGTCGATGCCACGGCAGGCATCGAGCCGGACGGTGGTTTTGAAACCCTGGCTGACGGCATCCAGCGCCGAAAAGCCGACGCAGAAATCGGTCGCCAGGCCGACCAGGGTGATGGTGTCGATGCCGCGCTCCCTGAGGTAGCCCCCGAGGCCGGTCGGCGTCGTGTGGTCGTTCTCGAAGAAGGCCGAATAGCTGTCTATTGCGGGGCGAAACCCCTTGCGGATGACGAGTTCGGCCTTGGTCCAGGCAAGGCCGGAATGAAAATCCGAGCCGAGGCTGCCCTGGATGCAATGGTCCGGCCATAAAGTCTGCTGGCCATAGGGCATTTCGATCATGGTGAAAGGCTGCGCGCCCGGATGGCTGGAGGCGAAGCTGGAATGGCCGGCAGGGTGCCAGTCCTGCGTCAGCACGACATAGTCGGCGTGCCGGATCATATCGTTGACCAGCGGCACGATCTCGTCGCCGCCGGTCACGGCCAACGCGCCGCCCGGGCAAAAATCGTTCTGCAGGTCGATGACAACAAGCGCTTCGTCGGCCATTGGGCCTCCTTCTTCTCTGCGTTGGGCTCAGGCTCCAGTAGAAAGATGCCGCTGACGCGACCGGAGGCAGAAACTTGACCAGATGGCCGGCCGCGTCAACCTCCGATGGCGTAACAATCTTGTTGCCTGCCCCTCGGCAAGCACGACAGCCCAAACTCTGGCTTTGACAATTTCACCCGGCTTGATATCATTTGCATACGAATGAATTTCCGGTTGCAGACCGGCAAGATCATGCCGGGGTAAACGCCCCGGGAGGGCCATTTCGGGGAAGGCCCCATCTCTGGGAAGGCAAAGCGTGATCCGTTACGCGAAACCCACCACGGTCGACGAGGCGCTCGCGCTGCTTGGCGAGGGCGCGTGGCGCGTTCTTGCCGGCGGTACGGATTTCTATCCGGCGCAAGGCGCGAAGCCGTTCCGCGACAATGTCCTCGACATCAACGGCCTGGCAGTGCTGCGCGGCATCGCCGAGACGGATGACCACTTTGTCATCGGCGCGCGCACGACGTGGACAGACATCATCCGCCATCCCTTGCCGCCAGCCTTCGACGCGCTGAAACAGGCCGCGCGCGAGGTCGGTTCACCGCAAATCCAGAACGTCGCTTCCGTCGCCGGCAATCTCTGCAACGCCTCGCCGGCCGCCGATGGCGTGCCTGGCCTGCTCGTGCTTGACGCCGAGGTCGAGCTGCGTTCGGCAACGACGACGCGCCACCTGCCTTTGCCGGATTTCATTCTCGGCAACCGCCGCACGGCCATGCACCCTGGCGAAATGGTCACGGCCATCCGCGTACCGAAGCCGGCCGCCGCCGGCGCGTCGGCTTTCGTCAAGCTCGGCGCACGGCGCTACCTCGTCATTTCCATTGCCATGGTGGCGGCGCGTCTGATCGTAGAGAACGGCACTGTCATTGAAGCGGCGATTGCCGTGGGATCATGTTCGGCTGTCGCCAAGCGGCTTGCCGGCGTCGAGGCCGCGATACGCGGGTTGCCGGCCGATCATGGGTTCGCCGATGCGATCCAGTCCGCGCCAATGACGGAACTCTCGCCGATCGCCGATGTGCGTGGCAGCGCTGAGTATCGGCTGGATGCCGTGCGCGAGATCGTCGCGCGGGCCGTGCTGACGGCGGCCGGACCGACAAACGATCATATGGTGGCGGCGGCATGAGACAAGCTCAGCCTGACATGAACCAGCTTCTGCCTGAAGTGGATGAAGCTCTGCTCGATCTGGGTAGGGTCCCGCCTGGCCTCGGCTTTGAACGAACAGACATTGCCTTCGCGGTCAATGGCGCCGCCGTCTCGGTCAACGTGCCGCCGCTGCGCCGGCTGTCCCAGGTGCTGCGTGACGAGTTGCTGCTCACCGGCACCAAGGTTGGCTGCGACGCCGGTGATTGCGGCGCCTGTACGGTGCTGGTCGACGGCGATCCGGTCTGCGCCTGCCTGATGTCGGCGGCTTCCGCCGCCGGCGCATCGGTGACGACAGTGGAGGGGCTGGCCAACGGCCGGCTTTCGGCGCTGCAAGCCTCCTTTCTCGCCCATGGCGCGGCGCAATGCGGCATCTGCACGCCGGCGCTGCTGGTCGCGGCAACGGCGCTGCTGGATGCCAAACCCCGACCGACCGAGACCGAGGTGCAGGATGCGCTGGGCGGTATTTTGTGTCGCTGTACCGGCTACCGGAAGATCATCGCGGCGGTGATGGAGGCTTCTCAGCAGGCAGCAAGCCTCGATTTCTGCCTGCCCCAGTCCGGCCACGCCGTTGGCGCGTCGCCCGTCAGGCTCGACGGCCTGCCAAAGGTGACCGGGGCTGAGAAATTCGGCAGCGATTCCTTCCCGGCCGATGCGCTTGCCGTGCTGGTGGTCCGTTCGCCGCATTATCACGCCAGCTTCGCCTTCGGCGATCTCGACGGCTGGGCCAAAGCGCATCCCGGCGTCGTTGGTGTCTTCACGGCGGCCGACATTCCGGGCAAAAACTGTTTTGGCGTGATCGGCCCATTCGCCGACCAGCCGGCGCTGGCCGAGGGATTTGCGCGGCTTCGCGGCGAGGCGGTGGCGCTCGTTGCCGGCGAGCGCGAGGCAATCCTCGATCTCGATTTGTCGGATTTCCCGATCCGCTGGACCGAACTGCCGCACTTTCTCCAACCCGCCGACGCGCAGGCCAGCGGCGCTGCCCTGATCCACGGCAACCGCCCAGCCAATTTATTGACCAAGGGCTTCGTCGAGCGCGGCGATCCCGAGGCGGCGCTTGCCAATGCGGCCGTGACCGTGACCGGCGCGATCGACACGTCCTATGTCGAGCACGCCTATATCGAGCCGGAAGCCGGCCATGCCTATCTGGACGGCGACACGCTGGTCGTCGTCGCCTGCACCCAGGCGCCCTATATGGACCGCGACGACACCGCGAAAGTGCTCGGCCTGCCCGTCGACAAGGTGCGCATCGTGCCGACGGCGACCGGCGGTGGTTTCGGCTCGAAGCTCGATGTTTCGCTGCAGCCGCTGATAGGCCTTGTGGCGCTCAAGACCGGCCGGGCGGCGGCGCTCACCTACACCCGCAACGAATCGATGATGTCGACCACCAAGCGCCATCCGGCCGAGATGAAGGCGACCATCGGCGCGGATGCCGAAGGCCATGTCACCGGCATGATCTTTGCCGGCGATTTCAACACCGGCGCCTATGCTAGCTGGGGGCCGACGGTGGCCAACCGCGTGCCGGTGCATGCCTCCGGCCCTTATGCGACACCGAACTACCGCGCCGAGGGCCGCGCCATCCACACGCATGGGCCGATCTCCGGTGCCTTCCGTGGCTTCGGCGTGCCGCAAGCGACGATCATGCAGGAGACGCTCTATGATGAGCTGGCCGGCAAACTCGGCATCGACCGGCTCGATTTTCGCCTGAGAAACTGCCTTCGGAACGGCTCCGAAACGGTTACCGGGCAGAGACTGGAGTCCGGCGTCGGTATTGCCGAATGCCTCGAGGCGTTGCGGCCGCATTGGGCGCGTGCGACGGCTGACGTGGATGCTTTCAACAGTGCTCATGTGGACAAAAAGCGTGGCGTTGGCGTGGCGTCCTGCTGGTATGGCTGCGGCAACACTTCGCTGCCGAACCCGTCGACCATCCGCGTCGGCATCTCGCCATCGGGTGACGTCATCCTGCACCAGGGCGCCGTCGATATCGGCCAGGGCTCCAACACCGTCATCACGCAGATCTGCGCCGACGCGCTTGGCCTGCCGCTGGAAAGATTCCGGTTGAAGAGCGCCGACACGGCGATCAGCCCCGATGCCGGCAAGACCTCCGCATCGCGCCAGACTTTTGTGACCGGCAAGGCGGCCGAAAAAGCCGGCCGCGCCTTGCGCGACAAGATCCTGCGTTTTGCCAATGTCTCCGAAAAGGCGTCTCTGCAACTGGACGGCGCGGCGATTGTCATCCGCGAGGGCGAGGCCACCCGCCGCATCGATCTCGCTACGCTCGATGTGGACGCCGATGGTTTTGTCTTCCGCGCCGAAGAGACCTATGACCCACCGACGCTGCCGCTCGATGCCAAGGGCCAGGGCAAGCCCTATGCCCTCTATGGCTACGGCGCGCAGATCGCCGAACTCGAGGTCGATCTCAAGCTCGGGACGGTGAGGCTGCTGAAAATTACCGCCGCGCATGATGTCGGCAAGGCGATCAACCCGCTGCTGGTCGAGGGCCAGATCGAGGGCGGCATCGCCCAGGGCATCGGCATGGCGCTGATGGAAGAGTACATTCCCGGCCGCACCGAGAATTTGCACGATTATCTCATCCCGACCATAGGCGACGTGCCGCCGATCGAGACCATTCTGGTCGAGGTTCCCGATCCCGAGGGGCCGTTCGGCGCCAAGGGGCTGGGCGAGCATGTGCTGATCCCGACGGCGCCGGCGATCCTCAACGCCATCCGCCACGCCACCGGCGTGCTCATCACCAAGGTTCCGGCGACGCCGACGCGTATCCGCGCTGGCATCCTTGAAAAAGATGGCATCCGTGAAAAGGAGGCACGCGTATGAGCGAGCTTGCCGAGCGTTTCGAGACCCATGATCCCGGCGAGAAGCAGGTGGCGGAGAAGATCCGCTGCGATGCCTGCCCGGTCATGTGCTACATCGCCGATGGCCGCACCGGCGCCTGCGACCGCTATGGCAATTCCGGCGGCCGGATCGTGCGCATGGATCCGCTGACCATTCTCGACCATGCGGCAGAAACCGGCGCGGCAATCGTGCCTTTCGTTGCTGAAGGGGAGGCATGGGATGGCGAACTGGTCAACACTGGGCGCCGCTTCGTCACGGCAATAGGCGCCGGCACCACTTATCCGGACTACAAACCGGCGCCGTTCATCGTCAGCCAGGAAGTCGAGGGCGTCGATCTCGTCACCGTCGTCACCGAAGGCATTTTTTCGTATTGCGGCGTCAAGGTGAAGATCGACACCGACCGTCATCTTGGACCCGAAACGGCTGTCGTGCGCTCGCAGGGCGAGGCGATCGGCCATGTCACCACGGGCGAGTATGGTTCGCAGATGCTGTCGCTGGGCGGCGTGCATCATCTGACCGGCGGCTCCAAGGCGGAAGGGCGCGCCACCTGCGACGCGCTGCTCAATCTGTGCAACCGCAAGCCGGTGGAACTGACCATCGATGGCGGCGCCACCATCATCGTCGAAGCCGGCAAACCACCTGTCATCGACGGCAAGCAGGAACACCGCATGCGCGTCGGCTGCGGCTCGGCCACGATCGGCATGTTCGCCACGCAATGGCGCGGGCTGGTCGACGAGGTGGTGGTGGTCGACGACCATATCACCGGCGTCGTCTCCGAGCATCAGGCCGGCAAGGTGCTGGGTTGGCAGGATACGGGGATCAAAATCATTGGCCGCCGCTCGACGCCGGGCCGCTATTTCAAGGTCTCCGAGCCCGGCCTCGGCTGGGGCGGCACCTCGATTTCCGACCCGCTGTCGATCCTCGGGGAATGGAACGCCAAGAAGGGCGCGCGGCCGGGCCTGTCGCTGCTGATGGTTTCGACCACCGGCGAGCAGTTCGCCTACTACGAACTCGACGACGAATTGAAGCCGGTCGAAAAGCCATTTCCGGAGCGGCTGCAGAAGTCGGTCAATCTGATCGAGGACAATTGCGAGCCGGCTTTGTGCACGGTGCTGTTTATCGGCGGTGCCGGTGGTTCGCTGCGCGCCGGCGTCACCGAAAACCCGGTCAATCTCACCCGGTCGGTGCAGGGCCTGAAGACCTATGTGACGGTCGGCGGCGCGCCGGTCTATGTCTGGCCGGGCGGCGGCATCACGCTGATGGTCGACGTGACGCGCGTGCCGGAAGGCGCCTTCGGCTATGTGCCGACACCGGCGCTGGTGGCGCCGATCGAATTCACTCTGCGCCGCGACGACTATGTCAGGCTGGGCGGCTACGAGGCCGAGATCCGCAGTGTCGAGGATATCGTCGCCAAGGGTGGCGAATACCTCAACCCGCGCCGCGGCACCGGCGCGCCGTCCGACAATCCCTGGCCGCCGCTGGCGCAATTGCGGCGCGCCGAGTCGAACAACGGGACCGGATGATGGACGGCCCGCAAGCGCATTGGCTGCAGGACGGCAAGCGGCTGCATCTCAACCATGGGCCGATCGACCTGATCGTCGAGGCCTTCGGCGAGGCGCGGGAATGCCGCCTGGCCTATGAGCAAGCCATCGCACGGTTCCAGACGATCCTGATCGAGCTGGTCCGGGAGCTTCCCGAATTGCGGCTCCCGGCATTTTTCCTGGCGCCGCGCGCCTTCGACGGGCCGACAGCGCGCCGCATGGAAGCGGCCGTCATGCCGCTGGCGGAATGTTTCATCACACCGATGGCGGCCGTTGCGGGATCGGTAGCCGACGAAATGCTCGCCGCATTGCTTGCCGGCCGCAAGCTCGAGCGCGCCTATGTCAACAATGGCGGCGACAGCGCCCTCCACATCGGCACGGGCCGATCGATCGGCCTGGCGGTCGCCGGCACCGGCAATGGCATGGCCGACCGGATCACGATCCGCGCGGAAGATGGCGTTCGCGGCGTCGCCACCAGCGGCTGGCGTGGCCGTTCCTTCTCGCTTGGCATTGCCGACGCCGTCACCGTGCTGGCGCGGACCGGCGCCGAGGCCGACGCGGCGGCGACGCTGATTGCCAATGCGGTGGACCTGCCCGGCAATCCCGCCATCAAGCGCATTCCCGCACGTGAACTTTCGCCCGACAGCGACCTTGGCGCGCGGCTGGTGACGCAAGGCGTCCGGACGCTTGCGCCTGGCGAGGTGGCGCGGGCGCTGGACAATGGCCTTGCCGTCGCCGAAGATTTTCGCCGGCGCGGGCTGATTGCCGGATCGGCGCTGTTTCTTGGCGGTGAGGCCCGCATCAGTGGCTCGGTTGCGCTTGCCGCGCCCAACAAAAATCCGAGGGAGGAAGTTGCCCATGCCTGAGTTTCCGATCCGCAAGATCGCGGTGCTTAGCGAAGAGATATTTCATGAGGGCGGGCCGGTCGCGGACGTGCCGCGCCGGCGTGCGGCGGCCATGGCCGTGGTCAGGAACCCGTTCGCCGGGCGCTATGTCGAGGATCTGCAGAGCGCCATGGACGATCTGAAGCCGCTCGGCCTGCTGCTTTCCGACCGGCTGATCGCGGCACTGGGTGGCGACGTCAAACAGATCGACGGCTATGGCAAGGGCGCCATCGTCGGCACGGCGGGCGAGCTGGAGCATGGCGCGCTCTGGCATGTGCCCGGCGGCTACGCGATGCGCGAGCGGCTCGGCGACGCCAAGGCGATCGTGCCATCGGCCAAGAAAGTCGGCGCCTTCGGCTCGAAGCTCGACGTGCCGCTCGGCCACATCAACGCCGCCTATGTGCGCAGCCATTTCGACGCCATGGAAGTCGGCATCAGCGACGGTCCGCGCCCCGACGAGATCCTGTTTTGCCTCGCCATGACCTGCGGCCCGCGCATCCACAATCGCATGGGCGGTCTTGCCGCCGACGGCATCAAGGCCTGGGACGGGCTGCGGTGAGCGGCGGGGAGCTCAAGCTGGTCGAGGCCGAGGAGCCCGAGGAGCAGGATTACCTGCTGCAGGAGCAGGTCGGCTTCATCCTGCGCAAGGCGCACCAGCGCCATGTCTCGATCTTCGCCGCGCATATCGGCGACCTGACGCCGCCGCAATTCGCCGCGCTCGCCAAGCTGCGCGATGTCGGCGAGACCTCGCAGAACCAGCTCGGCACGCTGATCGCGATGGATGCCGCGACGGTGAAAGGCGTTATCGACCGGCTGAAGGCGCGCGGCCTGGTCGAGCTTTCCAAGCATGAGGTCGACAAAAGGCGGCTGCTGGTCAATCTGACCGCCGAAGGCCGCGACGCCATCGAACGCCTGATCCCGCTGGCGCGCGAAATCACCAGGGAAACGCTGGCGCCACTCTCGGCCAAGGAGATCGCCACCTTCATGAAGCTGCTGGCCAAGCTGGCGTGAGCGGCGTTGACGCGAGGAAATGCTCGTCGCTTGTCGATTGATCCTAAAGGTGGTTGGATCGATCAAAGAGGGGGCACTGGTGGGGCAGCTTGTTGAAGGTGACGACGGATCACCTGTGGAGGAGGTGGGCGCCTGGGCCAAAACCAAGCACGATTATCTATGTCGTTATGTCGACATCAGTCGCGGCGTACGATCGAAATGGCTCGACCAGGGCAAGGCTGGCGCAACTCTGATTGATCCGTTCTGTGGACCTGGCAGATGCCGGATTCGCGGCACCAATGAATTCATTGATGGCGGTGTAGTTGCAGCCTGGAAGAAGGGCGTAGACAGCAACACGCCATTCTCTGCGGTATATATCGGAGACATCGAAGCCGAACGCGTCAGGGCTTGCGAGAAACGGCTACGCGCGCTGAACGCTCCGGTCATGGCTTTCACAGGTAATGCCGTTGCCACCGTCAAGACAATCGTCAGCCTTGTGAACCCTCACAGCTTGAATTTCGCATACCTGGATCCTTACAACCTAGAGACACTCAACTTCGACATAATCAGGACGCTATCAGACCTCCGGTACATCGACATGCTCGTACATGTCAGCCAGATGGACCTACAGCGGAACCTCGACAAATACTCGTCGGGCGACTCTACGGTGCTCGATGCCTTCATTCCTGGCTGGCGTGACGCCATCAAAGCGGGAAACGCTAAGGCAACACGTCAGGCAATTTTGCGATATTGGTCTGAGCTTGTTGGACGACTTGGCGTGTGGCCCTCCCCGGAACCCAAGCTAATAACCGGGCCTGGCAATCAGCCACTATATTGGCTTCTGCTGGCGGCCAAGCATGAGCTTGCCCTGGCGTTTTGGAAGGTCGCTGCCAACAAGCAGAGACAGGGCAACCTTTTCTAAACAGTAGCTGCCGGCATCTCATCGTAGATACGACCATTGAACATACGGCCGGCGGCTTTCTTGTTTTTGCCCCCCCACTGCTTGAAGAAGAATGCCGTGCCCGCGCGTCGGCACATCGTTTCGATCTCATCGACCCAGTGAGGATTCATGTACCGTGCCCCTGGCCCGCTTTCACCGCCAACGATCGCCCAATGAACGTCGGTGAGATTCGCACCGGCTACAGACCCAATTAGCGGCTCTAGAGAAACGAAACGGATTGCTGCCGGCACTCGGCGAAGGTGATCGAGTCTACCCAGCACTCGATGGTCTTCAACGCTGGTCCCGAGCCAGACGTTCGGCAGAACGGGAAAGTCGCCACGCGTCAGAATCTTGGCCATGACTTCTGGGCGCTTCGTTAGAATCTGATAGGTGTGCCGTGGCGTCTCTTCCATCACAGTCCATACCTGCCGAATGAAATCGGCCGGCACATCGATATGAAAGAGATCAGACATTGAATTCACGAAGACACGGCGTGGCTTTGACCAAGTCGTGGGGATCGGCAGCGATCTCGGATCGGTGATGACTTTGCCGGTCCACTTGGCTCGGTCACCCGTCTTGCGCGTTAAGCCCTGGTACTTGTTCATTCCCATGGCGTCTAGCCTTGCCGCCATGCGCATTGCATAGCAGTTCGTACAGCCGGCGGTCAGGATCGTGCAGCCGGCCACCGGGTTCCATGTCGCGTCGGTCCATTCGATTGAAGTCTCAGCCATAGGAAGATTCTCCTTCGCGTTGATGGTTAATTCAAGGTGATGAAGCTTCCGTTATCGGCTTCGACGGCTAAGGAAGGTTCCGGCCGCCCATCCGTGGCGAAAAAGTCAGAGCTAAAACACCCCGGAACAAAGCGCCTGCAGCTTCGAAAAGACGCCCTTGCCGCCCGTGATGACTTGCGTCCCGCTCTGCAGCACCGTCCTGGGATCCGCCTTCAGAACGGTACCGCCGGCCTCCTCGATCAGCAGCATGCCGGCCAGGCAGTCCCAGGCATTCATGTGTTCCTCGACATAGCCAAGCAGCCGGCCCGAGGCGACATAGGCCAACATCAGGGCGCCGGACGCATTGCGGAAGAAGACGCCGCCTTCGGCGAGGATCTTCTTGATCAGCACGGCGATGTTCTCGGCCTCGGCCCGGTTCGAGAATCCGGTCCCCACCGAGCCTTCTTCCAGGCTGGTCGCGGCACTTGCCTTGATCGGCCTGCCGTTGACGAAGGCGCCGCCGCCGAGCCTGCCGTGAAAGGTCTCGCCGGTCGACGGTTCGTGGATGACGCCGACGACCCCCTCCCCGTCCTTTGCGCAAGCGATCACCACGCACCAGGCCGGTATGCCGCGCACGAAATTGGCGGTGCCGTCGATGGGGTCGATGACCCAGGCATAGCCGGTCGAGCCGGCAACCGAGGCATGCTCCTCGCCGACAATGCCGTCTTGCGGATAGTCCTTGGCGATGGCCGCGCGGATGAACAGCTCGACCTCACGGTCGGCTTGCGAGACAAGGTCCTGATGGCCCTTGCTCTCGATGGCCAGGCTTTCCAGATCGCGGAAATATTCGAGGCCGAGTTCGCCGGCGCGCCGCGCCAGATCGATGGCAAACTGCGTGCGGGCGTCAAGATCATGTGTCACGGGAAGGCTCGCTCTTGCCTGGGGATGCGCCGCACTTAGCAGAGCATCGCTGCAGGCAAAAGCACCTGGCGGATAAATGTCAGGCCGCCTGCGACAGCGATTTGTGAGCGTCAGCCAGGATCTCGAACGACCGCACCCGCGCCGCATGATCGAAGATCTGCGCTGTGACCATCAGCTCGTCGGCGCCGGTGCGGCGCACGAAGGCGTCGATGCCCTGGCGGACCGTCTCGGGAGAGCCGACGACGGCGCAGGACAAGGCCTGGCCGAGCATGGTCTTGGCCATCGGGTCGAGATCGCGGTCATAGTTCTCGACCGGCGGCGGCAGTCTTCCCGGCCGACCGGTGCGCAGATTGACGAAGGCCTGCTGCAGCGAGGTGAACAGCAGCCGCGCCTCGGCATCGGTGGGCGCGGCGAAAACGTTGAGGCCGAGCATGACATGCGGCTTGTCGAGCTGTTCCGACGGCTGGAAACGCGAGCGGTAGATGTCCAGCGCGTGATCGAGTTCGGCCGGCGCGAAATGCGAGGCGAAGGCATAGGGTAGGCCGAGCATGGCGGCGAGCTGCGCGCCATAGAGGCTGGAGCCGAGTATCCAGATCGGCACGCTCTGGCCCTCGCCCGGCACGGCGCGCAAGCGCTGGCCTTCCTCGGCGGGGAGGAAATAGCCCATCAGCTCGACGACATCCTGCGGGAAATTGTCGGCGCCGGCCTCGAGGTTGCGGCGCAAGGCGCGCGCGGTGTTCATGTCGGTGCCGGGAGCCCGGCCCAAGCCCAGATCGATGCGGCCGGGAAACAGGGCGGCCAGCGTGCCGAACTGCTCTGCGATGACCAGTGGCGCATGGTTGGGCAGCATGATGCCGCCGGCGCCGACGCGAATGGTTTTGGTGCCGCCGGCGACATGGGCGATGACGACCGATGTGGCGGCGCTCGCGATGCCCGGCATGTTGTGATGCTCGGCCAGCCAGTAGCGCTTGTAGCCCAGCTGTTCGGCACGGCGGGCGAGATCGAGCGAGTTGGCCAGCGACTGCGAGGCGTTGCTGCCCTCGACGATCGGCGACAGGTCGAGAACGGACAGTTCGGTCATGCGTTGGTCTCCACGATCTTTTTCTCACGCACTTTGGCCTCGAAAGCCGTGCGGTCGGGAATGATGATGCCGAGCTGGGCTTCCAGCGTGTCGGCGAGTTCGGCGGCGGTGGCTATCTCTGTCTGCTCGGTGCGGCCGCCAAGGTGATGGATCGACAGGCGGTTGCCGCGCAACGCGTAACGCCGGTCGGGCGCGGCGCGCGCCGCGATGACAGTGCCTAGGAAATGTGATGTCGGGCTGGTCGACAGGAAGTAGTTGGCGATGGAATAATCGACCTCATATTGCGGCTGCAGGTCGAAGCGGTAGAGCGAGCGCCAGTCGCCGCTGATGGCGGCCTGCAGGCGGAAGTGATCGCCGGCCTCGACGATGCGGAAGGTCTCGTGCGGTGTCGCCTGTTCGAGGCCCGGCTCGAGCAGCAGCGGCGCGGTCAGGGTCAGGCCGCCGAAGCCGACATCGGCGATATAGGTTCGGCCATGGAACTCGATCCGCAGCAGCATGTGGCTTCGCGCGGTGATGGCGTCCTCGCCATGGCCCCAAAGCACACGCGCGGCCAGGCCGCCGACCTCGAAACCAAGCGCCTTCAGCGCGTGCATGAGGAGCAAATTGTGCTCGAAGCAATAGCCGCCACGCCCGCCAAGGACGATCTTGTCCTGCAGCGAAGCAATGTCGAGCCGAACGGGCTGGCCAAGAAACGAATCGATGTTCTCGAAGGGGATCGCCTGCGGATGCAGGAAATGCAGCGCCTTAAGCGTATCCAGCGATGCGTCCCGCGGACCGGCGTAACCGATGCGAGCGAGATAGGCGTCGAGGTCGAAGGAAACGTCGTTCATCGGGAAGGGGCACCGGCCATTGTCCGGCCGGATATAGGCATTCGGTCCGGGCGCCGCAAACACAGCGAGTTGGCTACGCGGCGGCCTTGTTGTTCTCCTCGACGGGTTCGTCTTCCACCACGGCGGTTTGCTGCGCGGCGAGGAAATTGCCGACATGGCCAAGCCCCTCGAAATGGTCGCAGAACACTTTTATGACGACCAGCAGCGGCACCGCCATCAGCGCGCCGACGAAACCCCATAGCCACGACCAGAAAGCGATGGCGATGAAGATCGCCACGGCGTTGATCTCCAGGCGCCTGCCGACCACCATCGGGGTCACGAACTGGCCTTCGACGACATCGCACAACAGCACGAAGGCCGGCGCCAGCAGTGCGTAGGAAATGGTGTCGAAGCTGATCAGCGCCATCACCGCGACCAGCACGATGGTCAGCAACGCGCCGACATAGGGCAGGAAGTTGAATAGGGCGGCGGCGACGCCCCAGACCAGCGGGTTGGGCATGCCGAGCGCCCACAGGCCAAGGCCGATGACGGTGCCGAGACCGGCATTGATGATGGTGACGGTGAGCAGATAGTGCGAGATTTCACGCTCGACGTCATAGACGACGCGCAGCGCCCGCTTCTTCTCGCTGAGGCTGGCAAAGGACTGGATGATCTTCTCGTAGAACATCGTGCCCGAGGAGAGCAGGAACAGCGACAGCACGAAGATGATGGTGAGGCTTGTCCCCGCCGACAGGATATTGCTGGCGGCCGACGACAGGATGCCGGACTGGGCGACCGCGACTTTCTGGATGCCCGGCTCCTGCGAGGTCTCGGTCATCTGTTCGACCTGATGCGAGATCTGCATGATCCTTTCCAGCGGACGCCGCAATTGCGCCAGCCGCTCGGTGAGCTGCTGGCCGATCGACGAGGTGTTGTTGAGGAGATCGATGACCGGACCACTGAGCAGGTAGCCGGCACTGGCAAAGAGGGCGATCGACAGCAATACCAGCAGGGTCGCCGAAACCACTTCGGGAATGCCGCGCTTGCGCAGCAGCCGCACGATCGGCGTCAATGTCAGCGCGAGCAGGAAAGCCAGCATGACCGGCATGAAGAAGGCGCGGGCGAAGTAGAGCGCATAGACAGTCATGAAGATGAAAATACCGACCAGCAGCGAGCGCATCAGATGGGTATCGGCTCGCGCCACGGCGCGCGATTCGGCCGCTTCGGCAACGCCTGCGGCCAACGCGTCGGGTTCGGTTTTCATCATGGTCCCTCGACGGCGCACCGCAATCGGCGCAATCCGCCGATCGAAAACGCTGGCGTGGCCTCAAGGTTCCGTTAGCCAGCAGGCCCAGCCGCGCAGGCATGCCGTTGTCTCATCTGGTTCAAGCAGCAGGCGCAGCGGCCACAGCCGGCGCGGATTTCGCCGTCTCCTTGCGCACGATCGGCGCCACTTTGGTGCCGTAGAGTTCGATCGCCTTCATGATCTTGGCGTGCGGCATGGTGCCGATCGCCATCTGCAGCAGGAAGCGGTCATTGTTGAAAATCCTGTGCTGGGCGACGATCTTTTCCGCCACCTGCTCCGGACCGCCGACGAACAGCGCGCCGTTCGGACCACGCGACTGGTCGAAATGCGCCCGCGATGTCGGGCCCCAGCCGCGCTCGCGACCGATGCGGTTCATCACTTCGGCCTGCGGGCCGTAGAAGTCGTCGGCCGCCTGTTCGGTCGTCTCGGCAATGAAGCCATGCACGTTGATGCTGGTGGCGAGACCCGCCGGGTCACTGCCGGCGCGTTTGGCGGCCTCGCGGTAAAGGTCGAACAGCGGCGCGAAGCGCGCCGGCTCGCCGCCGATGATGGCAAGCGCCAGCGGCAAGCCGAGCGCGCCCGCGCGGGCGGCGGACTGTGGCGTCCCGCCAATGGCGATCCAGACCGGCAGCCTGTCCTGGAAGGGTCGGGGATAGACGCCGCGGTCGTTGATCGGTGCACGCAGATTGCCGGACCAAGTGACCTTCACCTGATCGCGAATGGCAAGCAGCAGGTCGAGCTTCTCGGCGAAGAGCTCGTCATAGTCCTCGAGATTGTAGCCGAACAGCGGGAAGGATTCGATGAACGAACCGCGGCCGGCCATGATCTCGGCACGGCCACCCGACAGGAGATCGAGCGTGGCGAACTGCTGGAAGACGCGCACCGGATCGTCCGAGGAGAGCACGGTGACCGCGCTGGTCAGCTTAATACGTTTGGAACGCTCGGCGGCCGCGGCCAGCGCCACGACCGGCGCGGAAGCGGCATAATCGGGCCGGTGATGTTCGCCCAGACCAAAGACGTCGAGACCGACCTGATCGGCCAGTTCGACCTCCTCGATCAGGTTGCGCAAGCGCTCATGTGGGCCGATGGCGCCGGGGCCGGGCTGCGGGCTGACGTCGGCAAAAGTGTAGAGACCGAGTTCCATGTGATGTCATCCTGGTGTTGGGTTTTGTCACTAGACGTAGCGACCGTATCGCCTCGCCGCCAGAGAGGCGGACGGTGAACAGTGCATGTCGGTTTGGGTGGAAAGGCGTCTCCCGGCTGCAACATCACGGAATTTCATGGCTGGCATACCGTTTTGGCGCTTGAACTCTCGGCATTCGCGCGTATGTAAGCCTCGCGAATTGACTTCAGGGAAGTGGACTTGGCTATCTACAGGGAAAAAGACATTTTCGAGCGGCGCAATGCCGCGAACGAGGCAAAGAAGGCGCTTCTGGAGCGCTTCAAGTCAAAGCCGGCGGCAGACGATCCCGCAGTGCTGGCGCGACAGGCCGAACGCAAGGCGATCCTCGAGGCCCGCGAAATCCGCGAAGCCGAGAAGGCAAGGCTGAAGCAGGAGAAGCTGGCACGCGAGGCGGTCGAGAAGGCCGAGCGCGAGGCAGCGGCCGAAGCGGCACGCATTGCGGCCGAAGAGGCGGCACTGGCTGAAGCGAAGATCAAGGAAGCCGAAGAGACCGAGCGCATCGCCCGTTTGCTGGCTGACGAAGCCGAACGCAAGGCGAAACGCGACGCACGCTATGCGGCGCGCAAGCAGCGCACCGGCAGGACGCCCCCAGGCTTCTCAGCCCGCTAACGCCTTAGCGGCCAAGCTTCGAAATTTGGAATCAGGGTCGCCTTGCAGCGGCCCTGAAGGCGTTTGCGTGAAAACAACGCGTTGAGCCTCTGAGGCAGGTCGTGCCAGCGGCCGCGCCCTCGGGCCAAGTTCGAGCGCGCGGACGCTTGGACGCATTCAGGCCGCGAACTTTAACCCCATGATACCGCAGACGATCAGCGCGATGCAGGCGAGCCGGATCGCGGTGGCGGGCTCGCCGAGCAGCCAAATGCCGAGCAGCGCCGTGCCGACGGTGCCGATGCCGGTCCAGACCGCATAGGCAGTGCCGACGGGAAGCGCCTTCAAAGCCAGGCCGAGTAGTGTAAGGCTGACGATCATCGAGGCGACGGTGAGGACCGTCGGCACCAGTTTCGAGAAACCATCTGTGTATTTGAGACCGATCGCCCAGCCGATCTCGAACAGGCCGGCGAAAAACAGAAGAATCCAAGACATCGGGAACGCTCCATCCAGCATCGCGCCGGAGACAGGATCCGATCCTCAGATGCTGATCATTGTGGCGGGTCGTCCCGACCGAATTTTCGGGGGAAGCGCGGGGTCGTCCCCGCGCCAGGAACATAGGCGTGTCCAAACGCCCGATCAACCCGGCGGCATTGTCTGACGCCGCCGGTGGGATTTTGCCGCACCTGACTTGCCGAGGCCTACTTTTCCTTGATGCGCATCGCCTTGACCGGCGGTGCCTTCAGGGCGGGAGCGGGTGCCGGCTTCTTGGCATCCTTCTTCGGCTTGCGGGCTTCCTTGCCTGCCTTCATCGCACCTTTAGCCATGATTCGTTCCTCCAGTTGCGGGGCGTGAAGTGAAACAAGAGAAACGCTTTGCCGCAAGGGGGCAGCGCGCCTGTCGTAGCCTCGGTCTGGCTGCTTTCAACCGGTTTCTAATTTGCTCGTAAACCATGGCCGTCCGTGTCATGTTCATCTTCGCACTGCAGCATCGACCCGCGCATTCGCCGGGTGATCGTCGGGCAGGCCGTCAGGACGACAATGCGGATCCACATCGGCTGCGAGATGAGTTTCGACTTCCCGCAGGAAACGCCGCTCATCGCGATGCTCAATGTCCACTATTCCCGCGCCTCCGATCTCGAGCGCCCGGATTTCCTGACTTCGAACCCGCCGGTGCCGATCGAAAGCTATCGCGACAGTTTCGGCAATTGGTGCAACCGCTTCGTGGCTCCGCCCGGCCGGTTCACCTTCGGCACGGATGCGGTGATCCGCGCCCCCGGCACCTTCGAAATGGGCGAGCTGATGGCCTGGCAGCACGAGGTGCGCGACCTGCCGGCGGAAACGCTGCTGTTCCTGCTGCCCAGCCGGTTTTGCGAGAGCGACCTTTTGGCCAGCGAAGCGTGGCGGCTGTTCGGCCATACGCCGCTCGGGATACCGCGCGTGCAAGCGGTGTGCGATTTCGTTCACAACCACATCGTCTTCAATTACGGCAACGCAAGGCCGACGCGCACCGCGGCGGAAACCTATCGCGAGCAGAGCGGCGTGTGCCGCGATTTCGCGCATCTCGCCGTCACCTTCTGTCGGGCGCTCAACATCCCGACGCGCTACTGCACCGGTTACATCAGCGATATCGGCATGCCGAAGCCATGGTCGAGCATGGATTTCGCTGCCTGGATGGAGGTCTATCTCGGCGGCCGCTGGCACGTCTTCGACCCGCGCAACAATGCACCGCGCATCGGCCGCATCCTGATCGCCTCAGGCCGTGACGCTGCGGATGTGCCGCTGACCCATATTTTCGGCCCGGGCACGCTCGCCAGCTTCAAGGTCTGGACCGACGAGATCGTCGAATAGCGTCCCGGCCCATTCGAAGACTTTGAACGACCCGGCGATTGGCGCGTTGTGATGGCTGTGGAGCTTCGGCGGCTGCGCCGCTACAACTTTATGCCTTGAAGGGGACAACACTGCATGGCCGGGCATGGCGGCTCCAAAACGGTCATCTATGCGGCGCTCGCCGGCAATCTGGCGATCGCTCTGACCAAATTCGCCGCCGCCTTCTTCACCGGCAGCTCGGCGATGCTGTCGGAAGGCGTGCATTCGCTGGTCGATACCGGCAATGGCGGGCTGCTGCTTTACGGCATGCATCGTGCCGCGCGCCCGGCCGACCGCACGCATCCGCTCGGCCATGGCCGCGAACTCTATTTCTGGAGCTTCATCGTCGCGCTGCTGGTTTTCGCGCTCGGCGCCGGCGTGTCGTTCTACGAGGGCATCGTCCACATCATGGCGCCGGAGCCTGTCGCCAACGTCAAGGTGAACTATGTCGTTCTGGGCCTGTCCTTCCTGTTCGAAGGCAGCTCCTGGATGGTGGCGCTGAAGGAGTTCCGCCGAGAGAAAGGCACGCAGGGCTGGCTGCAGGCGGTGCAGTCGAGCAAGGACCCGAGCGTCTATACCGTGCTGTTCGAGGACAGTGCCGCGCTTCTCGGCCTGATCGTCGCCTTTGCCGGCATACTGGCGGCGGAGCTGCTGGAGATGCCGGAGCTCGACGGCGCCGCCTCGATCGGCATCGCGTTCATCCTCGGCGCCACGGCGATTTTCCTCGCCCGTGAAAGCAAAGGCCTGCTGATTGGCGAACCGGCCTCGCCCGAGGTGCAGAGAAAAGTGCTGGCGATCGCCCAGCAGGATCCGGCGGTGCAGCGGGCGAACGGCGTCCTGACCGTCCACTTGGGACCGCAAGAGATCGTTGCCGGCCTCAGCATCGAATTCGAGGACCATCTGGCGGCGCCGGAGATCGAAGCCTGCGTCGAACGCATCGAGGCACGGCTGAAGAGGGAGATGCCGGAAATCACGCGGCTGTTCGTCAAGCCGCAGACCACGGGCACCTGGGAGCAGCGGCGCAAGCTGATCGAAACCGCATCCTAACTCTTTTTTGCGCAATTCCGGACGGAAAACCGCTCACACTTTTCCTGGAATTGCTAATCCTGGACCAGCACTGCACCGTTGCCCCGTCGCATTGCCTTGCTAAGATTGGCGACGGATTTCGGAGGAACGACCATGAAGATCGACGGCGGGTGCCATTGCGGCGCCATCACTTATGAGGCGGAGGTCGACCCGGCAAAGACCTCCATCTGCCACTGCACGGACTGCCAGCAGCTGACCGGCACGGCCTTTCGCGTCACCGTTCCCGCGCCCGAGGATCACTACCGGATCACCCGGGGCACGCCAAAAATCTATATCAAGACCGGATCGAGCGGCGCCAAGCGCGCCCAGGCCTTCTGCGGCGAGTGCGGTTCGCATCTTTACGCCACTTCGGTCGGCGACGGCCCGAAGGTCTATGGGATCAGGGTGGGCACGGCGCGGCAACGCGAGGATCTGGTGCCGACACAACAGAAGTGGCACCGGTCGGCCTTGCACTGGCTTCCGGAATTCGATGGCATAAGCATCGTGGAAGACCAGTAGCACCCGCCTCTCGGTCGAACGCGACCCAAACCACCAATTATGTGCTAGCCTCGCTCACCATCAAAGGGCGGGTGATAGCGATGTTGGAAACGGACAAACTGTTTGCCGGCTCGATCCCGGAAAACTACGACCGCTACATGGTGCCGCTGATTTTCGAGCCGTTCGCCGTGGACCTCGCACAGCGAGCGGCGTCCTTCTCGCCCAAAGCTGTTCTGGAAGTCGCCGCCGGCACCGGGGTCGTCACCCGCGCCTTGGCGCCAAAACTGTCCCCTGACGCAAGCTATGTCGTGACCGACCTCAACCAGCCGATGCTCGACTATGCCGCTTCGCGACAGGCTCCCGACAGTCGCATCCAATGGCGCCAGGCCGATGCCATGGCGCTGCCGTTTGAGGACGCGGCCTTCGATCTCGTTTGCTGTCAGTTCGGCGCGATGTTCTTTCCCAGCCGCCCCTCCGCCTACCGCGAGGCCAGGCGGGTGCTGAAGCCCGGCGGACATTTTTTGTTCAACGTATGGGATCGCATCGGGGAGAATGTGTTTGCAGATGATGTGACCAACGCGCTGGCCAGGATTTTCCCGAACGATCCGCCGCGCTTTCTGGCCCGCACGCCGCATGGCTACCACGATACGGCGCTGATCCGCGGAGACCTTGAGGAGGCCGGCTTCTCCGATGTGGCGATCGAGACGAGAGCCGAACAGAGCCGTGCGCCCTCGCCGCGCATTCCGGCGGTTGCCTATTGCCAGGGAACGGTGCTTCGCACCGAAATCGAGGCCCGGGATCCGGGCAAACTAGACGCCGCGACGGATTATGCCGCATCCGCGATTGCGGCCAGGCATGGCAACGGCGCGGTTGCCGCCAAAATTCAGGCACATGTCATCGTGGCCGTCGCCTAGATCAGTCGTCGCCTTCGACGACCCGCAGCCTGAGCTGCCCGGTCTTTGAATCGGCGACGCGCGGGCCGGGCTCGAGTTTGGCGGCCGGTGCCCGTGACGCCGCGTCCGGGGCGGCATCGCCTTCGGCCTGCGCGCCGAACTCCAGCGCCTCGATCTTCTGGCCGCGCTTGGTCACCTTCGATGTCGAGACCAGAATATCGTCGATGTCCTTGGCCGACTGGCCGAAATGCACCTGCAGCTTGCGCACGCGCTCGTCGACACGCGCGACATCCTCCATCAGCCGGATCACCTCGCCCTGGATCAGATGCGCCTGTTCGCGCATGCGGGCGTCCTTGAGGATCGCCTGGATGACCTGGATCGACAGCATCAACAGCGACGGCGAGACGATGACGACGCGGGCGCGGTGCGCCTTGTGGACGATTGCCTCGAAATTTTCGTGGATCTCGGCGAACACCGATTCCGACGGCACGAACATGAAGGCGGTGTCCTGCGTCTCGCCCTGGATCAGGTATTTCTCCGAGATATCGCGGACATGTATCTCGATGTCGCGGCGGAAGGCCTGCGAGGCGACCTTCTGCAGGTCGGCGCCATCGGCGGCGCGGATGGCGTTCCAGGCTTCCAGCGGAAACTTGGCATCGATGGCCAGCGACGGCGCGCCGTTCGGCATCTTCACCAGGCAATCCGGCCGGCTGCCATTCGACAATGTCGCCTGGAATTCGTATGCGCCCATCGGCAGGCCGTCGGCGACGATCGCCTCCATGCGCGACTGGCCGAAGGCACCGCGCGTCTGCTTGTTGGAGAGGATCGCCTGCAGCTGCACGACCTGGCCGGCAAGCGACTGGATGTTGCCTTGCGCGACATCGATGATCGCCAGCCGCTCCTGCAGTTTGGCCAGGCTCTCATGCGTGGATTTGGTCTGCTCGGTCATCGTCTGGCCGATGCGGCCGGTCATGGCGTCGAGGCGTTGGCCAATCGACTGCGTCAGCTCTGCCTGGCGGGCGCCGAACACTTCGGCGATGGCCCCCATGCGGCCCTGCATCTCGGCCTGGCTTTGCAAGATGCCGGCCATCCGCGCCTCGGCGTCGCGGGCATGGTCGGCGGCTTCCGCGGCCGCGACCGCGCGCGCCTTGGCCGACCGCCACAGCGCGACGACCAGCGCTACGAACAGGCCGAGAAACAACAAGACGGCGAAAGCCAGCGCGTGGCCAAGCGTGATTGTCGAGGCGCCAAGTCGTGCGACGGGCTCGGAAAGGATGGTGCTCAGATCATTCATGTGGACAGCATAGCCGATTCGGCCTGATGGCACAGATCAAAACGTGAACGAGGCTCAGGCGCACCGGTTGACGCTTTTCGCTGGACGTCTTACGTGGGACGCCATGCCGATCAAGCCGCTCATTATCCTTCCCGATCCCATCCTGCGCCAGGTTTCGAAGCCGGTGGAGCGCGTCGACGCGCCCTTGCGTAAACTTGCCGACGATATGCTGGCGACCATGTATGACGCGCCCGGCATCGGGCTGGCGGCAATCCAGATCGGCGAGCCGCTGCGCATGCTGGTGATCGACCTGGCCAAGGAAGACGAAACGCCGGCGCCGCATGTCTTCATCAACCCGGAGATCCTGGAAAGCGCCGAGGCGCGCTCCGTCTACGAGGAAGGCTGCCTGTCGATCCCCGACTATTACGCCGAGGTCGAACGCCCCGCTTCCGTGCGGGTGAAATATCTCGACCGCGACGGCAAGCTGCAGGAGATGGAGGCCGAGGGGCTGATGGCGACCTGCCTGCAGCACGAGATCGACCATCTCAACGGCGTGCTGTTCATCGACCACATCTCGAAGCTGAAGCGCGACATGGTGTTGAAGAAATTCAAGAAGCTCGCCAAGGACAAGGCACCGGGCAAGCTGGTGGGATAGCATTTACTCCAGCAACCCACGCAGAACCCATTCCTTGCCTATCTCGATTCCTTTCGCGCCGATTTCAATTGCGAGCGCACGAGACTCTGGTGAGAAAATCAAAACTATGATGATCGCCCCTGCTACCAGAGGCGTGACGTAGACGGCGAAATTGCTTTCCCTTCGCCTCGACAGTTCGCCTTTCTCGTATCGTTCCTCAACTGTTTTGAACTCGGCGAAGGGGGCTCTGCGTTTCCCAAAAGGCTTTTGATCGCGCTGCATATGAGGCTCCTAGGGATAGGTGCTCGAATTATGCGCCCAAACTATTGGTGATAGAGTTAACGAACTCTCTAGGTCACTGCAGCGAAGGGATCGGAGTTATTGTTGATCACAGGTCGCCGAGATGATATCAGTGATATCAATTCGTGGAGATGGCTATGGGCGATATCCTGATCAGAGACATTCCCGAGCCCTTGAAGCGCGAAATCGAACAAGCGGCGCGCAAAGGCGGCCAAAGTCTGTCGAGCAAGGCCATCGATCTTTTGCGCAAAGGCATGGTCGCGGAGAAAGAAGCCAAGCCGGGACCAGGGCTTTCAGCCTGGGATGCTATTCGTTCGGCGTTCGCTGCCGAAAATGCAATTGGCGATGAATTTTCCGAGATGATGGACGACATCGAAGCGGACAGGAAACGCGACTTCGGTCGTCCCGTTGAGGGTTTCGAGTGATTGTCCTCGATACCAATGTCGTTTCCGAAGCCAGCAAGCCTGTGCCCGACTCGAATGTCTCCGCCTGGTTCCGAAAGCAGGATCTGCTCGCGCTCTATATGTGCGGACCAGTCATCATGGAGCAATCTTTCGGTGCCGAACGGTTCTTGAACAAGACCGGATCGGACCGCTATGTTCGCGTGCTCGATCAGCTGATTTCGCAGCAGTTCGCCGGCCGTATCGTGGAATTTTCGGGTTCGATCCCTCGACTTGCCGGCAGGCTGCGTGCGGCACGGGAAAGGATCGGGCGCCCTATCAGTCTTTCCGACGCTATGATCGCCGCGATCTGCCTCGCCCATGATGCGACGCTTGCGACGCGCAATGTCCGCGATTTCGACGGGCTTTACCTGAAGCTGGTAAACCCGTTTGAAGCGGGGGCGTGAGCCGGCTCACGGTGCGCAGAAAGAAACAGGAATCGGAAGAAAAATGCCCCTTCGCGTCATCTTCATGGGCACGCCGGAGTTTTCGGTGCCGACGCTGCGCGCGATTGCCGAGGCCGGACATGAGATTTCCGCCGTCTACACCCAGCCGCCGCGCGCCGCTGGCCGGCGCGGACTGGAACTGACGCCTTCGCCGGTGCAGCGCGAGGCCGAGCGGCTGGGCATCGAGGCGCGCACCCCGACTTCCCTCAAGGGCGAGGCCGAGCAGGCCGCTTTCGGCACCTTGCAGGCCGATATCGCCGTGGTCGTCGCCTATGGTTTGCTGCTGCCGAAGGCTGTTCTCGACGCACCCCGGTTTGGCTGCATCAACGGCCATGCGTCGCTTCTGCCACGCTGGCGCGGTGCCGCCCCCATCCAGCGCGCCATCATGGCTGGAGACCTGGAAAGCGGCATGATGGTGATGCGCATGGAAGAGGGTCTCGATACCGGCCCGGTGGGATTGCTTGAAAAATGCGCCATCGAACCCGATATGACGGCCGGCGATCTGCATGATCGGTTGATGCGCGTCGGTGCGGCCCTGATGGTGGAAGCGTTGGCGCGGCTGGAAGAGAACACCCTGACATTTACCGCGCAAGCAGCGGAAGGGGTGACTTACGCCAGAAAAATCGATAAATCCGAGACGCGCGTGGACTGGACGCGGCCCGCAGCCGAGGTCCATAACAACCTTCGTGGCCTGTCGCCCTTCCCCGGCGCCTGGTCCGAAATTGACATTGGCGGCCGCATGGAGCGGCTGAAACTGCTTCGCTCGACGCTGTCCGATGGCCTGTCGCCTTCGGACGATTTCGGCGAGTCGGGAGGAATTCTCGATGACCGGCTGACGGTCGCCTGCGGGACAGGCGCGATCAGACTGGTCGAAGTTCAACGTGCGGGCGGAAAGCCCGCCGCCGCGTCGGAATTCCTGCGCGGAGCCAAGATCGTAAAAGGAATGAAGTTCTCATGAGCATGATGTCGATACGCGCGGCGACGCCGCGGGATCGCGAGGCCATTCGCCTCGTCGAGGAACACGCCTTCGGCCAGCAGGCGGAGGCCGGACTGGTCGACGCGCTGGTGACCGGCGGCGACGCCGTCGTCGAACTGGTAGCGGAAGAAGACGGCCAGGTGGTCGGCCATATCCTGTTTTCGCGGCTGTTCGTCCAGAATGGCGGCATGAGCTTTGCGGCCGTGGCGCTGGCGCCGCTGGCGGTGGAACCTTCTTTCCATGGCTCAGGCATTGGCGGCGCGCTGATCCGCGAGGCGCATATCCGCCTCAAGGATGCCGGCGAGACACTGGCGGTGGTGCTGGGCGACCCAGCCTATTACGGCCGTTTCGGCTACAGCCATGCACGGGCCGAAAAGTTCGAGAGCGAATACCAAGGCGAAGCGCTGCAGGCGCTGGCCTGGGGCGACGCTCCGGAGGCCGGCAAGCTGGTCTACGCCTCCGCCTTCACCGCTCTCGCCGCGTAGGCGAGAACGTATAAGCTGCCGGCATGCCGCGTTTTCGCCTCGACATCGAATATGACGGCAGCCTGTTTGCCGGCTGGCAGCACCAGGCCGACCAGCCTTCGGTGCAGCAGGCGATCGAGCAGGCGATCGAGAAATTCTGTGGCGAGGCGGTGCGGCTGCGCGCCGCCGGCCGTACCGATGCTGGCGTGCATGCGACCGCCCAGGTGGCGCATGCCGACCTCGCCAAGGCTTGGCCTGGCGACAAGGTGCGCGATGCCATCAACGCCCATCTGCAGGCAGCCGGTGCGCATGTCGCCATCCTGAAGGCGGCGATCGTCCCGGACGATTTCGACGCGCGGTTCTCGGCCACAGGCCGCCACTATCTCTACCGCATCCTCAATCGTCGCGCGCCCGCCGCCCTGGAAAAGGGCAAGGTGTGGTGGGTGCCGAAGCGGCTCGACGCCGGCGCCATGCACGAGGCGGCGAAGATCCTGCTCGGCCGGCATGACTTCACCACCTTCCGCTCGACGCAGTGCCAGGCCAACAGCCCGGTCCGCACACTGGAGCGGCTCGATGTGAGCCGGGCGGGCGACATGATCGAAGTGAGAGCCTCGGCCCGTTCCTTCCTGCACAACCAGGTGCGCTCCATGGTCGGCTCGCTCAAGCGCGTCGGCGATGGCGGCTGGACCGAGGCCGACCTCAAGGCCGCTCTCGAGGCGCGCGACCGCGCCGCCTGCGGCCAAGTAGCGCCGCCCGACGGGCTTTTCCTCATCGGCGTCGATTATCCCTGAACAGAGTCCTCTATTCGGAAGAGAGTCCGGAGGCTTTACCCCGGGAACGGTCCCGAAAGGCTCTGAGCCCCGATATCGTCCGGCACGGTGATGCCAAGCAGCATCTGCAGCCCAAACAGCACCAGCAGCGAAGCGATGAACATGCCGACGAAAACGGCGGTTCCGATCGCCGCGCCCTTGCCGATCGTGGCGTTGGTCATACGCCAGGTCAGCGCCATCGACAGGGCAAACAGCAGCAGAGACACAAGGCTCGATATCTGGCTCGCGGACGACAGGAAAAGCCTGATCAGCGCCGAGGGCAGCATCAGCCAGGCGGTGATGGCGGAGGCCCAGTTGCTGGCCACGACATAGTGGACGAAGCGGCCGCCGATGCCGGCGCGCGGTGCGACCACGGCGAACACGACCAGCGGCAGCACCCAAGAGCCGATATCGACCGTTGCCAGGCGCAACAGCATGCCGAAACGGCCCACGAAAGCGTTGGGATCGCCGATCTCGTTGGCGATGCCGACCCAGCCGACGATCAGCGCCGGCGCGGCAACGACAATGGCGAAGAAGGAATTCCAAAAGCCGTCCGCCGACAGGTCGAGCAGGCGCAGCCCGTCGACCTTGCCGAGCATCAGCCGCCAGGCACCGGTCAGCGAAGCTTGGGTTTCATCCGCCGAAAGCATGCTGCTCAGCCCTGCCCGAACCAGTCTTCGATGAAGCGTTGATAGATCCGCGTCAGTGTTTCGAGATCGGCAAGGGCGACGCGCTCGTCGACCATATGCATGGTCTTGCCGACCAGGCCGAACTCGACCACCGGGCAGTAATCCTTGATGAAGCGCGCATCAGAGGTGCCGCCGGAAGTGGACAGCGCCGGTTTTTTGCCGACCGTCGCCTTGATCGAGCCGGCAAGCGTGTCGACCAACTTGTCGTCGCGGGTCAAGAAGACATGGCTTGGCCGGTCGCGCCAGACGAGGTCGTAGTCGACCGACGTCTTCTTGCCCGGTCGATACTTCTTGCGCTTCGCCGCCTGGTCGAGGCGGTTGTGGATTTCGGCCTGAACGGTCTCGGCCGTCCAGGTGTCGTTGAAGCGGATGTTGAAGGTCGCGGTGGCCTTGGCCGGAATCACATTGGTGGCCGGGTTGCCGACATCGATGGAGGTGACCTCCAGATTGGTCGGCTGGAAATCCTTGGTTCCCTTATCGAAGACGGGATGCAGCAAGGCGTCGACCAGGCTGATCAGCCCGCGCACCGGATTGTCGGCAAGCTGCGGGTAGGCGGCATGGCCCTGGCGGCCATTGACCGTGATCGAACCGGACAGCGAGCCGCGCCGGCCGATCTTGATCATGTCGCCGAGCGCATCGGGATTGGTCGGCTCGCCGACGATCGAGGCATCCCATTTCTCGCCCCTGGAAGCGGCCCATTCGAGCAGCTTGACGGTGCCGTTGATGGCGGGGCCTTCCTCGTCACCGGTGATCAGCAGCGAGACCGAGCCCTTGGGGCCGCCATTGCTCTCGACATGGCGCGCTATCGCCGCAATGAAGCAGGCAATGCCGCCCTTCATGTCGACGGCGCCACGGCCATACATCTCGCCATTGGCGATCTCGGCGGCGAAAGGCGGGTGCGTCCAGGCGGCCTCGTCGCCGACCGGCACGACATCGGTATGGCCGGCGAACATCAGATGCGGGCCGTTGCCGGACCGCCTTGCATAGAGGTTCTCGATATCGGGCGTACCGTCTTCCGAAAAGACTGGCCGGTCGACCAGGAAGCCGAGCGGTTTCAGCATCGTTTCCAGCGCGCTCAGCGCACCGCCTTCGGCTGGTGTCACCGAGGCACAGCGGATGAGGGTGGCGAGGTTTGCGGCGGGATCGGTCGGCAGCGTCATGGCAAAAGCGATAGTCGAAAGCGGAAGGCCTGTCACGGCCAGACATGGGGGCCAGCCCAATGGCAGGCGATGGCGCCGACATTATGGTTTTCATGTCGTATAGTCCGGCCGGCCGGAGTAAGAAATGGCAAACGGGGAAAAACGGATCGTCATCGCCGGTGCCGGCAGCATCGGCTGTTATGTCGGCGGCTGCCTGGCGCTTGGCGGGCGGCAGGTTGTGCTGCTGGTCCGGCCGCGCATCGAGGCAGCGCTGCGGCAAGGCGGATTGCGCATCAGCGACCTTGAAGGCCGCGATCGCCTGGTCAAGCCGGACGGGCTCGAGGTAACCGCCGATCCCGCCGGCGCTCTGCCGCAGGCGGACGTAATTCTGGTCACCGTCAAGAGCGGCGCGACGCAGGAGATGGCGGCGCTGATCGACGCTCATGCACGCCCCGATGCAGCAGTGGTCAGCCTGCAGAACGGCGTCGACAATGCCGACAGGCTGCGCGCCGGGCTTGGCCAGCAAACCGTGCTGGCCGGCATGGTGCCGTTCAACGTGGTGCAATCGCCTGATGGCGAGCTGCCGCTGCGCGTTCACCGCGCCAGCGAGGGCAAGGTGATGATCGAGGACGGCGGCCTTGCCGGCCTTCTCGATGTCGCCAGCATCCTTGATGTCGAAGGGCTGGCGGTCGAGACGCATGGCGACATGAGGGCCGTGCTGTGGGGCAAGCTTCTGATGAACCTCAACAACGCGCTGGTGGCGCTGTCGGACCTGCCGCTGGCGCGCGAACTCGCCGATCGCCGCTGGCGGCTGATCCTGGCCGGCCAGATCGACGAGGCGCTGCGGGCGATGAAGGCCTCCGGCATCGCGCCGGCGCGTATCGCCGGGCTGCGGCCGGCGCTGCTGCCGAAGGTGCTCCGGCTGCCGGACTGGCTGTTCAAAGTCCTGGCGCGGCGCATGCTGGCGATCGACCCTCAGGCGCGCTCGTCGATGTGGGACGATCTGCAGCGCGGCCGGCCGACGGAGATCGGCGAACTGCAAGGCGCGGTGCTCGGCCTCGCCGAAAGAACGGGGACGCCGGCGCCGCTCTTGAAAAGCGTTACCGCTTTGGTGCGCGCGGCCGAAGCGGCGCGGCTTGGCCCGCCGGGCCTGGCGCCGGAACAGGTTGTGCCGCCGGATGGTTCTCGATCAGCGTGATCTTCTGCCAGATCTTGCGCGACAGGTTGGACGCCAGGTTCTCGATGTCGTTGACGCCGTCGATGACGACGTCGTCATTGACCGACTGCGCGAACAGAGCGGCGATCTTGCCGGTGATCGACAGCATTTCGGAGCAATAGTCGAGGTAGCGCGCCAGATCGGCGGCATTGGTGATGCGGGCCGGCGAATGCGCCGTCGGCTTGAAATTGGCCGAAAGTGCCGCCGGATCCTTGGTCAGCTGGTGCATGTCGATGACATGGATCAGCGAGCGCAGGCCGTGCAACTGGCGAAACACCCGCTTGCGCTTGATGCGCTCCTCGGTGCGGACCAGCGCCAGCAGGCCAAGGACGGCAAGGATGATCATGTTGATCGTGGCTTCGATGCCTTGCACCGATTGCACCGCATCGTCGGCCTGGGAGATGTGAATGAGCGGCAGGATGGTGCCGACGAACAGGAAGATCAACGCGCCGGCGAGGACGGCGGCGATGATGAGGCCGCGCAGCCACCAGATCGGTTCCTCGAGCCCTTTCGCCGCCTTGGCCAGATCGCGCGACAGCGACACAAGTTCGGCGGCGACGCCGCGCAGTCCGGCGTTGGGAAAACGCTCGGCGACACGGCCTTCCAGCCGTTCGGCGGTGTCGATGATCAGTTTCGGATCAAGCGTGCGGTAGCGCATGTCCGATCGGTCCTCAGGGTTGCGCCGGCTCGTTGGTGCGCCGGCCATAACGGTTGGGCCCAGGCTGCCCTGGAAACAGGCACAACACAAGAAAGGCGACGATCGAGACGACCGGTACGAACAGGATCAGCGCGGCAATGCCCGGCTTGTCGAGGTCGTGCAGGCGTTTCACCGCCAGCGCGATGTTCGACCATAGCGAGGCGATAAAGGCGATGAAGAAGATGAACGACCACATATTGCTCTGGGCCGAGCCTTCCGGCACCAGCGTGAAGCGGTAGAGCGGGAAGGCCTGGATGATGGCGACGAGCAGGCCACCAAGAAAATAGGCCGCGCGGCTGACGCGGCCCGATGTCTTGAAGAAAAGCCAGGTGAGATTTGAACTGTCAGGCAAGCGGGTCCGGTCCGTATTGATTGGCGCCCCTGGCGCCTTCGAGAATGCCGCATTCCACCAGAAACCAGATCGCGCCGATGAAGGGCACCAGGATGATCAGGCTCCACCAGCCGGACTTGCCCCGATCATGCCAGCGCTTGGCGTAGACGGCGAAGACCGAATAGAGCATGGCGAGCGAGTAGATTACATAGATAAAGCCGTAAGGCATTTGGTTGAATGTCGTGCCCAGTATGTTGTCAAGGATCATCGCGATCACCGCGCCGACGAGAATGACGCCCACGCAAGCCCAGAATTTGGCGCGGTTGATGCGACCCTCATAGCTGGTCAGCAGATATTTCCAGTCCATGTCACCCCTCCATGTTGAACCAGCGCGACGGATTGTCGCGCCGGCGGAAGGTGCGCCCGCCCAGCGGAAAGATCAATCGCGCAGCAATTCGTTGATCGAGGTCTTGGACCGGGTCTTGGCGTCGACGCGCTTGACGATGACGGCGCAGTAGAGGCCGGGGCCAGGCTCGTTGTTCGGAAAAGGCTTGCCCGGCAGCGAGCCGGCGACGACCACCGAGTTGGGCGGCACTTCGCCGTAGAAGATCTCGCCGGAGGCGCGGTCGACGATCTTGGTCGACTGGCCGATGAAGACGCCCATGCCGAGCACCGAGCCCTCACGCACGATGCATCCCTCGACGACTTCCGAACGCGCGCCGATGAAGCAATTGTCCTCGATGATGGTTGGGCCGGCCTGCATCGGCTCCAGCACGCCGCCGATGCCGACGCCGCCCGACAGGTGCACGTTCTTGCCGATCTGGGCGCAGGAGCCGACGGAGGCCCAGGTGTCGACCATGGTGCCGGTATCGACATAGGCGCCGACATTGACGAAGGACGGCATCAGCACGGCGCCCGGCGCGACATAGGCGGAACGGCGCACGATCGATGACGGCACGGCGCGGAAGCCCGCCTTCTCGAAATCGACGGCGCTCCAGCCATCGAACTTCGACGGTACTTTGTCCCACCACACGGCCTGGCCGGGGCCGCCCTTGATGATCTCCATCGGGTTGAGCCGGAAGGACAGCAGCACCGCCTTCTTCAGCCACTGGTTGACGTGCCATTTGCCATCGGGCTGGCGCTCGGCGACGCGCACCGTGCCGCGGTCGAGCAGGTCGAGCGCCGACTGAATGGCATCGCGCGTTTCGCCGCGGGTCGCGGTCGAAATCGTGTCGCGTTCCTCGAAGGCCTTCTCGATGGTCTTTTCGAGGCTCGCCAGATCGGGCTTCGACATGAATTCGCTCCATTACCAAGCTGTTAAGGGGCTGCGCCTTAACCTGTTTCGAAAGTCGCGCGACCCCGGGCATGCTTCGCTTGCTTGGGTCTTTGCATGCAGCAGGTTCTTGTCGCAAAACCGCCGGACACGTTTGCGGAACCTGCTTATGTTAAGGCTCAATGGGGGTCAATCGCACCTGCGTCATGGGACGGCGCAGTCAAGGGAATTTGGACGGGTAATTTGATGACACCTATGGAAAAGGCGGGGTGGACGCCGCTGCCGCATTCGGACGAGGATCTGGAGCGGTCGAGAAGCGTGCCGGACACGCCGCAGACGCGGGCCGAGACCTACCGGCTTGCCTGGAACGATCCCGACTTCATGACGCGGCGCGAATTGCGCGCGGTGCGCCTGCAGCTCGAACTCTTGAAGCCGGAGATGATCCTGGCCGAGCGCGGTATCCGTTCGACGGTAATCCTGTTTGGCGGCGCGCGCCTGCCGGAACCCGGTGGCGAAGCCTGGGCCGCCAAGAACGAGACGCAGAGGAAGAACCTCGAGGAAAACAGCAAATATTACGAGGAGGCGCGCAAATTCGCCCGCCTCTGCTCGCAGCAGTCGGCCGCCTCATACTACCGCGAATATGTCGTGGTGACCGGCGGCGGCCCGGGCGTGATGGAAGCGGGAAATCGCGGCGCCGACGATGTCGGCGCGCCGTCGATCGGGCTCAACATCGTGCTGCCGCACGAACAGGCGCCGAACGCCTATGTGACACCGGAGCTGTGCTTCAACTTCCACTATTTCGCCATCCGCAAGATGCACTTCGTCATGCGCGCCAAGGCGGTGGCAGTGTTTCCCGGCGGCTTCGGCACGATGGACGAGTTCTTCGAGACGCTGACCCTGATCCAGACCGGGCGCATGGAGCGCGTACCGGTGATCCTGTTCGGCAAGTCGTTCTGGAAGCGCGCGATCAACCTCGACTTCCTCGCAGAACAAGGCACGATCAGCCCCGGCGACCAGGACATCATCGACTTCGTCGACACCGCGGATGAGGCGTGGGGGATTATCAGCCGGTTCTACAAGTTAGGAGAGTAAGGCCGGGAACTGGGGAATTGAAGAATTGAGGAAAAAGGAGGGCCGGATCGTTCCTCCGTTCCCCAGTTCTTCAATTCTTCAGCTCTTCAGTTCTTCAATTCCTCTACCCCCTCCACAATCGCAGTCAGAAACCCCGCCAGATCGTCGGTGACGAAGTCGACGTCGTCTTCCTGGGCGGGGTCGCGTTCCCAGATCTCGGCAAAGGTCGGCTCGAAATTGCGCGGCACCACCAGAACCGTGGTCATGCCCAGCGCCTTCGGCACCTCCAGGTTGCGGGCGAGGTCCTCGAACATCACCGCATTGTGGCCGGTGACGGCGTGCAGCGCGGCGAACTTCTCGTAGGTCTGGCGCGCGGGCTTGGGATTGAGGCCGGCGGCGACGATATCGAAGATGTCGTCGAAATGATCGAGGATGCCGAGCTGGCGCGCGGTGCGCTCGGCATGCCTGCGGTCACCATTGGTGAAGATGAACTTGCGGCCAGGAAGCTGGCGGATGGCGGTGCCGAGAACAGGGTCGGGCACCAGCCAGGAATAGTCGATGTCATGCACTTTCTCGAGGAAATCGTCGGGATCGATGCCGTGGCGCGTCATCAGCCCGTTCAGCGTCGTGCCATATTCGAGATAAAGCTCCTTCTGCAGCTTGCGCGCCTCCTCGCGCGGCAGCGCCAGCAGTTCCCCGACATAGGCCGTCATCTTGACGTCGATCTGCGAGAACAGATTCGAATGATGTGGATAGAGCGTGTTGTCGAGGTCGAACACCCAGTCGGTGACATGGGCGAAGCGGGCGGGATCAGGCAGCGTGGTCATGCGCTCCTTATGGCATGAAACGGGGAATCTGAAAGAGACTTTATCCACAACTTTCGCGCGCTTTGAGTGGCGGAAATGGCGGCACAATTCAAATTTTAAGCAACCGGGAAAGGTGGCCTTCAGGGCTTGCTGGCACAGAGACAGTCCTGTGGGGAGCCCGCGATGAACAGCATCATTCTGAAATCCGCCGCTATCGCTTTCGCCTCCGTCGCCGCCTCTCTTCTCCTGACACTGATCATCGTTCCGGCCCTGGGATTCCCGATCAACCGAACGATCTGGCTGACCTCCACCCTCTGTCCGCTGGTGCTTGCATGGGTGGCCTGCGCCAGCACCTTCTGGCAGAGCGACAGGTTGAAAAACGCCCACCGCGAACTGGCCCGGGCGCACGCCCAGCTTGCAGCGGCGCACCGCCGCCTGTCGGAGAAGGCGAGCCGCGACGACATGACCGGCATGCTCAACCGGGAAAGTTTCTTTGCCGCGCTGGACGGCTCGCGGCGCAAGTCCGACCGCGGCGCGCTGCTGATCATCGACGCCGATCATTTCAAGAAGATCAATGACAGTTTCGGCCACCTGACCGGCGACGACGCGCTGCTGCTGATCGCCAGCGCCATCGAGCGCGGCGTGCGCAGCGGCGACGTGCTTGGCCGCATCGGTGGCGAGGAGTTCGGCGCGTTCCTGGTCGGGGCCACCGAGCAGGAAGCCAAGCGTGTCGCCGAGCGCATTCGCCGCGAGGTCGAGCTGATCCGCTTCCGGCCGGTCGATGAACGGACCATTCCGCTGACCGTCAGCATCGGCGGCACCGTCTGCGGCGAGGACGTCAACGTCTCGGAACTGATGCGCGCCGCGGACCGGCGCCTCTACCAGGCAAAGCATCGCGGTCGCAACCTGACGATCCTCGATACGGACATTTCCGCGGCCGCGTGAGCCGCCAGTCCGATACACCCGGCCTGTTAAGGAATTTCTAACCCTGTTTGCATTCGGTTGTGCCGCCTGGCCGGCTTTTCACTGCTTCGAGGCCCGGCTTGGCACGATACTGGCCTCTGTGACGAGGCGTGTGCCGTTCGGGGAATGTCATGCGCGCATCGAAGCCCCTATCCGAGAGACCTGGCATGAGTTTCTTCAAAAAAATGTCGCGCCGCACGCTCGTGCAGGCGCTGATCGCCCTGCCTGCCCTGTCCGTGTTCCGCAAGCTGCCTGAGGCCGACGCGGCCCATACTGGTCCATCACGGGCCGGTTCCTCCCGGGTCGATCCATCCCATGGCGACCCGAATGAGATCGTCGAGGTCAATGGCTGGATCCTTAAGCGGAGCGACCTGGCATGATCTTCGACAGCTATGAGGCGTATCGCGCAGCCAACTTCAAACCCAGGGTATGCATCCTCGGTTCCGGCCCGGCTGGCACCACCATTGCCCGCAAGCTGGGTGCCGCCGGCATCCCGGTCGTGGTACTCGAGGCCGGCTCGCGGGACTTCAGCGACGAGTCGCAGGATTTCTACCGTGGCAGCACGGTCGGCGATTTCTATTTCGATCTCGACATCACCCGGCTGCGCTATATGGGCGGCAGCTCCAACCACTGGGCCGGCTGGTGCCGCGTGCTCGACAAACAGGATTTCGAGCCGAAGGCCTGGGCACCCGACACCGGCTGGCCGATCCGCCGCGCCGACATCGAGCCCTATCTGCCCGAGGTGCACGATATCCTGGAGCTTCCCGATTTCCGGCCCGACGTGCCGATCTCGGACGACATACGCTGGGTGCAGCTGATCAAGAGCCCGGCGGTGCGCTTCGCCGAGAAATTCGCCGACGAACTCGACAAGAGCCGGAACATCGCCGTCGTGCTCAACACCTATGCGACCGAGCTTGCCGGCGACGGCAAACGGGTGACCGGCGCCAAACTTTGGTCCAACGGCCAGGACGCCGGCTCGTTCAGCGCCGACTATTTCATCGTCTGCACCGGCGGGCTGGAGAATTCGCGGCTGCTTCTGTGGTCGAACCAGCGCTCCAATGGCGGCGTCGTTCCGAACGCCACGGCACTTGGCCGCTACTGGATGGAGCACCCGACCTTCGAGGGCGGCAATGCCATCCTGGCCGATTACGGCGCGTTCGAGGTCGATGCCGTCAACGAGGCTTTCTTCTCGCCGACGCTTGCCGCGATGGAGCGGCTGCAGATCATGAATTTCGGCATCAGGCTGATCGAGACGCCCTATGCCGGCGTCAAGCATGTGATTGCGGACCTCGCCTGCACGGCGCCCGACATGGCCGAATGGGTCGCCTATCAGCTCAGCCAGAACCTGCGCTGCGCGGCCCAGCTCTACGTCGCCTGGGAACAGGCGCCGCTGGCGTCCAACCAGATCGAACTGTCGAAGACCGATGTCGACCATGCCGGCGTGCCACGCATCGAGCTGCACTGGAAGAAATCGGAACTCGAACGCCGCACGCTTGTCGAAGGTCTCAAACTGTTCGGCAAGACACTGATCGAGAAGGATCTCGGCCGGGTTCGTCTGATGGATTGGATCGCCAATGGCGAGGATTATCCGACCGACGAGGAGACCGCCGGCCACCATCACATGGGCGGTACGCGCATGGGCACCGACGTCACCAGGAGCGTGGTGGACGCCAACTGCAAGGTGCACGGCATGGATAATCTCTATGTCGGCGGCTCCTCGGTGTTCTGCACATCCGGTCAAGCCAACCCGACGACGACGATCACCGCGCTGGCCTGCCGGCTGGGAGAGCATCTGAGTAAGGTGGTCTCCGTCTGAGCGGCCGGGAATATCCGCGACGGGCGCGGTTGCCGGTCAGATCGATGGTTTTTCGAGCGGCGCCAGGTCGGCACGGTAACGCGTGATGGCGCGGGTCGTGCGCGAGCCGAAGCGGATGAAGAAGGGCAGCATCAGGTCGCGCAGGAACAGGGCGATGCGGCCTTTTACCTGTTTTTGCGAACCGATGCGCCGGCTGACCTTGACGATGTGCTCGACGCGGTCCTGGCGCAGCGCCTGAAAGGCGGCGAAGGCCTGCGTCGGCAGCGGTGTCGTATCCAGGCACGCGGTGAGCACCACGGCGTCCTCGATGGCCATCGACGCGCCCTGCCCGGAATGCGGCGAGACGGCGTGCGCGGCATCGCCCAGCAGAACCACATGGCCGGTGTGCCATTTTGGCAGATGCAGCATGTCGAAGACGGGATAGGCCCGTGGGACTTGCGTGACGGTGTCGACGATCTGACGGATCGTTCTGGGGTCGCCGGCATGCAGCTGGCGAACGGTTGCCGCCAGATGGAGGGGATCGGGCCTCGCCAGGGCGGCATCCTCGTCCAGCGGGAAGGACGAGAACCACAACACCGGCCCGTCATCCGGTTTCATGTAGCCGAAGAAGGCCTTGTTGCCGAACACCATATGCATCAGGCCGTCGGTCGGCGCGACAAAGGGCAGTTCCGCCACGCCGCCGACGCCGGTCAGTCCGGTATAGACAGGATCCGGGGAGGCCGGGAAACAGACGCGGCGGACGCGCGACCAGACACCATCGCAACCGGCCAGCCATGCGGCATCGACCGTGGCACCGTTGCCGAAGGCAAGGCGTACACAATCGGCCTGGTCCTCGATGTCGGCGAGCGCATGGCCAAAACGAATGTCGGCGCCAAGTGCCAGCGCTTCATCCAGCAACGCGCCGAGCAGGTCCGAGCGCCGCAGTGTGACGCTTTCGGCGCCGGCCTCGCGCATCGACTGCCGCCCGTCGAGATGGATGAGACGGCGCCCGGCGGCGTTCATGATCTCGAAGCCAAGTGTGCGAATGCCCAGCGCGCTCACGCGCTCGGCAAGCCCAAGCGCGCGCAAGGCATTGATGCCGTTGGGCGCCAAGGTGAGGAAGGCGCCTTCGCTCAAGGTCTCGCGCGATCGTGCCTCGAACAGGCAGACGTCAAGCCCTTGCCGGCGCAGCATGACGGCAAGGGCCAGCCCGGCAACGCCGGCGCCAATGATGGCAACCGGCAAGGCCTCTATGGTGGACACGGCCATCGTTAGAAGCCGTAGATGGCGATGCGCACCAGCACGGCCGCGGCGGCCAGTGCCACCAGCAGGATGCCGAGGCCGATGGGAGAACCCCAGCCATACCATTCCATCGCCAGCTTGGCGTATTTGAATTCATCCTCGTGCGAGAGAGGGGTGCGTTGTTGAATCAAGCTCATTTTTCACTCCTTGTCGGCGGCCGGCTCTTGCCTTGTCCAGGCGGTGGTCGCATATTTCTGCAATGGTCTAAATGTTAGACGGATTGATAGTTAGATGATCGAAATAAATTCGTCAAGCGGGCTCCGCGACGAAATGACGGCAGCGATCGGCCTTGCCATCATGCAATGGCAGGACGCCACGCAGGCCTATGACGAAGCGGTAGGGATGCGGCTCGGGCTGAACATGGCCGAGCGTCATTGTCTCGGGCTGCTCTATGGCGGCCCGCAATCGGCGGGCGCGGTTGCGACCGCGACCGGGCTGACGCCGGCGGCGGTGACGGCGCTGATCGACCGGCTGGAGGCGCGCGGCTACCTGACGCGCACGCGCAGTCTCGAGGACCGGCGCAAGGTGGTGATCGAGGCGACCGAGGCGACGCGGGAACTGTCGGCGCGCTATTACGGCGCCATCGCCAAGGAGGGCGAGAAGGTGATCGCCACCTTCAGCGACGCCGAACTCGCGACCATATCACGCTTCGTCAACGCCGCGCTCGACCTGCAGCGCGCCCAGCTTGCGCGGCTGAAGGCCGAGGGGGCGGACACTCCAGTGCGATAGGGCGCCGTTATGTTCGCGGCGTTACCGCGAATGTCGGCGGGACCGAGACTATTTCGGCTTGACCCCATAGATGACAAGAAACGCCTCCACCGAGGCGTCCGCGTGCCGTTCCAGTTCGGCCTTGGAGCGCCGGTTGCTTCCCGTGAACATGGCCTCGTTCATGGGGATCCAAAGAAGCATTCCAAAAAGATGGCTGGCTGCCAGATAGGGATCGCTGGTTTGTATCAGTCCTCGACTGGTGAGCTTTTGAAAGCAGGACGCGGTCGAGGCAAGCATGCGCTCAAAACCTTTTTCGTACCAACCGCGGCCAAGCTGCGGCATTCGATCCGCATTGGCGATGATCAAGCGCCGCAGCTTCAACAACTCTTCATCCATGAGAACCGCTATCAGACGCCGGGCAAGCTGCTGCAGGCCGCCTTCCATGAATTTCGCCTCGGAAAGCAGCGTCGTCACGGACTCGATGATGTCGTTGACCTGGCCGGCGGTTGACAGAACGACTTCGCCGAACAGCGTCTCCTTGTCGGTGAAATGCTTGTAGACGGTCTGCTTGGAAGCCCCCGCCTTGGTGGCGATTTCCTCCATGCTGGTCCCGTCATAACCCTTGCTGATGAACGCCGCCGTGGCCGCCTGGATGATCTCACGATCCTTGCGTGCCGACCTGGTCTCACCGTCGATTTTCATGGCGCCCTCTCAACCAGTACTAGACGGTACCGTTCTCGCATGCTAGCCATGAAAACGGTACTGGACTGACTAGTACCTGTCAACGAAGGCAAAGCTTAGACCGATGACCAGGATGATCTTCATAAATCTGCCGGTGCGCGATCTGCAGGCGGCGACCAACTTCTATCTCGCGATCGGGGGCACGCTCAATCCGCAGTTCTCGAACGACCAGGCCAGCTCGATCATGTTCTCCGACTCGATCGGGGTGATGCTGCTGACGCACCAGCATTACGGCCAATTCACAACGCGCCAAATCGGCGACGCCAGGCGCGACAGCCAGATGCTGATCGCACTCACCGCCGGCAGCAAGGACGAGGTCAATGCCACAATCGAGAAGGGCGTGGCGGCCGGCGGCCGCGCCGATCCCAACCCGGCGCAGGACCTCGGCTTCATGTTCAACCGCCACATCGAGGACCCCGACGGCAACGTCTGGGAGTTCCTGTGGATGAACCCCGCCGCCATGCAATAGCCCAGCGGGATCAAAGCCTCTGAAGCGCGTCGCGTCGACACGGACCGATGCGGCGCGCTTTGGGTTTCATGCATGTCGTTCCGGGCGGAAACAATTCTCCTGGAATTGTTTAGACCGTCGCCGGGTCGAGTGCCGGCTGGCCCTTGCGGCGCGCGACGATGGCCTCGAAATCGGCGGTCTGGAAAGCATCGCGCAAGGCGTCGAAGGACGGCAGCACGAAATAGGCGCGCTGGAACTTGTCGATCTCGTAGCCGGTGCGCATCACCGTTTCGAGGTCGAAGGGCACATGGTGGGCGTCCTTGCCCTCGACGGCGAACTGCAGTTCGGTGAAGGACGACATCAGGCCGGCGCCAAAGGCCTTCAACGGCTGGCCGGCCTCCTGCATCAGGCCGTACTCTGCCGTGTACCAGTAGAGCCGGGTGATCATCTCGTCGCCACCCAGTGCGATGATGTCGCCGGCCTTCTTGCCATACATCTGCATGAAGTCGGCGAAGACCGGCTGCGACAGCACCGGCACATGGCCGAAGAAATCGTGGAACATGTCCGGCTCGACGATGTAGTCGAGCTCCTGCCTGGTGCGCAGCCAGTTGGTAACCGGGAAGCGGCGGTTGGCGAGATGGTCGAAAAAGGGGGCGGCGGGAATGAGGCCCGGCACGGCGACGATCTCCCAACCGGTCAGCTTGCGCAGCTTGGCGCTGACCTCGGCGAAATCGGGAATGCGGTCGATGAGGCCGAGTTTTTCGACACCGTCGAGATAGGAATGGTGGGCGAGCTTGCGCGTCAGTTTGGTCTGGCGGTCGCACAGAGTGCGCCACACCGCCTGTTCCTCGGCGCTGTAGTCATAACCCTGCGCCACGGTGAAATCGGCACGGCAGACCGAATAGTCGCCGCGCAACCCCTGCGCCGCGCAGTCGCGGGCATATTCGGCAACACTCATCGTCGTCATGGTTTTTCTCCTCGCAAATCAGAAATGGCGGACATGCCCGGAGGGTAACCGGATTTGCCGAGGCAATTCGGTTTTGATGATGGTTCATCAGCGATATTCGGGATAATATTCACTCACAATCCGCATCGGAGGAGTGAAAATGCCTCAATTCGACGATTTCGAGATCAAGATGCTCGATGTGCTGCAGCGCGACGGGCGCAAGCCCGTCTCCGAACTGGCGCAAGAGATCGGCCTGTCAACGACCCCATGCGCGCGACGCTTCGAAGCGCTGCAGGATGCCGGCATCATCAAGGGCTTTGCCGCGGTGATCAGCCGCCGCGCGGTCGGGCTGATGGTCGAGGTGTTCATCCAGGTGCGCCTGGTCAGCCACAGCGACGGCTCGCCGGAAAGCTTCATTGCCGCGGTGCAGCGCATGGACGAGGTGTCATCGTGCTGGACCATGACCGGCGACCACGACTTCCTGCTGCATGTCATGGTGCCGTCGGTCGACGAGCTCAACGCCTTCGTCATGCACCGGCTGATGCGGCTCGACGGCGTGCGCGACGTCCACACGCAGCTCGTGCTGCAGAACATCAAGGGCCCCGGCCACGTGCCGCTCGCGCATCTCAGGCGGTGACATCGCTTCACTTCGGTACCATAGGAAGGCGACGACGTATTTGACAGACCCGGCCAGCTCGAAAGCCTTCTTCCTATGCTGTAGCCGGTCCGGTAGCTTAGCTGGATGGATGTTCTGGATTGGCTCGGCCGCTGGTATGAAGCTCAATGCGATGGCGATTGGGAGCACGAGTTTGGTCTTTCAATCAACACCATCGATAACCCGGGCTGGTCCTTAAAGATCGACCTTGCAGGGACAGACTGCGACGGGCGGACCCTTGATCTGATCTCGCACAACTACGAGCACGAAACCGACTGGTGGGCCTGCTGGACGGAGGAAAACGTGTTTCATGGCGCTGGCGGCCCACTCCACCTTCGTTCGCTTCTTGAAAACTTCCGAAAGTGGGCTGCGCAAAAGCCCTAGCTCTGTGGAAACGGGCGTCGGTACCTGCGGAAAAGCTGCACGCAAACTGCTGAAACGGGCCAATCGGGCGTCCACATCGCCGACCAGCATACGCGGACCAACTGCCTAAGAGGTCCGCCATGAAAATCGTCCTGATCAATCCGCCGCACACCGCCATCGGCAGCCGGGTGCCGGATGACCACCTGCCGCCGCTTGGCCTGCTGGCGATCGGCGGCCCGCTGATCGATGCCGGTCATCAGGTGCGGCTGGTCGATGCCGAATTCGGGCCGATGCCGCTCGACAATGTGGTGCGCGACGCTCTGCATGACGTCCCGGACTTCGTCCTGATCGGCCATTCCGGCTCGACCTCGGCGCACCCGACCGCCTTGCTCATCGCCAGAATGATCAAGGAGCGTGAGCCGGCGACCATCATCATCTATGGCGGCGTTTTTCCGACCTATCACTGGCGCGACCTATTGGCGGCGACCGACGTCTTCGACTTCATCGTGCGCGGCGAGGGCGAGGCGACCGTGGTGGCGCTGGTCGAGGCGCTGGAAATGCATCAGCCGCCGGCAAGCGTCGCCGGCATCGCCTTTCGCGACGATCTGCGCCGCCCCTTCGCCACGCAGCCAGCCATGACGATAGCCGATCTCGACGCCTACCGCGTCGGCTGGGAGCTGATCGACCACCGCCGTTACAGCTATTGGGGCGGCAAGCGCGCCGTGGTGATGCAGTTTTCGCGCGGCTGTCCCCATCTGTGCAATTATTGCGGCCAGCGCGGTTTCTGGACCCGGTGGCGGCATCGCGATCCCAGGAAATTCGCACAGGAGATCGCCTGGCTGCACCGCGAACACGGCGTCGAGCTGATCAATCTCGCCGACGAGAACCCGACGGTTTCGAAGAAGGCGTGGCGCGCCTTTCTCGACGCGCTGATCGCCGAGAACGTGCCGGTGCTGATCGTCGGCTCGACCCGCGCCGACGACATCGTGCGCGATGCCGACATCCTGCATCTCTACCGCAAGGCCGGCGTCATCCGCTGGCTGCTCGGCATGGAAAACACCGACGAGCAGACGCTGCAATTGATCCGCAAGGGCGGCAGCACCTCATCCGACCGCGAGGCGATCAGGCTGTTGCGAAAGCACGGCATATTGTCGATGGCGACCTGGGTGGCCGGCTTCGAGGATGAGGGGTTTCGCGACCTGTGGCGCGGCTTTCGCCAGCTCATCGCCTATGATCCCGACCAGATCCAGGCGCTCTATGTGACGCCGCATCGCTGGACGCCGTTCTTCCGCATCGCGCGCGACCGCAAGGTGATCCAGAAAGATGCCCGGCTGTGGGACTACAAGCACCAGGTGCTGCAGATGACGCGGCTGAAGCCGTGGATGCTGTTCTTCAGCGTCAAGCTGATCGAACTCGCCGTGCAGTCGCGGCCGAAGGCGCTGGCGCGCATCCTGTTCCACCCCGACCCCGAACAGCGGCATTCGATGCGCTGGTACACGAAAATGGGCCGCCGCGTCTGGTTCCGCGAGGTTTGGGGCTTTCTCGCCCGCGACATCAGGGTGCAGGACGGGCCAACGCTCGCCGAATTCTGGGGCGCGCCGCAGGACGCGGAAGAGGAATCGATGATCGCCGCACGTCCGCCGCGCAAGCCGGCCGAAGCCGCCGTCGCGATTTCGCCGGGCGCCTGACCGGCTCTCGGCCATCTCACAAAAATACGCGGCGTACGTGCATTGACATACGCCGCGTATGCACCCACATCCGACATACGGGGCGTATGTAAATTGCCCCGACAGTAGAGCGCGGGTCGCGATCGCCGGGAGATCGGGCCTGCCCTTTGTTTTGAACGGAGTGAAAATGACCAAACGCGACGCGATCTTCCCCGCCGGCCGGCAGGCTCTTTATGACATCAACCGCTATTCGGCGGCGATCCGCTCGGGAGACCTTTTGTTCGTTTCCGGCCAGGTGGGCAGCCGCGAGGACGGCTCACCCGAGCCTGTCTTCGAAAAGCAGGTCCAGCTTGCCTTCGACAATCTCGCGGCCGTGCTGAAGGCCGCCGGCTGCACGTTCGACGACATTGTCGACGTCACCACATTCCACACCGATCCCGCCGCGCAGTGGCAGGCGATCGACGCCGTCCGGCTGAAGGTATTCGGCGAACCGCCCTATACGAATTGGACCGCGGTGGGCGTCAACTGGCTGGCCGGCTTCGACTTCGAGATAAAGGTCATCGCGCGCATCCCACAGTCCGCCTGATCGGCCAGTCGCGGGCGACGCACGCGTCGCCTCAGGGCACGATCAGCGTGCCGGCGCCGTGTTCGGTGAAGAGCTCGAGCAGCACCGCATGCGGCGTCTTGCCATTGAGGATGACGACGCCTTCGACGCCGCGCTCGATCGCCTCGATGCAGGTCTCGACCTTGGGGATCATGCCGCCCGAGACCGTACCGTCCTTGATCAGCGCCCTGGCCTCGGCGACGGTCAGCTCATCGATCAGCTTCTTGTTCTTGTCGAGCACGCCGGGCACGTCGGTGAGGAACAGCAGGCGCGAGGCCTTGCAAGCGCCAGCAATGGCACCTGCAAACGTGTCGGCATTGATGTTGTAGGTGTGGCCGTCGCGGCCGGGCGCGACAGGCGCCAGCACCGGGATCATTTCGGAACGCGCCAGCAGGTCGAGCAGCGTGCGGTCGACCTCGACCGGCTCGCCGACGAAGCCGAGATCGAGCACGCGCTCGATGTTGGAATCTGGATCGATCATCGTCTTGCGCGCCTTTTCGGCGAAGACCATGTTGCCGTCCTTGCCGCACAAGCCGATCGCCCATTCGCCTTCGGCGTTGATCAGCGCGACGATCTCCTTGTTGATCGAACCGGCGAGCACCATCTCGACGATCTCGACCGTCTTCTGGTCGGTGACGCGCAGCCCACCCTCGAATTTGGATTCGATGCCCATCTTGGCCAGCATGGCGCCGATCTGCGGCCCGCCGCCATGGACGACGATCGGGTTGACGCCGGATTGTTTCAACAGCGCGATGTCGCGGGCGAAAGCCTTGCCGAGCTCGATATCGCCCATGGCATGGCCGCCATATTTCACCACGACCGTCTTGTGTTCGTAGCGCTGCATGTAGGGCAGAGCGCGCGACAGCAGGGCGGCCTGCATTTCGGCGGTGGCGGCGATGTCCGTCATCGGGCGGTTCCCTGGCTTTTTAGTTTATGCATGTCGTTGCCCCAAAACCGCTGGGCACTTTTGGGCGACATGCATCAGGTAAAGACGGCGGCGTCTTAGCGGGAATTGGCGCGGGGGGCAAATGGCATTGCTGTCATATTCGAACCTCTCACGACGTCGTCATCGCGAAGGAACCATCAAGGGCGCCCTACGGCCGAGCCAGCCCGAGAGCTTCTCCATCTGCGCGGCGAAGGACAAAAGCGTCTCCTCGTCGCCCGGGCGGCCGGCAGCCTGGATGCCGAGCGGCAGGCCGGCGTCGGTGACATGGACGGGCAGCGCGATCGACGGCTGGCCGCTGACATTGTGGATCGCCGGCCAGTGGGTGAACAAAAGGCTCTTGTCCATCAACTGGCCGAACAAGGGTTTCAGCTTGAGCAAGGGCGTGAGGTGAAGCTTGTCGAGCAGGTTTTCGATCAGTTCGTCGGCGCCTTTCGGATCCATGGCGCCGCAGGCGAGCGGCGGGTGCGCGATGACAGGCATCAGCACGGCGTCATAGCGCGCGGTTTCCTCGATCATTCGCCGCGAGGCGGCATGCAGCCGCTGCAGGCCGGCATAGATCTCGCCCGCCGAGAGCATTTCGCCCAACCGGCAGAGCACCCGGGTGGCGCGCTCGACATCGCCGGTAACGGAGCGGCCGACGCGCAGCGCTTCGGCCCGCAGCATGCCGGCGACGGCTGATGCAACCGTCCTGCAGAAATCGGCCAGGAAATCGCGGCCGATGAAGGGCAGGTCGATCTCCTCGACGGTGTGGCCGCCCTCGCTCGCAAGCGCCACAGCCGTGTCGAGTGCTTTCAACGTCTCGGCCGAGATCGGCAGGCCAAGCGGCGACTTGCGGTAGACGGCCAGGCTGAGCTTGCCCGGGTCGCGCGCCGCGGCGGCGGCGAATGTGCCCTTCGGCTGAAGTGCCGCATAGGGCGACAGAGGATCGGGACCGTGGGTGAGGTCGAGCAGCAGCGCGCTATCGCGCACCGAGCGGGTGACGGCATGGTCGACCACCATGCCGTACCAGCTTTCGCTGACCAGCGGCGTCAGCGGAATGCGGCCGCGCGAGGTCTTGAGGCCGACCAGGCCCGTGCAGGCGGAAGGCACGCGGATCGAGCCGCCGCCATCGGAGGCATGCGCGACCGGCACCACGCCGGCGGCGACCAGGGCCGCCGCACCACCCGAGGAGCCGCCGCTGGTGTGGCCGGTGTTCCAGGGATTGCGGGTGATGCCGAAGGCTTTTGATTCGGTCATCAGCCGCAGCCCGTGTTCCGGCGACGTCGAGGTGACGATGGGAATCAGTCCGGCGGCGAGGTAGCGGTCGGTCATCACCGAATTGACGTCGGGCACCGAGGCCGGAATGCGGCTGCCGCCATGCGACGGAACACCCTTGATGGCGATGCCGAGGTCCTTGATGGCAAAGGGCACGCCGGCCAGCGGCAGCGCGCGGTCGATCGTCTTGGCCCTCGCCCGCGCACTTTCATAGAGCGGCTCGGCCGTAGCATTGATTTCTGGCCGCGTGGCCTCGGCGCGGGCGATCGCGGCTTCGGTCAGCTCGATCGCCGACAGTTCGCCCTTGCGCACCAGACTGGCGAGGCCGGTCGCGTCTTCTTCCCACAGGATCCGTTCGACCGACATGGCGCGCTCCCCCACTCCAGCCAAGCTAGCCAGCGGCGATTCCCTTGGCAATCCAAGCCTGCGCCCGCACACCGGGACTTTAGGTGCACAGAATATTTCCGGCGTTGCAAATACAACGTAATCGCCTAATTTGACCCGCATGACGCCGCAGGACATCACCAAGCTGATCGTCCGGACTTCGATGAAGGATCGGGCAGCGTTCGATCTGCTCTACCGGCAGACCAGCGCGAAACTTTTCGGCGTATGCCTTCGTGTATTGAACGACCGGGGAGATGCTGAAGAAGCGCTGCAGGAAGTCTTCGTCAAGATATGGACGAAGGCGGATCGTTTTGCTGTCTCCGATCTGAGCCCGATCTCCTGGCTGGTGGCAATCGCACGCAACCACGCGATCGATCGCGTCAGGGCACGGCGCAAGCCTGCCGCCGATATCGATGCCGCGCTCGACGTGGCCGATCCGGCACCGGGACCTGAAGCGATGGTGGTGGCGAGCGACGAATCCGAGCGCATCCATCATTGTCTCGAAGAGCTGGAGAAGGACCGGGCGGCGGCCGTCCGGGGCGCTTATCTCAAGGGCGAAAGTTATGCCGAACTGGCGGAGCGCCACGGCGTGCCGCTGAACACGATGCGTACCTGGCTGCGCCGCAGCCTGATGAAACTTAGAGAATGTCTGGAAAGATGACACTGGCAGAGGACAATGGACCGGAACGTGGAGGCGACGACCTGCTCGCCGCCGAATACGTTCTCGGCGTTCTGCCGGTGGAAGAGCGGCAGATCGCATCCAGGCGCATCGACACCGAGGCCGATTTCGCGCGGCTCGTTGACGGCTGGGAAGTGCACTTCTCGCCGCTGGCCGTTGCCTATGCGGAAATCGAGCCGCCGCCTTCGGTGAAGCCGGCGATCGACCGCCGCCTGTTCTCGAGCACCGCTCAAACCTCTGCCGCACCAAGCGCCGGAATTTGGTCCAGCCTTGCCTTCTGGCGCGGCCTTGCCGTCGCTGCTGTTGCCGCTCTGGCTCTCTATGTCGCCGTGCCCTATGTCAATCGGCCGGCTGAACAGCCGCAGGAGCGGCTTGTCGCCTCGCTGGCCGCCGACGGCAGCGATGTAAAATATCTCGCCGTCTATGATTCCGAGCGGCATGAGGTCAGCCTTTCGCATGTTTCCGGCACGCTCGCATCCGGCAAGGATTTTGAACTTTGGATGATCGAGGGCAAGAACGCCCCGGTCTCGATGGGCGTCATCCCGGCCGGCGTGACCGCGCATATCGGGGTCTCGCCCGCCACGCAGCAGAAGCTGGCGCAGGGTGCGGTGCTGGCTGTCAGCCTGGAGCCTTCAGGCGGTTCGCCGACCGGACAGCCGACCGGGCCGGTGGTTGCCGCGGGCGATCTGAAGGGCATCTGACCGGATTCTCCTCACCGCGAAGCCGTCGCCAGAATAATCCAAATCTATCTTGTGGCACGCATGTCTAAATAACCACGTCAGCCGGCAGACCGTTACGCCGGATAAATCTCTTCGCCCGGACGAATAAAATAAAAATTCAAAAATAGCCTGAAACTCCCACGTTTGTGTTCCGTATCTCCTCACGTTCCCAAAGATGGGAAGAGAAACCCGAGGAGTTTGAACATCATGCGTAGATACGTCACTCTTTTGCTTGCCGGCACGATCGCCGTTTCCGCACTCGCCACCGCTGCCTATGCCGAAAACCCGATGGTCGGCGGCGCCGCCATGTATGCCCAGAAGAACATCGTCGAGAACGCCGTCAATTCGAAGGACCACACGACGCTGGTCGCCGCCGTCAAGGCGGCCGGCCTTGTCGAGACGCTGCAGGGCGCCGGACCGTTCACCGTGTTCGCGCCGACCAACGAGGCCTTCGCCGCACTGCCGGCCGGCACGGTCGACACGCTGCTCAAGCCCGAGAACAAGGACAAGCTCACCAAGATCCTGGCGTGCCATGTCATCGGCGCCAAGGCGATGGCGGCAGATGTCGCCTCGATGGCCAAGGCTGACGGCGGCACGCATAAGGTCAAGACGGTCGGCGGCTGCGAGTTGTCGCTGAAGGCCGAAGGCGGCAAGGTCACCGTCACCGACGAGAACGGCAACGTCGCCAATGTGACGATCGCCGATGTCGAGCAGTCCAACGGCGTCATCCACGTCATCGACAAGGTTTTGCTCCCGAAGATGTGATCGGCCCTGGAATGTAACAAAGGGCTTGCAGCGACGAACCTGCAGCAAGAGCCCTCCGTCGGTTGCATGATCTCGCTCCCGCGACCTGCAGACGACACGCGTGCTCCGCGCCGCCCACGGTCAAGCGTGGACCGGCGCGGAGTGTCGTTGAGGACCACCGTCACTGGCTTTTGACGTCTGCGTGGCGGTATAGTTTGGCAAAAAGAACAACCGGAGGAACTGGTCATGAACCGTCGCGACTTTCTTTTGAGCGGTGCCGCCGCCATCGGCGTCGTCGGTGCCGCGGCAACCATGCTACGCATGGGTAGTCCGCAGGCGGCTCAGGCCGCCGAGAAATTCGAGATCACCAAGACGGACGACGAATGGAAAGCCATCCTGTCGCCCGCCGCCTTCGACGTGCTGCGCAAGCAAGGCACGGAGTATCCCGGCACCAGCCCGCTGCTCAACGAGCACCGCAAGGGCATTTTCGCCTGCGCCGGCTGCGACCTGCCGGTCTATCCTTCGGAGACGAAGTTCGATTCCGGCACCGGCTGGCCGAGCTTCTGGCAAGAGATCGCCAACGGCATCGGCAAGACCGAGGACAGGTCGCTCGGCATGACGCGCACCGAAGTGCATTGCCGCCGCTGCGGCGGCCATCTCGGCCATGTCTTCGACGACGGTCCGGCGCCGACCGGCCTGCGCCACTGCATCAACGGCGTGGCGCTGACCTTCAAGCCCGCCACGGCCTGACGGCTTTACTGCGCACAACGAAAAACTCCGGGTCTTGCGACCCGGAGTTTTTTGCGCGGTCAGAGCTTTTCGGGCGTGGACTGGAGGAGCTTCCCGAAACCGCCGCGTATGGTTCTTCTGTCAGTGCCCGCCGCCGCCTCCGCCACCGGGCGCGGCCGGCTTGTTGATCAGCATGGTGAACAGGCCGAGTGTCGCGAACAGCACCGTCAGCATGTAGAACACGTCCATGAAGGACAGCAGCGCCGCCTGCTGCTGGACCATGCCCGACAGCTTGGAGATCGCCGCACTGGCCGCGTCGAGGCCCGTGGTCTGCTCGAAGTTGAGCGTCATGTTCTGCAGCTTGGTCTGCGCGGCGGCACTGCCCCACTGCACATGCTCGGCGAGCCTCGCATAGTGGAAGGCGTTGCGGTCGATCAGCACGGTGTTGATGAGCGCAAGGCCGACGGCGCCGCCGAGGTTGCGGGTAAGGTTGAACAGGCCGGACGCATTCTTCAACCGGTCTGGCGGCAAGGTGCCGAGCGCGATGTTGTTGATCGGCACCATGCACAGCATCATCGAACAGCCGCGCAGGATCTGCGGGATGAGCAGCTCATAGAAATCCCAGTCGGCGGTCAGATGCGTCATCCACCAGGTGCCGGTGGCGAAGCCGAAGAAGCCGATCATCATCATCAGCCGCAAATCGATCTTGCTCGACAGGATGCCGGAGATCGGCGCGGTGACGAACATCGCCAGGCCGCTGACGAACAGTGCCTCGCCGATCATCATCGAATCGTAGCCACGGATACGGCCGAGGAAGACCGGATAGAGATAGGTGAGCCCGTAGAGGCCGATGCCGATGACGAAGGAAAACAGCGAGCCGAAGGCGAAATTGATGTTGCTGAAGGCCCGCAGGTCGACGATCGGCTCTTCGGCGGTGAAGACGCGCCAGAAGAAGATCACCGCGCCGATGGTCATGACGATGGCGCAGATGAACACCCCCTGGTCCTGCAGCCAGTCATTGTTCGGACCTTCCTCCAGCACATATTCCATGCAGCCGAGGAAGGCCGCCATGCCGGCGAGGCCCCACCAGTCGAACTTGTTGAACAGCTTGAGGTTGGGCTTGTCGAAATCGATCAGCGACCAGGCCGCGGTCGCCACCAGTATGCCGGGCACGACATTGACCAGGAACAGCCAATGCCATGAGAAGGCGTGGCTGATATAGCCGCCGACGGTCGGGCCGATGGTCGGCGCCAGCGTCGCCACCAGGCCGATCATCGGCGAGACGATGGCGCGCTTCGAGGGTGGGAAGATGGTGAAGGCCGCGGCAAAGACGCTCGGGATCATGCCGCCGCCGATGAAGCCTTGCACGGCGCGGTAGACGATCATCTGGTCGATGTTGGTGGCGGTCGCGGCGAGCGCGCTGGCGGCGGTGAAGCCGGCGGCGGCGATGGTGAACAGCACGCGCGTCGATAGCATGCGGCTGAGGAAGCCCGACAGCGGGATCATCACCACTTCGGCGATCAGATAGGCTGTCTGCACCCACGGAATTTCATCGGAGCTGGCGCTGAGGCCCGCCTGGATCTCGGCCAGCGAGGCCGAGACGATCTGGATGTCCAGGATCGCCATGAACATGCCGAAGACCATCGCCAGAAAGGCGATGACGCGGCGTGTGGAAATGGTGTCGGGAACTGCCGGTCTTGCCGGCGGCGCTCCTGCGGTGATGGTTGCGGTTGCCATTGCATGGGCCTCCTTGAGGCAGGCCGGGCGGCCTGGTGCTTTAATCAGCCACCGAGCCGCCCTCCGAAAAGCGCTTAGTTGGTCGTGGCGGCAGGCGCGGTGCGGCTGTCAACATTGACGACAACGCTCAGGCCAGCGCGCAGCTTGCCGGTCTTCAGGGCATCGGCCGGGACGTCGATGCGGACCGGGACGCGCTGCACCACCTTGGTGAAGTTGCCGGTGGCATTCTCCGGCGGCAACAGCGAGAAGACCGCGCCTGAGGCCGGAGCGAGCGACGAGACGGTGCCCTGGATGGGATGGCCGTCAATGGCGTCGACCGAGATGTTGACCTTTTCGCCGGGAACCAGCCGGGCAAGCTGGGTCTCCTTGAAGTTGGCGACGATGTAGAGCTTGTCCATCGGCACGACGACGGCGAGCTTCTGGCCGGGGCTGACGAGGTCGCCCTGTTCGACCGAACGGTTGCCGACGACGCCGTCATAAGGCGCCTTCAGCACGGTGAAGGACAGGTCGCGCGCGGCCTTGTCGCGGCTCAGTTGCAAGGAGGCGAGCGTGCTCGCCGACTCGGCGCGCTGCGCCTCGAACACACCGATATTGGCCTGCGCGGCGGCGATCTGGGCGTCGGCGCCGACCAACGCGGCATTGGCCTGGTCGAGCGCGGTCTGGGCGTCGTCCAGCTGCGCCTGGGTGCCGACATGCGTCTTGACCAGTTGCGCGGCGCGCTGCTGCGCGCGGGCGGCGTTGTCGGCCCCGGCCTGGTCGGCGACCTTCTGCGCCTGGGCCTGCTGCAGGGAGGCCTGCGCGGCCTTGGTCTGCGCGTCGATGCGGTCCAGCGTCTTGGCCAGCGTAGCAATCTGCGCCTCGGCCTGGGCGACGGCGATCTTGTAGTCGCCGTCATCGATCGTCAGCAGCGGGTCGCCGGCCTTGACCAGTTGGTTCTCGCTCACCTTGACCTGGTCGACATAGCCGGAAATCTTGGGCGAGACGAACGCCATGTCGGCCTGGACATAGGCGTCGTCGGTCGAGATCATGAAACGACCGGTGGTCCAGTAGTCGTAGCCGTACCAGGCGCCGCCGCTCAGCAGGGCAAGGCCGATGATCGGCAGCAGGAAGGAACGCACCGAGCGCTTCTTCTTGGCCGGAGCTTCGGCTGCCGGCGGCGGTGCGACCGGCAGGACGGGAATTTCTGGCACTTCCGTCGCCGGAGCGACTTTGGCGTTGGGGAAGGGGCGGACTTCGGCGGTGTTGGGTGCGTTCGAGGACATGACATCTCTCTAAAGTAATAATACTGAACCGTTCGGTTCGATCTGGCCGTTGACATAGCGTGAAAAGAGGACCATATCAAGGGGCAATCGAACCGGTTGGTTCGAATTATTTTCGAGGTGTGACTTTTATGGCCGAGACAACGCCTGACGTCGAAACCGATAAATGCAATGACTTGCTAGACAGTTTGCGGCGCGGACGCCCGGCGGCCGGACAGGATCCGGTCAAGCGCGGCCAGATCATCGATGGCGCCCGTCGTGTCTTCATCGAGAAGGGCTTTGAAGCCGCCTCGATGAACGACATCACGCGTGAGGCCGGCGTGTCGAAGGGCACGATCTACGTCTATTTCGCCAACAAGGAAGAGCTGTTCGAAGCGCTGATCGAGGAAGAGCGCGGCACCATCTTCAAGAACATGTACGACATGCTCGACCGCGCCGACGATCTGCGCCAGACGCTGGTGAAGTTCGGCAAGGTGCTGTCGATGAAGATCACTTCGGCCAGGGTCATCCAGGCGCAGCGCACGGTGATCGGCGCCTCCGACCGGATCCCCGACATGGGTGCGCGGTTTTACGAACGCGGCCCCAAACGCGGCCATGACAAGATGGTGGAATTCCTCAATGCCGCCATCGAACGCGGCCTGCTCAAGATCGACGATGTCGATCTTGCCGCCTATCAATTCACCGAACTGTGCCTGGCCGGCCTTTTCCGCCAGTGCATCTTCGCCTACCGCACCAAGGCTCCGAGCCAGGAAGAAATCGATCACATCGTCAGATCGGGCGTCGGCATGTTCCTGAAAAACTACGGCACCGAAAGGCTTGCCGAGGATGAAAGCCACCAGATGATTGCCCTGGAGGCAAAGGCCTAGCCTCCATTGGCAGCAAGCACGATCGCTGCCTGCAATTCCTCCATGCCCTCGCCCTTTTCCGACGATGTCGCCAGGACGAACGGAAACGCCGCCGGGCGCTTCTTGATCTTGGCCAGTGTCTCCTCGATCAGCCGCGGCACGCCGGCGACCTTGATCTTGTCGGTCTTGGTCAGCACGATCTGGTAGGACACCGCCGCCTTGTCGAGCAGCGACAGCACTTCGTCGTCCTTGGCCTTGATGCCGTGGCGGGCGTCGATCAGCACATAGACCCGCTTCAGCGTCACCCGGCCCTTGAGATAGTCGAAGACCAGCTTGGTCCACTCGTCGACCTTCTCCTTGGGCGCGGTGGCGTAGCCGTAGCCCGGCATGTCGACCAGCGCCATGGGCGGCAGGTCGGCGCCCTCGCCCGAAAAACCGTCCGGCACGAAATAGTTGAGTTCCTGTGTGCGCCCCGGCGTGTTGGAGGTGCGCGCCAGCCCCTTCTGGTTGACCAGAGCGTTGATCAGCGACGACTTGCCGACATTGGAGCGGCCGGCAAACGCGATTTCCGGCGGCCCTTCCGGCGGCAGGAATTTCATGGCCGGCACGCCGCGGATGAAGATCCACCCGCGCGTGAACAGGTCGGTGCTGATCACAGTACTGTTCAGAGCGTTCAAGCTGCTGCCTCCAGAAGAGAGATATTGGCGCCCCTGATGGCGTCGAGATTGCGGCCGATCTTGTCCACCGGCCAATGCCACCATGCCAATGCCAGCAGCCGCCTGATCGTCCTGTCGTCGAAACGCATCTTCACCACCTTGGCCGCGTTGCCGGCGACAATGGCATAGGGCGGCACATCATGCGTCACCACCGATTTGGCGGCGATGATGGCGCCATGGCCGATTTCCACACCGGGCAGGATCACCGCCTCCATGCCGATCCAGACATCGCTGCCGACCACCGTGTCGCCGCGCACCTCCTTCGACCATGTCGCCGGGTCAAAGCCCTTTTCCCAGCCATGGCCGAAAATGTTGAACGGATAGGTCGAAAAGCCGGACATTGCGTGGTTGGCGCCGTTCATGATGAAGCGCGCGCCTTCGGCGATGGCGCAGAACTTGCCGATGATGAGCTTGTCGCCGATGAAGGGATAGTGGTGCAGAACGCATTTTTCAGCGAATTTGTCCGGCCCCTCCGGGTCGTCATAATAGGTGAAGTCGCCGATCTCGATGTTCGGCTCCGTCACCAGCGGCTTCAGGAAGCCGACGCGGGTGTGCATCGGGATCGGGTGCTTGATGTCGGGGTTGGGTCCGTCCATGTCGGTTCGTCCGGGATTGGCAAGCGGGCGCATCCGCAACCGGAGCGCCTGGTCAAAATAACGTGATCCGCCCTATAGCACCAATCGGCTGAGGAGCGAGCCTTCCTTGGCGCACAAGCTCATTTGTTGCCGCGGCAGATCACGATCGGATTGGACAGAGCGCTGTCGAAACCGCTGCCCTGGTAGATCGTGACATTCGAGGCTCCGGGCGGCAGCAGGAAGGTGCCTTCGACAATTTTCTGATCGCCCGCCATCGTGTGCAGAGCCCAGCTAAACGTGCAGAATTGCGCCGGTGCCGCGGGTTGGACGTGGCTGCAGTTCAGCTGCGCGCCACCCAGCATGGCGGCGCCGCCGCAGCTCACCGCTTCCTTTGCAACAGCGATGCCGGGGCATCCGACGAGAGCCGTCACGGCTGCGATCCTGATCCAGTTCATCGTCGAAATCCTTGCCGGAAAACGCTCGCCACCAGGGCGGCTTTTCCGCGCCGTGGCCCATGCGATTTTTGTTCCAGGCGGCTTAATCCGTCTTGCACGCGCCGTCCAGCAGGATTATGTGCATGATGATAATAAGCATGCTCACGAAAGTTTGTTCCCTAGATCCTGATCTCCTGCCATGTCCTCCTCGCCCAATATCAGCTTCATGCTGCACGACGTCGCGCGCCTGCTTCGACAGAGATTTGAGCAGCGTTCGCTGCCATCAGGGCTGCGCCGACCCCAGCCCGCCGATCGCAGGGCCTGGCTGCTTTACCTGACCCCGCAGGCCCACCCGCTGCTCGAGGTCATGCGCGGCAACGGCCGGAAAACACGAGACGGGGCCTTTTCCGGTCTCTCACCTGAAACACAGCAGCATCTGCTGCAAACCCTAAGCTTGATCAAAACCAATCTGCTCGCGGCTTGCATCCAGCCGGCCGTCGACCGGGAGAAAGTCCATGGCTGAATCAACATCCCCCAAGAAGCCTGCCGAAGACGACCCTTCAACGGGTCGCACCGGCGACCAGGTCATCCGGCTGGACAGCGAACGCGAACAGCGGCGGGGCAATGTCGTCATCGACAATGACGGACTGGAAGCCCCGGCGGCGCTCGAAGCTCCGGCCAAGGAGCCGCGTGCACAGCCGGCCCCTGTCACCGTTGCCCCTCCTGCCTCGGCCAAGCCGAAGCGCAGCCTGACGCGGCCGGTGCTCTTCGCCCTGCTTCCCGTCGCGCTGGTCGTCGGCGGCTATTATTACGTCACCGGCGGCCAGGTGATGACATCGGACAATGCCCACACCCAGGCGCAGTCGCTCGGCGTGTCTACCGACGTCTCCGGCACCGTGCAGGAGATCGACGTGCACGAGAACCAGGCGGTGAAGAAGGGCGACGTGCTCTTCCGCCTGCGGCCGGACTCTTTCGAAACCGCGCTTGCCGCCGCCCAGGCCCAGCTCGGGACCGTGCGCAATCAGGTGCTGACGCTGCAGGCGAGCTACCAGCAGTCGCTGGCGCAGATCGAACAGGCTGAGGCCGACATTCCCTATTACGAGGCCGCCTTCCAGCGGCAGCAGGACCTGCTCAAGACCTCCACCGCCTCCAAGGCGTCTTTCGACAGCGCCCAGCACGACCTCATCGCCGCGCGCCAGAAAGTGGCCGTCGCCAAGTCGCAGGCGCAGGCCACGCTTGCCCAGCTGGGCGGCGACGCCGACCAGCCGGTGGAGAAGAACCCGTTCTATCTGCAGGCCCAGTCGGGCGTCGACGACGCGCAGCGCAACCTCGGCGATTCCGTCGTCAAGGCGCCGTTCGACGGCGTCGTCACCAATGTCGACGCGCTTCAGGTGGGCAAGTATCTGCCGGCTTCGCAGCCGGCCTTCAGCCTGGTGTCGTCGACCGATCTGTGGATCGAGGCGGAGCCGAAGGAAACCGAACTGACCTATGTGCGGCCGGGACAGACGGCGACGATCAGCGTCGACACCTATCCGGGCGCCGTCTGGCACGGCACGGTTGCCTCGATCAGCCCGGCCTCGTCGTCGAGCTTCTCGCTGCTGCCGGCGCAGAACACCACCGGCAACTGGGTCAAGGTCGTGCAGCGCATCCCGATGCGCGTGACGGTCGATGATATCAAGGGCAAACCGCCGCTGCGCGGCGGCATGAGCGTGGTGGTCGACGTCGAGACCGGCCATGCGCGCGGCCTGCCGGACTTCGTCACCAACCTCCTGAACCGGTTCGGACAGAAATCATGAGCAGCGCGACCGCGGCAGGTGCCACACCGGTGGTCGCCAATCGCGGCGCCATCACGGCCTGCGTGATCCTGGCCGTCATCATGCAGGCGCTGGACACGACCATCGCCAATGTGGCGCTGCCCTACATCCAGGGCAGTGTTTCGGCCAGTGCCGACCAGATCAACTGGGTGCTGACCTCCTACATCGTCGCGGCGGCGGTGATGACGCCGCCTTCGGGCTATCTTGCCAACCGTTTTGGCCGCAAACGCATCCTGTTGACCTCGATCACTGGTTTCGTGGTCGCCTCGGTGCTGTGCGGCTTCGCGCAGTCGCTGCCGCAGATCGTCGGCTTCCGCCTGCTGCAAGGCCTGTTCGGCGCGGCGCTGGTGCCGCTGTCGCAGAGCATCCTGCTCGACATCTACAGCGTCGAAGAGCGCGGCTCCGCGATGGCGCTGTTCGGCGTTTCGGTGATGGTCGGCCCGGTGCTGGGACCGGTCATCGGCGGCTGGCTGACCGAGAATGTCAGCTGGCGCTGGGTGTTTTACATCAACGTGCCGATCGGCGCGCTGGCTTTCGCCGGCGTGTCCCTGTTCGTCCTGGAAACCAAGCTGGACATCAAGGCAAGGCTGGACTGGCTGGGTTTCGGCATGCTCAGCATCACCATCGCGGCGCTGCAGATGTTTCTCGATCGCGGCGAGCAGCTCAACTGGTTCTCGTCCTCCGAGATCATCGTCGAGGCGCTGATCTGCGCGTCGGCCTTCTACATCTTCCTCGTCCACACCTTCACCGCCAGGAACACCTTCGTGAATCCGCGGCTCTTCCTGGACAGGAATTTCGCCGTCGGCATGATCTTCATCTTCATCATCGGCATCACCTATCTCGCCTCGCTGGCGCTGATGACACCCTATCTGCAGACGCTGATGGGCTATCCGGTGGTGACGGCCGGCATCGTCATGGGCCCGCGCGGCCTTGGCACGATGGCGTGCATGTTCCTGGTCGGCAGGCTGATCGGCAAGGTGGATACACGATGGCTGCTGTTCATCGGCCTCGCGATCACCGCCTGGGCGATGTACGACATGACCGGCTGGACGCCCGACGTGTCGCAATGGACCATCGTCAGCACCGGCTTCATCCAGGGCGCGGGGCTCGGCTTCCTGTTCGTGCCGCTGACCACGATAACCTTCGCCACGCTGGCGCCGGAGCGGCGCGCGGAAGGCACCGGCCTCTACAATCTGTCGCGCAACATCGGCTCCAGCGTCGGCATCTCGGTGGTCACCGCGCTCTTGACGCAGAATGTGCAGATCAACCATGCCAACATCGCCACCTATGTGACGCCGTTCAACCAGGCGTTCGGCAATCCGGCGATCGCGCAGGCGATGAGCCCCTACACCGCCGCCGGCCGTGCAGCACTTGACGGTGTGGTGACGCTGCAGGCGACTGTTATCAGCTACATGGACGACTTCAAGCTGATGATGATCCTGTCGCTCGCCGCCATCCCGCTGGTGCTTCTGCTGCGCAAGCCAGGCACGCCGGCCAAGGTCGACCACAGCGCGGTGATGGAGTGAAGCGCTGGAAGCGGTCGACGTTCGATCGCTGAAGCCCACCCGTCTTCGCAGGACGCAAAAAGAAACCGGGGTCCTGTGAGGGACTACAGGACCCCGGCCTCACCGGTAACGGCTTTCCTAGGAAATATGGACCTCGTCATGAGGCGGGGATGGCAGACCAAAGCCCCAACGACCTGCCACTGCCCCCTTTCGCCGGAAGCCGTTACTTCGGCAACAGCACCTTGTTGACGACATGGATGACGCCGTTCGACTGGTTGACGTCGGCGATCGTCACCTTCGCTTCGCCGCCGGATTCGTCCATGATGTAGAGCTTGCCCTTCTTGACCTCGGCGGTGAGCGTGTCGCCCGACACGGTCTTCATCTCGTATTTGCCGCCCATCGCCTTGGCCTTCTTCATCATCTCGGCGCCGGAAACCTTGCCGGCCACGACATGCGCGGTCAGCACCTTGGTGAGCTTGTCCTTGTTCTCGGGCTTCAGCAGCGTGTCGACCGTGCCGGCCGGAAGTGCCGCGAAGGCCTCGTTGGTCGGCGCGAAGACGGTGAACGGTCCGGCGCCCTGCAACGTATCGACCAGGCCGGCGGCCTTGACCGCGGCAACCAGCGTCGTGTGATCCTTCGAGTTGACGGCGTTCTCGACGATGTTCTTGGTGGTGTACATCGGCGCGCCGCCGACATTCGGGTTCTTGGCATAGGCAGGGGCAGCGATCGCCACGCCGGCGACAAGGGCGGAAATGGCGATGATCCTGAATGACGGCAAGCGCATGTGGTCTTCCTCCGGGTGAGGGCTGATCGGAATTGATAGCCTTTGGAAATGCACACGCAGTCACGCCCCGCGACCGCTTGCAGTTTCGCCGATCACGGGAACGTGAACGGATATCCGCCCAAAGAAAAAGCCCGGGCGAACCGGGCTTTTTCGAGAAGAGAGGTCTTTACTCCGCCGGCGACGGTTTCTTTCGGAACAGCGCGACCAGATTGTCCCACAGCTCGATCTTCGCGCCCTGGCGCTTCATGATCACGCCCTGCTGCAGGATCGACAGCGTGTTGTTCCAGGCCCAGTAGATGACGAGGCCGGCCGGGAAACCCGCCATCATGAAGGTGAAGATGATCGGCATCCAGGTGAAGATCGCGGCCTGCGTCGGATCCGGCGGCGTCGGGTTCATGCGCATCTGCAGGAACATGGTGACACCCATGATCAGCGGCCATACGCCAATCATCAGCATGTGCGGCAGCGTCAACGGGATCAGGCCGAAAAGGTTGAAGATCGAGGTCGGATCGGGCGCGGCCAGATCCTGGATCCAGCCGAAGAACGGCGCGTGCCGCATCTCGATGGTGATGTAGAGCACCTTGTAGAGCGAGAAGAAGACCGGGATCTGCAGCGCCACCGGCCAGCAGCCGGCGAGCGGATTGATCTTCTCGGTCTTGTACAGCTCCATCATCGCCTGCTGCTGCTTCATCTTGTCGTCCGCGTATTTCTCGCGGATCTCGAGCATCTTGGGCTGCACCTTCTTCATGTTCGCCATCGACGCGTAGGACTTGTTGGCGAGCGGGAAGAAGATGGCCTTGACGATGACGGTGGTGGCGAGGATCGCCAGGCCGAAATTGCCGAAGAATTTGTAGAGCGTGTCGATCAGCCAGAACATCGGCTTGGTGATGAAATAGAAATACCCCCAGTCGATCACCAGATTGAACTGGCGAATGTGACGGTCGGTCTCATAGGCGTTGATCTTGGCGACTTCCTTGGCGCCGGCGAAGATCTCTGTCTCGACCGTCGCGGACTGGCCGGCCTCGACATTGATCGCATCGGTGAGAAAGTCGGACTGGTAGCGGTGACGGCCATCCTCGAAGAAGGCGTAGCGCGGCTGGAAAGGCTGCTTCTCGGTCGGCACGAGCGTGACGGCCCAGTATTTGTCGGTGATGCCAAGCCAGCCATCGGTCGACTTGCCCGGCGTGACCTGCTTCTCGGATTCGATCTTGGCGTATTTGTACTCGGCCAGTCCCTCTGTGCCGGTAACGCCGATCAGACCCTCATGCAGCACATAGGTGCTGGCCACGGCCGGCTTGTCGTAGCGCGTGACGCGGCCGTAGTTGAACAGCGAAACCGCGCTCGAGCCGGAATTCTGCACCGTGTCCGACACCGTGAACATGTAGTTGGCGTCGACGGAGAAGATGCGCTTGAAGGTCAGGCCCTTGTCGTTGGTGTAGGTGAGCGTCACCGGCGTCGACGGGGTCAGCGTCGGATTGCCGTCCACGCTCCACTGCGTTTCGGCACCCGGCACCGTGCCGGTCTTGTCGTTGCCGACGAAGCCGATCTCGGCGAAATAGCCGGTCGGCAGGGCCTGCGGGTTGAGCAGTTCGATCTCGGGCGAATTCTTGTCGACGGTCTCGGTGTAGTGCTTGAGCTTGAGGTCGTCGAGACGCGCGCCGGTCAGGTTGATCGAGCCCTCGAGGCTCGGCGTGTCGATCTTGACGCGCTTCGAAGCCGCCAGCGCCTGGTCGCGGCCGGCCGCGGTGACGGTGTCGCCGCCAGGCGCGTTGGGGATGGTGCCCGGCGCCGGGGCCGGTGTTCCAGCACCCGGATTGGCCGCCTCGGCCGCCTTCTTCTGCTCTTCGACACGCTGCTGCTCGATCTTGGCCGCCTCGCGCTGCTGCTCGACGCGCGGGTTCATGTAGAAAACCTGCCACAAAGTCAGGATCAGCACCGACAGCGCGATGGTGATGAAGAAGTTCCGGTTGTTTTCCATCGAGAGCCCTTGGCCTATCGTGTTCCGCGAAGTCGGCGGGAGAGTTCGGCCTTCAACTGGCCGAACGGGGCGCGCAGCGCATCATCGCGCCCGACGATGACATAGTCATTGCCGGGCACCATGTCATCTGCGGCATGGACGCGGACGGCTTCTTTAAGCCGCCGCCTGACGCGGTTGCGCACAACAGCGTTGCCGACCTTCTTGGTGACGGTGTAGCCGACGCGCGGCACGCCGCCATCGCCGCGGTCAAGGACCTCGACGAGGAAAAACCGTCCGCGTCGCTTTTCACCACGACGGACGGCCAGGAATTCCGCGCGTTTCAGAAGCCGCTTGGGATTTTGCCCCACTGGCTTGCCGGTTGCGGGCAACGATCTCGTCTCGCTTAGGCGCTGAGCCGCTTGCGGCCGCGGTTGCGGCGAGCTGCGACGACGCCACGACCACCCTTGGTGGCCATGCGGGCACGGAAACCGTGCCGGCGTTTGCGGACGAGTTTGGACGGTTGGTAGGTACGCTTCATTTGTTTTAATACCGCGGGGTGCGGCCCTTCTTGATTCTGTCACTTTGTAACAGGAGCTTTGCCGGGCCGGCTTTGGCGCGATCGAAACCGCGCCGGGACGAATGGCCCGAGCGTGAGCGGGCTTATAGAAAGAAGGGTTTTGGAAGTCAATCCGGGGTCGTCGCGCCGCGGACGCAGGTTTATGACGGTAATTTAATGTTCGGACCAAAGGATGAAATTGGCAAAAAAGGCATAATCGCCTAATCTTGGCCGATCAAGTGATTGTGAAGAACAGAGTCGCATGAGCGAAGCCAGCCAAGCGGGGGAAGGGATCGGAACGGCGCCAGCCGCCGTCCGCAGCGTACCCTTGTCGCGCGGCCTGTCGACGAAATTGCTGCTGCTCACCATCGTTTTCGTGCTGTTGGCCGAAGTGCTCATCTTCCTGCCCTGGATCGCCAGCTACCGGCTGAGCTGGCTCAAGGAGCGGCTGAGCACGGCCGCGGCCGTGTCGATCGTGCTGGTGCAGGGCGAGTCGACCTCGCTGTCGCGTACGGCCCAGAATGACGTGCTGATGGCGATCGGCGCCAAGGCGATCGCGGTGCGCGATGGCGGCGTCTCGCGGCTTCTGGTGGTGGCCGACATGCCGCCGCAGGTCGACGAGCATATCGACCTCGCCAGCGTCGGCATGATCAAGGGCATGACCGGCGCGCTCGACACGCTGTTCTTCGGCGGCGACCGGATGCTGCGCGTTTTCGGGCCAGTCGGTGACAGCGACAAGGAATTCGAGCTGATCATGCCGGATTACTCGCTGCGCAAGGCGATGCTCATCTATTCGCGCAACGTCGCCTTCGTCTCGCTGCTGATCTCGCTGTTCACCGCCATGCTGGTCTATGCCGCGATCGACCTGATCATGATCGGGCCGATCCGCACCATGACGCGCTCGATGCTGTCCTTCTCCGAAGCCCCCGACGACCCCGGGCGCATCATCCATCCCGCCGCCCGCTCCGACGAGATCGGCGTTGCCGAACGCGAGCTGTCGCAGATGCAGGAGCGGCTGCAAAAGATGCTCTCCGAGCAGAAGCACCTTGCCGATCTCGGCCTGGCGGTCTCGAAGATCAACCACGACATGCGCAACATCCTGGCCTCGGCGCAGCTGATTTCGGACCGCCTGCGCCTGGTCAAGGATCCGACCGTGCAGGCCTTCGCGCCGAAGCTTTTGCGCGCGCTCGATCGTGCGGTGTCCTATTCCGAAGGCGTGCTTCACTATGGCCGCACGCAGGAGCCGCCGCCTTCGCGCCGCCGGGTGCGGCTGCGCCAGCTGGTCGAGGACGTGCACGGCCTGCTCGACATCGAGGAGGGCATCGAGTTCATCAACGCCGTCGAGGCGGCTTTCGAGGTGGACGCCGATTCCGACCAATTGTTCCGGGTGCTCACCAATCTTTGCCGCAACTCGGTGCAGGCAATGGCCGCCGACACCGAGAGCGCCGTGGTGCGGCGGCTGGCGGTCTCGGCCGAGCGCATGGGCAGCGTCAGCCGCATCGCCGTCACCGACACCGGCCCAGGCCTGCCGCCGAAGGCGCGCGAAAACCTGTTCGCGGCATTCCGCGGCTCGGCGCGCAGCGGCGGCACCGGCCTTGGCCTGGCCATCGCGCATGAACTGATCCGGGCGCATGGCGGCTCGGTGGAACTGGTCGAGTCGATTGGCGGGCGCACCACTTTCGCCGTCACCATTCCCGACCAGCCGGTGCGGCTCGACCAGGCCCGTGGCAGCCTGCGCCGCCCGGCGTGACGGCCTCGGCGCTGTTTTCCTCCGGGTACTAACCCTTCCGGCCTGACGCGTTCGATGACCTTCGCCGGGATTTTCCCCCGCTCGGCCTGAAATCGGACCGGCTCCCCGGCAGCTTCAAAGCCTTGGGATCGGGGCCATCATCACGCGATGACACACTCGCGACAAAACTTTTGCCGGATCGACTTGCTTTTCGCAAATTCAGTCGTTAGGGAACTGCACACATTCGCGGCCGGTCCTTGGGATCGGATCGTGGGGCCGTTGAAAACATGGCCTGATGCGCGCCCGTAGCTCAGCTGGATAGAGCACCAGACTACGAATCTGGGGGTCAGGAGTTCGAATCTCTTCGGGCGCGCCATCTCACCGATCTAGACAACCTCAGAGATAACCTCGCAAAAGATCTGGTCGCGCCGCCAATGGCGACGATTCGAGGCGGATCGATTCAAGATTGCGGGGATTTCCTCGGAGCCGCCTGCGGCATGCTCGAAATGAATTCACTCGCTGCGAGATCGGGCGGCGGAATCGGCGCTTGGCGCCTACGGCTGAAGTCGAGAGCTCTGGAGACCCGACTTCACTGCGTTGATTTCTGCTGAAAGCACCGTTATCGCGCGGAACGGTAGGTCAGAGATAAGCCGTTTGATTACGATCAGGCACGACTCGCCAGAAATCCTTCGGCCATCAACCGGAACGCCTCGATTGCCTTCGGTAGGATGATGTGCGGCTCGTCGCTGGCGGCGACCCATAGCGCGGCATTGAATGCCGTGCCGCTTAGAAGACGTGACGCCGCCTCGATGTCGACGGGCTTCATGATACCCTCGGCGATCAAATCGGCGAGCGCCTGCTTCGTGACGGTCAGGCAGGCATTCTGGCTGGGCCACCTCGAAGGGTCGCCCAAGAAGGCAGGCCCGTCCAACAGGACGATCCTTTGGACCTCATGGTCGAGCGCCATCTCGATATAAGCCTCGCCTTCCGCCAGCAGCCTTTCCCACGGATTTGCCGCGGTTGCCCCCGCCTGATGCGCGCGCGCGGCCATCTCGCCATCGACTTGGGCGACGACTGCAGCCAACAGTCCCTTCTTGTCGCCGAAGCCATGGTAGAGGGCGCCGCGGGTGAGGCCGACCTGCGCGGTGAGATCGTCCATCGACGCCGCGGCAAAACCCGATGCGGCAAACGCCTTTCGCGCGGCCCCGATCAGCCTCAGGCGATTTTCCTCCATCGTTTCGGCGCGACGCTTTGCAGCCAAAGCAAAAGCCTCCTGTTTCGCATACGATGCGTATATGGGGTTGACGGGCAGTCCGCATCCGTGCTTTCACATACGCCACGTATGTGGCTACGCTGGCTTGGCGGAAATGTCCAGCGAAGCTGGTCTGGCGTGTTCGCCCCTACATGAAAAGGACGATGATATGGCCAGGCGCGAAGCTGTGTTTCCAGCCAATCGACAGGCTCTCTACGAGCAGCACGGATATTCCGCTGCCATGCGATCGGACGACCTTTTGTTTGTGTCGGGTCAGGTAGGCAGCCGCCCCGATGGTTCGCCGGAACCCGATTTTGAAGTTCAGGTTCGCCTAGCCTTCGCCAATCTAGAAGCCACGCTCGCAGCAGGAGGATGCGAATTTGACGACATAGTCGACGTGACGTCGTTCCATACGGATCCGGAAAGGCAAATGGCCACCGTCATGGCGGTGAAAAAGGAGAAGTTTCCGGAAGCCCCCTTTCCGAACTGGACTGCTGTCGGTGTAAACTGGCTCGCGGGTTTCGACTTCGAGATCAAGGTCACCGCGCGCATTCCATCTCGCGGATCAGCGTCGGTGAGCCGTCGCAACCCGAAAACGATGTGGGATATGGCGTCGCTCGGGTGGTCGCACATCAGTGTCGCGGAACCAGGCCGCCTCGCCTTCCTATCCGGCCAGATCGCAGCCACACCTGGCAGTGAAGGCGTGCCCGAAGACCTCGCGGGCCAGGCAAAGCTTGCGGTTGCCAGCCTCGCTGCCGCACTCGAGGAACTGGAGGCGTCTGCGCAAGACATTGTCATGCTACGCGTCTACGTCGTGAATGCCACCAGCGAAGCGTTCGGACAGGCCGTCGCCCCTCTACGTGAACTGGTCGGAGACGCGATGCCCAGCGTCACGACGATTGGCGTCCAGGCACTTTACAAGCCAGAAATCCTGGTCGAGATTGAAATGGTGGTGCGTCTCCCCTGAAGAGGCGCGGCTTGCCCGGGATGTCGTGCATACTAGTGGCGGCGCGGGTCGTCGGGCCGCTGCTAGGGTGCGCGATGCATCAGAAGGTCCGGTTACGGTAGATCACATAGACCGCGACCAAAAGAACCAGAACGCTGAAGACGCCGTTGAGCAGGTTCTTGTGCGCGGACAGCTTTGTCGAGAGCAGCATTCCAAGAACACCGCCTGCAAGGCCTCCCGCGATGAACTCCATGGCGACCAACCCGTCTACGAGGTCCGCCCGAGCGTAGTTAGCGTCCTGGCGCCGCGGTTCCATCTCGCGACAGGAGCACCAAATCGGCCGCTTCCTCGGCGTCTTTGAGCAGCACCTTGCGCGGCGCACCCATCTGCGCACGCATCGTGAGGCCGCGGCCAAGGTCCATGACCTGGCTTGCGCGTATAGATGCAGGAAAATCAGACGGGAGCTCGCCCGCGCTGATCGCATCGCGAAAGCGGCGCTCTACTTGCGCCGCTGCGGCGGCAGCGACGTCCTGCGCGAACTGTCGGACCTCGGCATCATTCACAAGCGGCGCGACGCACACCATCAGGCACCCCGGTGCCGACTCTTCCTCGGTAGCAACTTCTACGGCATGCCTCAGGAAGCCGGTGAGCGAGTCACGAAGGGCGGGCGGCGAGAAGAGCGCCTTCGCGGCAAGAGCGCCCTTCTCTTCCGCGTAAGCTCTAAGGGCGCGCATGAATATCGTCCGCTTGTCGCCGAAGATTGAATAGAGGCTTGGCCGTCCCACGCCCATTCCCGTGACAAGATCGTCGATTGTCACGCCGTCGTAGCCCTTCGACCGGAACACCAAGGTCGCCTTCTCCAACGCCTGCCTCTCATCGAAGCTGCGAGGTCGACCGCGCGACCGAGCATCATTCTGTATCATTCAGTTCAAAAACCATTGACCGCGACCATCCCTCGAATATATAACTGCGTGGTACGAAATTAGCAAGACGGCGCCAGCCTTAGGGCAGCCGTAGTCGCGCGAGTTTCCCCATCACCAAGTCGGGGCCCATGGAAAGTTCGATCGTGCTCGTCACCGGCGCCACCTCCGGGCTGGGCTATGCGGCCGCTGGCGCGCTTGCCAAAGCGGGCTGGCGCGAGATCATTGTCACGGGGCGCAATCCCGCTCGGGCGGAGGAAGCAGCCGCTAGGCTCACGGCGGAGACTAAGACGCAGGTCTTTACGCCCCTGGAGCTGGATCTGGATACTCCGGCCAGCATTCAGTTCGCGCTCGCAGGGCTCGTCAGTCGCGGGCAAAGTATTGACCTCCTGCTGCTCAATGCGGGGTGGATCGGGGGCAGCAAGCGCGTCCTCACCGCAGCGGGCATCGAGGTTACTCAAGCCCCCCTGGTCGGCCACCACCAACTGGCTGTCGGCTTGCTCCGCGCCAACCTGCTGAGTCCCAACGCGCGGATCATTATCGCCGGCTCGGAAGCCGCCAGAGGGGACGTACCCATGTTCAGCTACACCGACGTAATGGCGCTTGCGACCAAGCAGTACAAGGGCGACCGAAGTGCCGCAGTCGAAGCCGTTCTTCGGGGCCGTACCTTAAAGTACAAACCGAACCGAGCACACACCGACGTGAAGCTGTTCGTCGCATGGTGGGCTGCGGCGATGTCGCGCCGACTTCCCCACGGCATGGCCGTTTACGCCGTCTCACCCGGTAGTACACCTGACACCAAGGGGCTGCGAAACGCCGGCCCTGCTTTGAAGTGGCTGATGCTTCCACTGGTTAAGCTTATTCCCAGCATGTCTCAGACCCCTGAGACCGCTGTCCGTCGGTACCTCCAGGCGTCGGAGTTTGGAGCCGACGTCTCCGGTCAATTCTTCGCCTCGGCGCCCGGGAAAATGACCGGGCCACTAGTGGCGATGCGACAGCCGCACTTTCACGATCGCGCCAACCAAGAGGCCACGTGGCAGGCCCTCGTCAGAATCTCGGGCGCTGACTTACCTAACTCATAGCCTAAACGGCGCCTTCTACGCCAAAGCGCAATTGGAGATTCATGCAAATGAATGCAGAAATAGCCATTTACCTCGCCCAAGCACTAAACATGGTTGCGTTTATTGCGTTAGCGATATGGTTTGTTGTGCCGAAATTAAGAAGTGTCGGCCGCGCCAAAGCCCTCATGGCTTTGACCAGCGTTCATCTGGGGCGGACCCTGTGCCTGGAGATCTATTCCTCGCAAGACGCCGGCATGAAGATGGCCAATAATATACGCGATCAGATTGTCGTCGGTGACCTTCTAGGGTGGGCGTTGGCGCTGATCATCCTTTTCTGTCTGGCTTGGCGTCTGCGGCTTTCAATCGTCCTGATATGGCTGCTCGCCATCGAAACTGTCGTGGATATGGGGTCAGGTACTATTGCGCTGATCCGGGCCGGCACAATAGGTGACGTCAACGGAACATCATGGCTGATCGTTGCCTTCTACCTGCCGGTTGTGCAGGTGGCCGTTGGGCTCAGTATTTGGCAACTTATTACAAGGCGCGGTGAGCCGCTGTTTAAGGCTGAGGGGCCACGGTAGTCGTCTCAGGTTCGAATCCGCACACTCGCGCCACAGCCCGCGAGGACAAGCCGAGCGTCGAGATCATGTTTTCCGATGACGGCGTCCGCTTGCGGTAACTTGGTTTGGGGTATCGACATCCGAACCGTCAACACAGCTGTCACAGAAATACTAGTGGCAGAACTGGTGCCGCCTAGCTTCCCCCAAAATTGTTGAGCGCGGCGCCATGCCGGGGCGCCGATCCCAGTGGCCAGGATCAGAAAGCAAGCACGGAGGCGCCCTGCGCCTACAGCGTCAGATTATTACGAACCAAATTGTTCTAAAATCTCTTGACCGCAACTCACTGCCTCAATACCGTACATAATAGTTCAGAAATTACGCGACGCCGCCAGCGTCGCCTGGAGAGCGCGCATGCAGCGGTACAGAGACAAAAAGGTCATCATCATTGGGGGCACGAGCGGCATAGGGCTCGCGACGGCGAAGTTGCTCGTCGATGGGGGCGCACGCGTGCTGATCACCGGTCGCTCCCAAGCCGGGTTGGACGCGGCGCAAAAGGCGCTTGGCGAGAGTGTTTTCGTGGTTTCGAGCGACGCGAGCTCACTGACGGATATCGACGCTCTCGCCGGTCGAGTGAGAGCCGAGTTCGACACAGTCGATTTCCTGTTCGTCAACGCCGGCGCGGGCCTCTTCGCTCCCTTCGAACACACAACCGGGGACATGTACGACCAGGTTTTTAGCGTGAACACCAAAGGTCCCTTTTTCACGGTGCAGAAGTTCGCGCCGCTGATCTCTCGTGGCGGCTCTGTCGTCTTCACAACCGCAATCTCCAATGCCAAGGGAATGCCGATGCTCGCCGCGGCTGGCGCGACCAAGGCGGCACTGCGATCTCTGGCTCGGACGTTCGCCGCTGAGCTGCTTTCCCGGGGAATTCGCGTGAACGCCGTATCGCCTGGCCCGATCGACACGCCGACATGGGACAACGCATTTCCCGACAAGGATATGGCAGCCCAGATAGTCGGACAGATGAGCGAAGCCAATCCGATGAAGCGCCTGGGGACAGCTGAGGAGGTCGCCAAAGCCGTCCTCTTCCTCGCGTTCGATGCGACCTTCACGACCGGTGCCGAACTAACGGTGGACGGGGGGCAGTCGCAACTCTGAGGAGCGCGCGCCGCCACGGATTCGATCAACCGGGAGTACTGAATGGCAAACTTTCCCTATCGCTGCGCCTTAATCATCGGCGCCGGGCCGGGTATCAGCGCCTCCCTGGCGAGGCGCTTGTCAAAGATCGGCGTACGGGTCGGCCTCGCCGCTCGCGACGTTCAAAAGCTCCAGCCGCTTGTGGAGGAGATTGCCGCTGCCGTTTTCGCCGTCGACGCATCCCAACCGGACGCAATGGTTCAGCTGTTCCTAGACATGGAGCGCCAGGTCGGGGAGCCCGATATCGTGATTTATAATGCCAGCTCGCGCGTCGCAGGTCCGCTCGCGAGCGTCGATCCCGCCGCGGTCGAGAAGGCAATGTCCATTACCGCGTTCGGCGCATTTCTGGCTGCCCAGCAGGCTGCCAAGCGGATGGAGACGAAAGGGCACGGCGCGATCTTGTTCACCGGCGCGAGCGCGGGCGTTAAAGGTTTCGCGCAGTCGGCGGCCTTCGCAATGGGCAAGTTCGGATTGCGCGGTCTCGCTCAGAGCGCGGCGAGAGAGCTGGGCCCGAAGGAAATACATGTCGCGCACTTCAACATCGACGGCGGTGTCCGCTCATCGCGCCGACCGGATCCGAGTGGATCGCCCGACAGCACGCTAGATCCTGACGCGATCGCCCAGACCTATGTCGACATCCTTGCACAGCCGAGAAACGCTTGGTCACACGAAATCGACCTTCGGCCGTGGACCGAACGATTCTAGGCGTTGCGGCGACGGCCCCGGGTACATTTTTGCCAATGAGGAGCTTTCGATGACAGACGCAGCGAACCATAGGCTCCCGGAGCAGGGTGCATTTCGCCGCGTCCTCGCCGCCGCCGGCGCTTTCCTGCAGGCGCTGGATTATACCAGCTTAGACTATACTCTCGATCGCATCGAATGCTTGGAAAGGGAGGTAGGACGACTCAAGGAGGAACTGCGCAAAAGCCGGGATCCGGCGGCGGTCGATGCTCACGACGCTAGCGCCGCTGCGCTCGAACATTGACTCGGCCGCTGGCGTATCCCTGGAAGCTCACATCGATCGTGCGCCACTGAGGCGATCTGATGTGTCTACCCGAGACAGGGAACTGAGTTGTGAGTGTCGAGCTTCGAGATCTACGATGGGCTATTGTGGCAGCCCAACGCACGCAGTTCGTGGCTAGAAAAAATGTGTTTCGCTGGCGTGGCTGGCTTCGACCCAGGCATAGCGCGACCCTCCTTTGACGCCGCAGCCGTTTCGCGAACGTTAGGTTGCCCGTCCCGCCGGGCGCAGAAGGTAGCTCGCAATATCGGAGATAGGTCGCGCCTACGCTGCCAAGCGCTCCTGCCCGTTGCTCCCACGATCTTCCGCGCCTTCAGCCTTCTGAAGGCGAAGGCCACACGTTCGAATCTCTTCGGGCGCGCCAATTCTTGAAACCGCTCATTCTATTCGATCGTCGAACCGTTCGTAGCTGCGGCGTCTGGGACGTTTCCGTCGGCAACGCGGCCCAGCGATCCCTCATCGCCGGGAGAGTCAGATCGGTCAGGAAGCTTGATCGCGAGACGTTCATGCGCACTCCAAAAACCAATTGCGAGATAGGTTCAGTCCATCTAAACTGATTGCATAACGCAATCAGAAGCGCGCGGATGTGCCGTGTGAGGAAAGGGGGAAGTTGTGGCCAAGCTCGTGTTCGGAATGAACCAGTCCCTGGACGGCTACGTCGACCATATGGCATTTGCGCCACCCCCCACGCTCTTCCGCCACTTCATCGAGGAGGCTCAGAAGCAGGCGGGCAGCGTGTACGGTCGCCAAATGTATGAGATCATGCGTTATTGGGACCACGACCATCCTGAATGGGGTGCGGAGGAACAGGCCTTCGCGGCGGCGTGGCGGAACCAGTCGAAATGGGTCGTTTCGCGCTCGCTGAAGTCGGTTGGCCCCAAAGCCAGGCTGATTGAGGATAATCTCGAAGGCGCGATCCGGGATCTGAAGGCCAGGAGCGACGGGGAGATCGAGGTTGCTGGTCCGACCTTGGCGCAAAGCCTTACAGAGCTTGGCCTGATCGATGAATATCGAATCTACCTGCACCCCGTCGTGCTTGGTCACGGCAAGCCATATTTCGCCGGACCTCGGCCGCGGCTCCGCCTCCTGACTCACGATCGGATTGGCGAGGACGTGATCCGGCTGACGTATGTTCCTGCCTGATCGTGCGATGTGGCCCGTGCCGTTCCACCGCGTCGACAAGGAAGAATAAGCCTCGCAGCCGGGCGAGGGCCCGCACAAAGCAGCACGTGCAAGCGGTAGCGTTCATCACGCGGTACGGCGCCAACCTCCTGATGGATTGTATGGTTCTGCTGATACAGCCGATACTGTCCGTTTGCGTGCGGCAGGCACAGCCTTGGAGTAGATCCGACCATGACCCTTCCCGGCATCAAACGTGCCCTGATCACCGGTGCCGGAGCCGCCGACGGCATCGGCTTCGCCATTGCCCGCCAGCTTAGCCAAGCCGGCCATGCCGTGTTCCTCACCGGCGCCAGTGCACGCGTACTTGACCGCGCCGCCGCGCTTCGTGCTGAAGGCATCGATGCCAGGGCCGTGGTCGCCGATCTCACCAAGGCCGCCGATGTCGCGCGGCTGCGGGCTGAGATCGGCGCCGTCGACATCCTGGTCAACAATGCCGGCATGGGCTCGTTGGCATCACCCTCGGCCGACAAGGCGTTTGTCGCCATGACCGAAGCCGATTGGGATCAAGGCATAGACGTCAGCCTGAAGACGGCGTTTCTGGCTACCCATGCGTTCCTGCCGGCAATGATCGAAGCGGGCTATGGGCGCATCGTCAATGTGGCGTCGGTCACCGGGCCGCTGGTGTCTTTCGTGGGCACATCAGCCTATTCCGCCGCCAAGGCCGGCATGGTCGGCCTGACGCGCACGCTGGCGCTCGAAGTGGCCAGGAGCGGCATAACCGTCAACGCCGTGGCGCCCGGCTGGATCGAAACGGGCTCGTCGAGCGAGATGGAGCTGAAAGCGGCCCTGCATACGCCACCGGGGCGGGCCGGCCGGCCCGATGAAGTGGCCGAAGTGGTGGTGTTCCTCGCCTCGGCAGGCGCCAGCTATGTCAACGGCGCGCTTCTGGTGGTCGATGGCGGCAACAGCCTCCAGGAGCTCAAGGGCTGAGGCTCTGTCGGCTTGGTGCCTGCGCCAATCAATGGGAACCAAACCGCCCGGCGGCGGTTTTCCTCTTGAAGGGACGCAGACCTCAAAGGTGCGGAACAATGTACGACCATCTGGAATTTGAACTGGCGAGAGCCAGGCTGCGCGTCAAGCGTGCGGAACTCTTTCTCACGCGAGCGAATGAAATGCTGGACGAGGAGCGGGGCGTCGGCATCAGCATTGCCTTGTGCTGCAGGATCAGATCCGAGCAAAGACGTGTGGCTGACGCGCGCTCTCGCCTCCGCCACATCGATCCCACAACACACTGATCGTGCCATGGCTATGTCCTTCGCATCTCCCGAAAAGAGTGCGGCATATCGCGCCGCAAAGCTCGCTGTGCTGCGAAAGCTGATGGTGAAGTATATCGAGCGCACCGATGCTCAGGCGCGGAATGTCGAACAGGCGCTCGCGGTGTTGGCTGAGGCAAATGCTCGGGCCCGCGGCCCGCATTAGTAGCATCAGGTGGTCCTCACGACGCCTTCGCCAGAAAACTCTGGTAGTCCGACTTCGCCTGCAACAGCCTCAGCACGTTTTCGCGCGAGCCGCGCACATGGGCGCGGGCCAGGGTGCCGGCGCGGGCGGCGTCGCCGGCGCAGATCGCTTCGACGATCTCGGCATGCTCTTCGCGGGCGATCTTCCATTCGTCGAGCCACAAGAGTTCCGTCCAGACATAGTGCTGGCACTTGTCGAGGATGCCGCACAGCATGCCGTGCAGCATGGCGTTGCCGCTGATCTCGGCGATGACGCGGTGCAGGTCGATGCCGACCTCGAGCTCCTGGAATTTTTCCTTTGTCGTGCGGTCGGGAATGGCGGCCAGCCGCTCGCATCGACGCGGTGCTGGCGCTGGTGCGGCGGCTGGCTGTGGAGCGCGGGTGCTATGGGTGAGGGGGCAGACTGAGCCATGTGGGGGCTGCCTGCACAAGATCATTGACCGGCAGGCAGTGCTCGAACGCCTCGAAAACAATCCTTGGAACGACGCGTTCAGCCACCCTCAAGCCCCGCCTTGTCGACCAGATAGAAGATCGTATTGGCCTCGCCGCCCGGCCGCGCCCGACGCGGCGAATTCGTAACTCTACTCGGCGGCCGTCTCGGATGGCGCCTCTGCCGGCCCCGAAGGCTCGGCCTCGGAACGGGGCTTGCGCCGCGAAAATAGCGACCTGAGCGTGACGTAGAACACCGGCGTTAGGAACAGGCCGACGAAGGTGACGCCGAGCATGCCTGAGAACACCGCGGTGCCGAGCGACTGGCGCATTTCTGCGCCCGGGCCCGTTGCGATCATCAGCGGCACGACGCCGAGGATGAACGCGAAGGCGGTCATCAGGATCGGCCGCAGCCTCAGCCGGCAGGCTTCGACGGCAGCCTCGGCGGCCGACAGGCCGCGTTCCTGCGCCTGCCGCGCGAATTCGACGATCAGGATCGCGTTCTTGGCGGCAAGCCCGATCAGGACGATGAGGCCGATCTGCACGAGGATGTTGTTGTCCAGCCCTCGGAAAGACACGCCGAGCAACGCCGCGAGCACGCCGAGCGGTACCACCAGCACAATGGCGAACGGCAGCACCCAGCTTTCATATTGCGCCGCCAGCGCCAGGAACACGAACAGCACCGACAGTCCGAAGATATAAACAGCGGCATTGCCGGTGTTGCGCTCCTGATAGGCGAGCTCGGTCCATTCATAGGAGGTACCGGCCGGCAGCGTCTTTGCCGTGATCCCTTCCATCAATGCCAGCGCCTCGCCCGTGGAAACGCCGGGGGCGGCGTTGCCCTGCAGCGGCACCGAGACGTACATGTTGTAGCGCTGGACCAGCGCCGGGCCGGTGACGTCGCGGATCTCGATCAACGTGCCGAGCGGAACCAGCGCGCCGGTCGCCGAGCGCACCTTCAGCTTCAAGATGTCGGCGCGATCGAGGCGGAACGCCTGGTCGGCCTGCGCCCGCACCTGGTAGACGCGCCCGAAAGCGTTGAAGTCGTTGACGTAGGCGGTGCCCAGATTGATCGACAGCGTCTCGAAGATGTTGGGGATCGGCACGTTCAGGATGCGCGCCTTGTCGCGATCGATCGCCAGGAAGAATTGCGGGCTCGACGCGGAGAACGTGGTGAACACGCCCGTTAGCCCCGGCGTCTTGTTGGCCTTGCCGGCGATTTCATAGGCAAGCGCCAGGATCTGCCGCATGTCGGCGCTGTTGCGCTCCTGGATCTGCAGTTTGAAACCGCCGGCATTGCCGACGCCACGCACCGGCGGCGGCGGCAGTGCGATAATGAAGGCTTCCTTGATGCTTTGCAGGCTGCCGAACAGATTGCCGATGACCTTAGTTGCCGACTGGCCGGCCTTCAGCCGCTCGTCAAACGGCTTGAACCTGGCGAAGATCACGCCCGCGTTGCTGGCGTTGGTGAAGGTCGCGCCGGAGAAGCCGGCGAAGGCGACTGCGTAGTCGACGCCTGGCGTTTTCTGGATGATCTGCGACGCCTGCTGGATGACCGCATCGGTCCTCGACAGCGAGGCGCCGTCCGGCAACTGGACGACGACGATCGCATATCCCTGGTCGAGCGACGGAATGAAACCGCGCGGCACCGTCTGCACCATGTAGACCGTGGCGTAGATGAGGGCTGCGAAAACGGCCAACATGGCGGTGATCGCTATCCGCGAGCCGACCAGCACGCGGATGATGCTCGAATACCAGTGCGCGACCCTGTCGAAGCCGCGATTGAAGCCGTCGGCGAGCGCCCGTCCGAACCGCGCCAGGAAAAAGCGCGACGGCGCCGCCGCGGAGTGGTGCGGCTTGAACAGCAGTGCGGCCAGCGCCGGCGAAAGCGTCAGCGAATTGAATGCCGAGATCGCCGTCGACACCGCGATGGTGATCGCAAACTGCAGATAGAACTGCCCAGAAATGCCGGGGATGAAGGCTGTCGGTACGAACACGGCTATCAGCACCAGCGAGATCGCGATGATGGCCGTTCCGACTTCGTTCATAGTCAGGTGCGACGCCGGATTGGGCGCCAGCCCACTGGCGATATTGCGCTCGACGTTCTCGACCACGACGATCGCATCGTCGACGACGATGCCGATCGCCAGAACGAGGCCGAACAGCGTCAGCATGTTGAGCGAGAAGCCGGCGGCGTACAGCACCGCCAGCGTGCCAATCAGCGACACCGGGATCGCCACGATCGGCACGATCGCCATGCGCCACGATTGCAGGAAGACGATGATGACGATGATGACCAGCAACATCGCCTCGAGGATCGTCTTGTAGACCTCCTGGATCGACTCGGCGACGAACTCGGTCGGATTGTAGACGATGTCGTAGCTCAACCCCTTCGGGAAGTCGCGGGAAAGCTCCTTCATCTTGTCCTGGATCTCCGCGGCTGCGGCGAGCGCATTGGTGCCCGGCCGCTGGAAGATGGCGAGCGCCACTGCCGGTTTGCCGTTGAGATAGGAGTTGGTGACGTAATCCTTGGCGCCGAGCTCGATGCGCGCTACGTCCTGCAGCGAGATCAGGCGGCCGTCGTCAGTCGATTTGACGATCACGTATCGGAAGTCGCGTGCGTCGTTGAAGCGGCCTTGAGTGGTGACCGTGTACTGGAACGCCGTGCCAGTATTGGTCGGCGGCGCGCCGATCGAGCCGCCCGACACCTGGACGTTCTGGTCGCGCAGCGCCTGCACCACATCGCCCGAGGTCATCCCCAGGGCGGACAGTTTTTCCGGATCGAGCCAGATGCGCAGCGAATATTCGCGCTCGCCGAAGATGATGAGGTCGCCGACGCCGTCAAGTCTGAGCAGTATGTCGCGCACCCGCGAGCGGGCGTAGTTCGAGACGTAGAGCTGGTCGTAGGTATTGTCGGGCGACAGCATGTGCACGACCATCATCAGGTCGGGCGAGCTCTTGGTCGTGGTGATGCCCAGGCGGCGGACTTCTTCCGGCAGGCGCGGCTCGGCGACCGACACGCGGTTCTGCACCAGCACCTGCGCCTTGTCGAGATCGGTGCCCAGCTTGAAGCTGATGGTCAGCGCCATCGCCCCGTCGCCCGACGAATAGGACGACATGTAGAGCATACCCTCGACGCCATTGATCTCCTGCTCGATCGGCGTCGCCACCGTCGCTGCGACCGTCTCGGCGTCGGCGCCCGGATACTGCGCGCGAACGACGATGGTCGGCGGCGCAATCTCGGGATATTGCGCGACCGGCAGCTGGGTATAGGCAATCCCGCCGAGGATCAGCAGGACGATCGAAACGACCGATGCGAAGATTGGGCGGTCGACGAAGAAATGTGCGAACCTCATTGCTGCAACCCGGCGGTCTCGACCTTGGGCGGCAACGCCACCATCTCGACCTTCACCTTGGTGCCGGGCCTGGCGTGCATCAGCCCGTTGACGATGATCGTCTCGCCGCCGGTCAGGCCCGAGCGGATTACCCGGTAGCCGTCGAGAAGCGGGCCGGTGCGCACGGGCTTCGCCGACACCATCCCCGCCTCATCCACCAGGAACACGATGCGGCGATCCTGATCGGCGCCGATCGCCTCGTCGGGCACCAGCACGCCGCTATGCGGCAGCGACCCCGGCACGTTGATGCGCCCGAACATGCCTGGCTGGAGAATGCCGTCGGCGTTGGGAAACCTCGCACGCACCCGCATGGTGCCGGTCGCGTTGTCGATTCGGTTCTCGGCAAAATCGAGCTTGCCCTTGAATACCGCCTCCGCGCGGTCGGCGACACGAACCTCCACATCGAGCCCGCCGGCGCCTTCCTGCATGGTGCCCCCACGCGCCTTCGCGTCGCGGGCGTAGCTGAAATACAGGCGCTCATCGACGTCGAAATAGAAGTCGATCGGGTCGCGCGTAACGATGGTCGTCAGCAAGGTGGAATCCGGCTGCACGAGGTTGCCGACCGACACCAGCCGGCGGTCGATGCGGCCGGACAAGGGTGCCTTGATCTCGGTGAATTCCAGATTGAGGCTCGCTGCCGTCAGCGCAGCCGTCGCGCCCTGCATCTGCGCCTGCGCCGAAAGGTATTCCCGCCGGCGGTCGTCGACCGTGGCGGTTGAGATATTGCCGGTCTTGGCGAGTTCGTCGGCGCGATCCAGCTGCATCTTGGAGAATTCGAGCAGACTCTTGGCAACGTCCACTTGCGATTTGGCGGCATCAAAAGCCGCCTGGTACGGACGCTGGTCGATGGTGAAGAGCAGGTCGCCCTTGTTGACCAGTGCGCCGTCCTGGAAGCTGACCTTGTCCAAATAGCCGCTGACGCGCGAACGGATGGCGACCTGGTCGACCGCTTCGAAGCGCCCGACGAACTCGTCGTCTTCGACGATTTCACGGACCACCGGCTTGGCCGCCGTCACCACGGGCAGCTGCTGGTCCTGCGCAAACGCAGTGCTGCTGAAAGCCATGCCGAGCAGGAATGCCCCCGACACGGCGGCACGGGCAAGCCAGCCGGCCGATCGACGGGGTCGACCGCCCGCGTCGCGATGCAATTGCCTATTCTCTGGGGTGTCCATTTGCGTCCCCGCTCACTGGACCCGGAGGTCGGTTGATCCGCTTCTACGCTTCAGGCTTTTCGTCGAGATCAGAGCACTGCAATGTTGTGCATGGCAACATGATCATTTTCCATGTGGGCTGAAATGTCCACCCTGTGGCTGCCTCGCCACTTGGCTAGAGCAGTCGCGATTTAGCGGCCAAGGTGGGGCGCCAGCGGAATGGCACCTTTTCTGGCTGGTTCGTCCCAGAACCGGACCGTCCGCTTCCGGCCCACCTCAAGACATCTGCACATCGGCGCAGATTTCGCCTTGCCTCATGACGGCGATGCGGTCGCGGCCTACCACCGGCAGATCGTGGCCGATGAACAGCATGTCGCCTGCTGCCGGTCCTTCAACAGGTTGAGAATCTGTGCCTGGATGGAGACGTCGACCGCAGCCGGCCGGCGCCGCCTTCGCTAAGCGGCGTTGCCGGTCTGAGATTTGCGCAGCAAGCCCGCCGCCGGATCGAACAAGGCCTTGGCGGCGACGGGGCTGTTGACGCGGGCTGCGTCGAAGGCCAGTGCATCATGCATGGGAAGGGCTGGCGAGAAGAGAAAGCCTTGCGCGATCATGCAGTCGAGCGACCGCAGGATCATGCGGTCCGCGTCGGTTTCGACGCCCTCGGCGACCACCTCTATTCCCAGCGTTCGTCCGAGATCGATGACGGCCTTGACCAGGGCCTGGTCTTCCACGGAGCTGGCGAGATCGCGAACGAAGTCCTTGTCGATCTTGATCTTGCGGATCCGGCTGTCCTTCAGCGAAACCAGCGTCGAAAAGCCGGTGCCAAAATCATCCAGCACAATGGATATGCCGGCATCCGCCAGGTGCTCCAGCTTTTCGTCGATCCTGTCGCGATCGACGGGCGCTTCTTCGGTGATCTCGATCTCGAGCATCGCCACCGGGACATTCTTCGTCTTGAGGCTGTCGAGGATCATGTCATCGACATTGCCCGCCTCGAGCTCGCGCGGCGACAGGTTCATCGCGACTCGGACATGCTGACGGCCGTTTTTCACCAGCTCTTCGATCATGGCGCAACAGTTGAGAAACACCGTTTCCGTCAGCAGGGAAAGCAGCCCGGTTTCACGCGCCGCGGTGACGATTTCGGGCGGGGAGATGGCGCCATGAACCGGATGTCGCCAGCGCAGCAGAGCCTCGAAGCCGACGACGGCATTGGTGTCCAGCCGCACCAGAGGCTGGAACCATGAGCAAAGCGTGCCGGTTTCGATCGCCCCGCGCAGATCGCGCTCGATGCAGTGCTTGCGTTCGAGCCCGCGGTCGAGCCCGGCATCGAAGAGGCGGTATTCATTCCTGCCACTGCGCTTGGCCGCGTAAAGCGCGAAGTCCGCACGCAGCAGCATCTGCGTCAATTGCGGTCTGTCCGACACATAGATGCCGACCGAAGCGCCGACACGCACCGAATTCAACGCCGGATCCGGATTTGCGATTGCCGCGATGATCGAGGAGGCCAGTTGGTCGGTCGAAAGCACGGATTTGCCGGCGGGAAAGAGCAACACGAACTCGTCGCCGCCGATGCGCGAAATGGTCGCCCCTGGCGGCGCATGGTCCTCTATTCTGCGCGCAACCCTGACCAGCAGGCCGTCACCGATATTGTGACCATAGGTGTCGTTGACGGATTTGAAGCCGTCCAGGTCGATCAGCATGGCCACGAACGGACCGTCGGCAAGTCCGAGCTCGCGGATGGCCTGCTCGAGCCCGTACCTGTTGAGCAAATTCGTCAGCGGATCGCGCCTGGAGTTTCGCTCCATCTGGGTGGCGAAGTCCTTCGCCTCGTATTTGAGGCGGCTTGTTTCCCGGAAGCGGGCCTGTCCAAGAAGTGCGCTTCTGATCATGCCTACGAGAAACAGCAGGACCGTGAAAGCCAGGACGTAATTTTCGATACCGCCTTTCGCCAAGAGGCAGCCGATGGCGATCAAAAGCGGCAGCGTCATGAAGTTGATCGAGGCCGGGGCGTATGATGTGCCGTAGGTGACCGAACCGGCCGTCGCGCCTGCCAGAACGATCAGGTAGATCGGCGCCTGGGGGGTGGTGTAGCCGTCGGTCAGCACCGCCAGGAAAGACCAGGCGACGCCCGACGCCAGGGCCAGCATGCCATAGGAAGAAAGCCGCGCGCCGATCGGCTTCAGCCAGTTGCCTTCTGTGCCCGATTGGGAGAGAGCGAGCGCTATGCGTGCGCCATTTATCGTGGCGACCGCCGCAAACCACAGCACCGCCGCAAACCCGCCGCCCGCAAGCAGCTGCACGGCCAGGATCAGGGCCGAAAGCACCGTGCCGATAGGCATCGAAATGAAGACACAAGCCCGCAGATCGGCGAACTGATCCCGGAGAATCCCAGCGTCCACGGATTCGCCCTGCCCCTGAGGGGCGGACCCTTGAACAGGCTGCATGGAGTGCGTCATAGGGGCAAGTAGCTAGGCTAGTCGGGTGAAAATCACGTTAAGGATTTCAGCACCTTACAGTGCAATCGCTCGATTGCCGGCCGGTGACGCCCGGTTCTTGCACTCGCTGGAGCGCGGCCGGCCCGAGCCTTGACGCGCTCACGCCCTGCCCAACATATCGTGGGCCCGCCCTCACTCCCAATCCGAGAAGGCGTGGCGAAACCGACATGTCCTAATTCGCATTCATCAAGGAATCCCCCATGCACCGATATGCCTGCCTTCTCGGAATTTCAGCCATGACAGCGGCTCATCCCGCGATGGCACAGAGCGACGCCGAAATGAAAGCGTGCATCGACCGGTCCGGCGGCGCCACCTCGGAAATGCTGGATTGCGGGAAGGCCGAGATTGACAAGTTCGATGCCAGGTTGAACGCGGCTTACAACACCCTGATGCATCGCGAGCATGGCGCCGAACGCACCCGGCTGCAGCGCGAGCAGCGCGCCTGGCTGAAACATCATCTGCGGGAAACGCACCGTCTTGCCGCCGATCCCGACAACGGATCGGCGGCCTTCCTTTCATCTCAAGGGTTTGAACTGGACGATTTGAGCGCACGCACCGCCGAACTCGAAAAGCGTGTCGAGCAGAATCCGTAGTCACTCAACCGGGATCATCGGCGCAATCGTGGATTGCTCCTCGCGTTTGCGCCTCAAGCCTCCAAATCGGCCGCTTGACTTGAACAAACACGGGACGGGCCGATCTCACAAAGTGGTTGTGTTCGACCCGGGCGACCGGTTACTAAAGGGCCGATGTCGCGGCACTTCGAGATCCTGAGTTAGTCTTCCCCGTTTGCCAGCCGTGCTGGGCTGGATGAGGTTGTCTCAGGGTTTCGATCCGTTGAAATGGAGCAAACGGGCATGGGCATTCTGGACTTTATTTCCAAACAATTTATCGACGTCATCCAGTGGACTGCCGACGAACCGGGCGTGCTGGCCTCTCGTTTCCCAATGTCTGGCATGGAAATTCAGAACGGCGCCCAGCTCGTGGTGCGCGAGACGCAGAAGGCGGCCTTCTTCAATGAAGGCAAGATCGCCGACGTCTTCGGGCCAGGCACCTACACGCTCAATACCCAGACGCTGCCTGTGCTGACCTATCTGAAGAACTGGGACAAGTTCTTCGAGTCCCCCTTCAAGTCGGACGTGTATTTCTTCGACACCAAGGACCAGATCGACCGCAAATGGGGTACCACACAGCCGCTGACAGTCCGCGACAAGGAATATGGCCCGATCCGCCTGCGCGCCTTCGGCAACTATTCCTATGCCATCGGCGATGTCGAGATGTTCTGGTCGCGCCTGGTCGGCACGGCCGAGCGATCCACCTCCGAGATGATCGAAGGGCAGCTGCGCGGTGTCATCCTCATGGCCATCGCCACCACGCTTGGCCAGAGCAGCGTCGCCTTCATCGACATGGCGGCCAATCAGGAAGCATTCTCGCAGAAGCTGGCGGAGGCGATCGGTCCGGCGCTGCGAGCCTACGGCATCGACGTCAAGAGCTTCTACGTGCAGAGCCTGTCGCTGCCCGACGAGCTGCAACGCGTCCTCGACAAGGTGAGCTCGATGAACATGCTGGGCGACCTCAATCGCTACGTCCAGTTCCAGACCGCGGAATCGATCCCGATCGCCGCCGAGAATCCGGGCGGCTTGGCGGGGGCGGGAGCCGGTCTCGGGGCAGGGCTGGCGATCGGCCAGACCATGGCGCAGGGTTTCGGCCACGCCCCCGCTCCGGCAGCGCCGGCCCAGGCGGCGCCGTCCCAACCGGCCGAAGATCCGATCCAGCTGCTCGAAAAGCTCGGCGGCCTGCTCGCCAAGGGAATCCTGACGCAGCAGGAATTCGACGCCAAGAAGGCCGAACTTCTGTCGCGAATCAAATAGGCTCCGAAGCGAGCCCAGCTTTCCAAACCTTGCGGTGCCGGGGGGCCGGCGCAGCCAACCGCCAACTCAGGGTTTTCATGCGCAAGTTCGCCTGTCCGTCCTGCGGCGCGGACGTCACTTTCCAATCGGCGCAGTCGGTCTATGCCGTTTGCGCCTATTGCCAGTCCATGGTGGTGCGCACGGATGTCGACGTGAAGTCGATCGGCGTGATGGCCGCCCTGCCGGACGACATGAGCCCGTTGCAGCTGGGCAGCGGCGGCTATTTCGAGGAGCAGTCCTTCACGCTGATCGGGCGGCTGAAGATCGGCTGGCGCGACGGGCTGTGGAACGAATGGCACCTTCTGATGGCGGACGGCCGGCGTGGCTGGATCGGTGAGGCGCAAGGGTCCTTCTCCATCAGCTTCGAACTGGACGGCGCCCTGCCCCGCGACGTCGAGGCGACCCTCGCCCACTGTCGGGCGCTGCTGACAAGCGGCAAGGCCGCCGAGGCAAGACCCGGCTTTGTGGTCGAGCTCGGCGGCGTCACGCTGCGCGCGGTCGACATCAAGCTGGCGACCTGCCTGGGATCGGAGGGCGAACTGCCCTTCGCCGCGCCCAAGGGCCGCCGGACGGTCGCGATCGACTGCATCGGCAGGAAGGGCGAGTTCGCGACGCTCGATCATGATGGCCGCGAGGCCCATGCCTATGTCGGCCGTTATGTGGAATGGGATGACTTTCGCTTCACCAATCTGCGACCACTGGAGGGGTGGTGATGGGCGAGCCTTCGATCCTGCCGTCCGCCGCGCCGGCGCCGCCGCCGCGCGCGCCGGGCAAGCCGCGCACCTTCGCCTGCCCGAATTGCGGCGGATCGGTCACGCTCCGCGCGGCCGGCCAGTCGATATCAGCCACCTGCAGCCAGTGTTCGTCCGTGATCGATGTCGCCGACGAAAATCTGGACATCATCGAGACGGCGCAATCGGCGATGCAGGACGCCGAGATCCCGATCGGCGCGCGTGCCCGGCTTGGGGATATAGAATGGGAAGTCGTCGGCTATATGCGGCGCAGCGATGGGCCCGGCGACTTCCGGTGGACCGAATACCTGCTGTTCAACCCCTATCACGGCTATCGATTCCTCGCCGAGGAATACGATCACTGGACCCTGGTGAAGATGCTGAACCGCGACGTCCCCGGCGCGGGCGACCAGGGCTGGATCGATGCGAATGGGCGCAGCTACCAGTTCTTCGGCAAGGGCTTTGCCCGCACAACCTACGTTGCCGGCGAATTCTTCTGGCGGGCATCGACCTCGGACGTCACCGCCGTAACCGACTATATCGCGCCGCCCTACAGGCTGATGGTGGAGAAAAACGACGAGGAGATCGTCGTCTCCGAGGGCGAATATCTCGACGCAAGCCTCGTCGCAGCCGCCTTCAAGCTGCCGCTGCGCGTGCCCTCGTCCTTCTCGGCGGGCGTCAGTCAGGTCAATCCCTACAAGGCTTCCTTCAACGTCATCATGGCGGCGGTGGTTGGTGCCACGCTGCTGCAAGTCGTCTCGCTGGCAATGTCGGAAAACGCGATCGTCAGTTTCCAAACCTACGATCTGAGCGCCGCCGACAAGGGCAAGACCCTGTCCTCCAGGCCGTTCCGATTGGAAAAGGAGGGTAATGTCGAGATCGAGACCACCTCGTACCTCAGCAACGACTGGCTTGAGCTCAACATGGCGCTGGTCAACACCGACACCAACCAGGGCTATCCGGTGTTCCAGGCACTGGAGCATTACAGCGGACAAGATTCCGACGGCAGCTGGGAGGAGGGCGGCTATGACACGACTTCGCTGCTGCCGCCGGTTCCACCGGGCACCTATCAATTGCTGGTCGAGCCCGATGCCGGCGTGTTCTCCAGGGCGCCGTCACCGGCGCAGCGTGTCGTCATATCAGTCCGGCACGGCGTGCCGGTCTGGTCGAACTACCTGATCGCCATGGTGCTGCTGCTGGTCGTGCCGGCGTTCGGCCTCGTCAAGCGGTCGATGTTCGAGAAGTCGCGCTGGGAAAAGGGCGGCGTTGCCGATTGATGCGAGAGAGGAAGAGATGAGCAAGCTGCAGATGATCTATGCCATGCTGGTCGTGCTCGGCATGTCGGCGGCCAACTTCAACGGTTATGCCGTGACCGCGATGTTCAACGGCAAGCAGGCCGCCAACCGCGGCGTCAACGAATATCACAAATAGGGGGCTTTCAATGGATGTGACCGGCCTGATCGATTTGAAACTCGTCATTGCCTCTTTGGTCTATTCGAGCCTGGGCCTCGTCGTCTTCGTCATCGCCTTCGTCTTGCTTGACCTCTTGACCCCGAAGGTGCAGGTCTGGAAAGAAATCTGCGAGAAGCAGAACATGGCGCTGGCGATTTTCCTGGGGTCGGTGGTGATCGGCATCGCCCTCATCATCGCCTCGGCCATTCATGGCTGACAGGCGATTCCCGGGCGAGTTGGCGTAAGGCGCTTTCGTGGAAATCCTGCTGCTCTTTTCGGCCTTCGTCATCGCGACCTGCGGGCTGGTCTACGAATTGATCGCCGGCACGCTGGCGAGCTACCTGCTCGGCGATTCCGTCACGCAGTTCTCCACCATCATTGGCGCCTATCTCTTCGCCATGGGCGTTGGGTCTTGGCTCTCGCGCTATATCGACCGAAACCTGCTCGCCTATTTCGTCCGCATCGAGCTCTTGATCGGAGCGATAGGCGGTTCCTCGGCCGCGGCGCTGTTCATCCTGTTCGACCAGGTCGCCTCCTTTCGCCTCTGGCTCTATGTCCTGGTCGGCGTGATCGGCATCCTGGTCGGCGTCGAAATTCCCCTGCTGCTGCGCATCCTGGAGGGGCGGCTCGCCTTCAAGGACCTGGTCTCCAAGGTCTTTACCTTCGACTATATCGGCGCGCTTTTCGCCTCGCTGCTCTTCCCGCTGGTGCTGGTGCCGCATCTCGGCCTGATCCGCTCGGCCTTCCTGTTCGGCATCCTCAACACCATGGTGGCGATCTGGATGCTCTATGCCATCAAGGCCGATATCATACCCAGGCGAGGGGCGCACAAGACCGCGGCCTTCACCGTGCTGACACTGCTCATCGCAGGCTTCGTCTGGTCGGAACGCATCCAGTCTATCTCGGAGGCGAGCATCTATCCGGGCACGGTGATCTTCGCCCAATCCACGCCGTACCAGCGCATTGTGGTCACCCGCCAGCAGCGCGACATCCGCCTCTTCCTCAATTCGAACCTGCAATTCTCGTCGCTGGACGAATATCGCTACCATGAGGCGCTGGTGCATCCGGCGATGAGCGCGCTGAAGGCGCCACGCAAGGTGCTGATCATCGGCGGCGGCGACGGCCTGGCGCTGCGGGAGGTGTTGAAATATCCGGCAGCCGAGGCCGTGACCATGGTCGATCTTGACCCCGCGATGACGCGCCTGTTCTCCAGCAACGAGTTGATGACGGCGCTGAATGGCGGCGCCCTGTCCTCGCCCAAATTGACACTGATCAATGCCGACGCCTTTCTCTGGCTGCGGGAACGGAAGCCGGCCGATCAGCGCTTCGATGCGGTGATCATCGATCTGCCCGACCCTTCCAATTTCTCGATCGGCAAGCTGTACTCGCTGACCTTCTACCGCCAGCTGAAATCGGCGCTGAACGATGACGGCATCGTGGTCATCCAGAGCACCTCGCCGCTCATCGCGCGCAAATCCTTCTGGTGCGTCGACAACACGCTTGCCGCGGCCGGTTACGAGACCGCCGCCTATCATCTCTTCGTGCCGTCCTTCGGCGAATGGGGCTTCATCATCGGCTCCTTCTCGCCCTATCGGGTGCCGGAGCACCTGCCCGAGGGGCTGCGCTTCCTCGACCTGCCGACCATGAAGGCGATGTTCCAGTTTCCGCCCGACATGGCGCATGTCGCCACCGCCATCCAGCGGCTCGATGACCAGCCGCTGGTGCGCTATTTCGACGAGGAGTGGGGCGATTACCTCATCTATTGAAAGCCGGAGCGCGGGGGTGGCCTCGCCATGAGCCGGATCACCCGCAAGCAGTTCCTGGCGCTTGCAGCCGCCTCGCTCGGCCTCGCCGGTTCAGGGTTGGCCGGCAGAGAGCTGCTGGCCGGAAGTATGCTGTCCAGCGGCGTTGAGGGCGGTGCGGTGCCCGGTGAACTCGTCGGCGCCTCCTCCGCCATCGGCCACAGGCTGCGAGGCGGCACCTTTGCCGCGCCGGGCCAGATCCTGCGGACCGATGTCGTCATCGTCGGCGGCGGCATCGCGGGCCTGGGCGCCGGCTATCGTCTCGCCAGAGCCGGTTATGATGATTTCCTGCTGCTCGATCTCGAAGCCGCTCCCGGCGGCAATGCTGCCAGCGGGAAGAACGACGTCTCAGCCTTTCCCTGGGGCGCCCATTACGTGCCGTTGCTGACCCAGGAAGCCAAGGCGGTGCGGGCACTGTTCGAGGATTTCGGCATCATCACCGGCTACGGCCCTACCGGCGCGCCGGTCTACGACGAATATGCGCTGTGCGCCGACCCTTCCGAACGCCTCTACCGCTACGGGCGCTGGCAGGATGGCCTGGTGCCGGCGATAGGCCTCACCGCGCAAGAGGAGACAGAGACCAGCCGCTTCTTCGCCACGATGCGCCACTTTCGCCGGCGCGTCGGCAGCGATGGCAAGCGCGCCTTTGCCATTCCGCTCGACCTCAGTTCGCAGGACGCCGACCTGATGGCACTCGACGCCATCGCCATGACGGCGTGGATGGAGCGCGAAAACTATCGCTCGCCGGGGCTCGCCTGGTATGTCGACTATTGCTGCCGCGACGACTACGGCACGCGGTCGAGGGATGTCTCGGCCTGGGCCGGCATCCACTATTTCGCCTCCCGAAACGGCAGGGCGGCCGATGTCGACGAGCAGGGGCTGGTCACCTGGCCCGAAGGCAACGGCTATCTCGCGCGCCGCCTCGCCGCGGTTCTCGGCCCGCGCGTGCGGCCAAGGGCGCTGGCCTTTGCCGTCGAAACAGGAGGCACGGGCGTGGCGGTCGATGTCTGGGACGCGGCGCAGGACAAGACCTTCCGCGTCGAGGCGAAGGCCGTGGTGCTGGCGACGCCGCATTTCGTCACGGCGCGGCTGATCAAGGATGCGGCCCTTGCCGCCGGCTTTTCCTATGCGCCCTGGGCGGTGGCCAACATCACGCTCGACAGCCTGCCGGGCGGCACGGGCGCCGGCCTGAGTTGGGACAATGTCGTCTTCGACAGCCCCCTGCTCGGCTATGTCGTGGCCACCCACCAGATCACACAGATGCGCCCCACCAAGACGGTGCTGACCTATTACTGGCCGCTCAGTCACCTGCCGCCCGAGGAGGCCCGCCGGGAGGCCCTGGCGCGGCCCCTGCAAACCTGGCAAGACATCTTCCTCAAGGAGCTTCTCGCAGTCCACCCCGAGCTCGAAGGCCATGTCCGGCGGGTCGATGTCTGGGTTTGGGGCCATGCGATGATCCGGCCGGTGCCGGGCTTCATCTGGGGCGCGCAGCGGCGCGCCAGTCTCGCGCAGAAACCGCCTGTCTTCACCGCCCATTCGGACATGAGCGGCGTCTCCATATTCGAGGAGGCCTATACGCATGGGGTGCGTGCGGCCGAGAATGCCATGGCCTATCTCAGCCATCCCTTCGAGACGGTGCTGTGATGGCGCATTCCCTCCTCAAGACCCAACCCTGGATATTCTCCGCCCGCTTCGACCTCGGCTTCATCCTGGCGCCGGCGCTGGCGGTGACGCTGGCCGCCCTGGCCTGGTCCCAGTTCGGCGGCGTGGCAAGCGATATGTCGCCCTTGGTCTGGCTGGTGCTCGTGGTCGGGGTCGACGTGGCGCATGTCTATTCGACCCTGTTCCGCACCTATCTCGACCGCGCCGAGCTTCGCGCGCGCCCTTGGCTCTATGGCTTGACGCCGCTGCTGGCCTGGCTGGGCGGCTGCCTGCTCTATTGGTGCGGCAGCCTGGTGTTCTGGCGCGTGCTTGCCTATGCCGCCGTGTTCCACTTCGTGCGCCAGCAATACGGGTTCATGATGATCTATGCCCGCCGGGAGCACGGCTTGCCATCGCTTTTCCGCCGCATCGACAAGGCGGCGATCTACGGCGCCACGCTCTATCCGCTGATCTATTGGCATTGCCACCAGCGGCAATTCTCCTGGTTCGTCGAAGGCGATTTCATCCGCCTCGACCTGCCGCTGCTCGCCACCATCGCCGGCCTCTTCTATGGCGCCATCCTGGCCGCCTACATCGTCAAGGAGTTCGCCCTGCTTCGCCGCGGCATCGGCTTCAACCTGCCGCGCAATCTGCTGCTCGTCGGCACCGCGACGTCCTGGTTCATCGGCATCGTGCTGTTTGACAACGACCTCGTCTTCACCGGCACCAACATCATCGCCCACGGCATCCCCTATATCGCGCTGATCTGGGGCTATGGCCGCAACCAGGCGCGGCTGCAGGGCGGGCGCAGTTCCTTCCTGGCGCCATGGATCGCCCATCTTTTCACCTGGCGGGCCGTGCCTGTCTACATGGCCGCCCTCTTCGGCCTCGCCTATCTGGAGGAGGGGTTGTGGGATGGCTTCGTCTGGCGCGAGCATGGCAGCCTCTTCGGCGCCTTCGGGACCCTGCCGTCGCTCAGCTCTTCCGACGCATTGATCTGGCTGGCGCCGCTGCTCGCCTTGCCCCAGGCCACCCACTACATCCTCGATGCCTTCATCTGGCGCATGCAGACCAAGGACACCAATTGGAAGCGGGTGCTGTTCGCGCAAGAGACGGGGCGGTCCTGATGGATACCCGCGTGACCGATCAGGCCCAAACCGAGCAGGCCCAGCCCTTTGCCCCCGGCCTGCATCTGCTCGTCGATTTCTGGGAGTGCCGCGGGCTGCGGGATGCCGAGGGGATCGAGCGCGTGCTGCGCGAGGCGGCGGCGGCCTGCGGCGCCACGGTGCTGAGCGTCATGCTGCACAATTTCGGCGAGAGCGGCGGCATCACCGGCGTCGCCTTGCTCGCCGAATCGCATATCAGCATCCACACCTGGCCCGAGACCGGCTACGCAGCCCTCGACCTCTTCATGTGCGGCCGTTGCGACCCTCGAGGAGCCTTGCCCTTGCTGGAGGCGTGGTTCTCGCCGGGCAGCACGAGGATGACGGAGCACCAGCGGGGATGAGGTCGGTCCGCCGCCTGCGCGGAACGATCAACCGCGTCCGGTCGGTCTGGAGCCGATCAGTGGCTTATTGTGCCGCCGTGTCCGTTTGCCCCTATATTAGTCAACAGTATGGACTCGACCGTCTGAGTGGCACCGCTTAGATTGCGTATGGACCGCTAGCCTTCCACGGGGAAGCCAACTGAGATATCAGGATGGCTTAGGCAATGAATACGTCGATAACCGCTATTACTGTAACGCATAACAGCGCGCATACCGTGCGTGGTGCGCTTGCTCGCCTGCCCGCAGGGGTGGAGATCGTATGCGTCGATAATGCAAGCACCGACGATCTTTCCGCCGCGCTATCCGGCTTTGCCGTTCATCGTATTGATAATGCTGTAAATCTCGGCTTTGGGCACGCCTGCAACATCGGGGCGGCGGCGGCATCGGGGGAGTATCTGCTGTTCATCAACCCTGACGTGCGTCTTGAGACAGACGCCGTCGATGCGCTTATGCAGGCGGCGGAACGCTACCCAAATTGCGGCGTCTTCGTGCCGCGCACCAACACGGTGGATGGGCGGTTGTGGTTTCGCGAGCAGAGCGAAATCGATCGCCTTTCCGGTGTGTCGCTGCCGACACGTATTCGGCAGGTCTGGGGAGATTGTTGCGTCCGCTTCGTCAATGGCGGCGTGTTCATGATCAAACGGACGCTCTTCCTGGATACGGGCGGGTTTGATGAGGATATCTTTCTGTATTTCGAAGATGACGACCTCTCACACCGTCTGCTGCAGCGTGACGAGCCGATGATCCTTGTCAGTGGCGCGCATGCCGTCCACGACATTGGCACTTCGGTTGCGCAATCAACCCGGTCGCGAATCTTCCGGTATCGGTCGAAGATGCGATCGGAGATCCACTTGCGCAAAAAGTACGGCATCGCCTATAGCCCATCCGTGGACATACTCCGTTATTCGACGAAAATAGGCTTCTATTGCCTGACGCTTAATCGAAACAGACTGATCAATTCCTTGGGCCGACTGATAGGTATATTTGACAGCATCCTTGACCGATCGCGCGCGAATCGGAACGGCGGCTATGTCGCCTGACGCTGCCGACACGCGAGTTGCCCTGCCTGATGTCCTGCCCCGCGAGCCGCGAAAAGGCGAGGCATGCGGCGTCGACCGAAGCAGTGCCTGGAGCGAAATCCACATCCACGCGCCGGGGCGCTATATCGTGGAGCTTTCGCCAACGGACAGGCGCATGCCGTTTCTTCGGCTCAATGTTCGGCTCGCACGACATCCGGACAAGGTCGTCTTTGTGCCGGCTATCCAACGGACTCCATACCTGCTTGAAAGCACCGAAGGCGGTCTGGTGTTGCAATTTGAAAGAAGTGACATTCTTGCGGCGAGCGTTCGACCGTTAAGAATCAGGGATATTGGCGCGCTGTTGACTCGGCGCCATCGTCACAAGCGATTTCAACTCCCGCTTGGCCGAGGTGTCGTCTTGCAGCCCCTCTTGCACATTGCAGGAACGGAAGGGCGCGAATTGGCTCGCGCTCTCGGGAGCCTTCACGGTTGGGGCTTTGGCACCGCGAGCGACAATCTGCAGAAGTCCCTGTCGAGGCACTTCGACGGTCCACCAGCCGAGGCTCCCGAACGCCGGCCCACCGCCGAGCCGAAGATCGCCGTCGCGCTTCACCTGCACTACGCAGATCTCTGGCCCGAATTCGAGGCGCTGCTGGAAGCGATCGATCGTCCGTTCCACCTCGTCCTCACGCTGACCCGGCCTGACGCGGCACTCGCGGAACGCGTTCAGGCGAAATTTCAGGATGCCGAGATCTTTGTCTATGACAATCGCGGTCGCGACGTCGGTCCGTTCATCCAACTGCTCCGCGAAGGTAAGCTCGATCCCTTCGATCTCATCTGCAAGCTGCATGGCAAGAAGTCGGGGCCGAGCGGGCCGCGTATGGTCCTCGGTGAGATCTGGCGCCAGGCGAGTGCCTTCGACCTGATCGGATCCCGTGACGTGGTTGACCGCATCATCGCCGAGTTCGAGCGTTCGCCCGACACCGAGATGATTGGATCCAGACGCTTTCGGTTGCCCAATGAATGGAAGGGGGAGAAGGCTGCGTGGGGCGAGAACAGGGCGATGGTCCTCAATTTGCTGGAGACAATGGGTAAACCCTCCAGTTCTCGCCTCGACTTCTTTGCCGGGACGATGTTCTGGGTTCGCCGCAGCGCGCTGGAGCCCCTCATGCGGCTTGATCTGCCTTTGGCAGTCTTCCCCGAAGAGGCAAGCCAACAGGACGGCACATTGCAACATGCCCTCGAGCGTGTGCTTGGAATGATCTGCACAGAGATCTCCGGCGTTGCCTGGGATGATGACACGACGCCGGATTCCCGCGAGGCAGACCCGATTGGATAGATCCGAATTTTTGATCTTCGTAGGATCGTTGACCAGCAGAAGGCGATGGAAGAGATTTCGGCTCCGGCAACGAATTCGAGCCAGCGGGCTGTTCGATGTGTCGTGGTATCTGGTTCAAAATCCGGATGTAGTCAGGAGCGGGAAAGACCCGATCCTGCACTACATCAGGCACGGTGTCGCCGAGTCCCGGAATCCAAGTCCGAACTTCGACAACGAGTACTACTTGGCGAAATATCCCGACGTGGCTGTCGCGTCGATGAATCCGTTGGATCACTACATTCGTTTCGGCAAGATTGAGGGGCGCAGCACCCGACGTGCTCCAGGCACAAATGCCGGCGACATCGAGAGACCCGCCACCTATGTGCCGCGATCCAGCGAGGAACGGCCGGCCGCTTTGAGGGCGCGCCTGATTGCATTCTATCTGCCGCAGTTCCACCCGATCCCCGAAAATGATGCTTTTTGGGGCAAGGGCTTCACGGAGTGGGCAAATGTGACACGTGCGGTGCCGCAGTTCGACGGTCATTATCAGCCCCGGCTGCCGGGAGACCTCGGCTTTTATGACCTGCGGGTGAAGGACATCCAGAAGGAGCAGATCGAGATCGCCATGCAATATGGCATTTCGGGGTTCTGTTTCCACTTCTACTGGTTCAACGGCAAGCGCGTCCTTGAGATGCCGATCGCCCAGTTTGTCGAAAACGATGCGCACGAGATGGGCTTCTGTATCAATTGGGCAAACGAGCCTTGGAGCCGCCGTTGGGATGGGCGCGACCAGGAGGTGCTGATCGCGCAATCGCACTCGCCCGAGGACGACCTGGCCTTCATCGAACATGTATCCGGCTATTTCCGTGACCGGCGCTACATCCGTGTCGGCGGCAAGCCACTCCTCATGATTTACCGGCCCGGATTGTTTCCGTCAGCGATGGAAACGGCGCAGCGCTGGAGAGCTTATTGCCGGGAAGCCGGCATCGGTGAGATTTTTCTTGCCTATCCGCAGTCGTTCGACACGAGCGATCCCGCCGAATTCGGATTCGACGCGGCCGTCGAGTTTCCACCGAATCTTGGAAGATTCCCCGAGGTCAACGACAGCATCCCAACGCTCAAGAGCGACTTCAGGGGAAAGATCTACGACTGGGCAGAGCTCCTCAATCGCAGCCGCGCCTACCCGCGGGTTCCTTACACGCTGTTTCGCGGACTTTGCCCCTCCTGGGATAACACCGCACGGAGAATGGAGGCAGCCTACATTCTGGTGAACGCATCGCCGTCCCGCTACAAAGAATGGCTCACCAACGCGGTCGTCGATACATGCAATCGTTTTGCCGATTTCGACAGCCGGCTGATCTTCGTCAATGCCTGGAACGAGTGGGCGGAGGGAGCCTATCTCGAGCCCGATGCCCGCTACGGCTATGCCTATCTGCAGGAGACGCGGCACGTCCTGTCGGCTCCGGCAGCGGCCGGCAAACTGCCCAGGGATCCGTCCTGGAGCGTCTTGTTCGTGTCGCACGATGCGGTTCTCGGTGGCGCGCAGGCGTCGTTGCTCGACATCGTCAAATGGCTCCAGGCGCACACAGACCTGGAGATCAAGGTGCTGTGCCTGGCGGGCGGTGAACGGCTCGAAGAGTTTCGACGCATCGCCGATACCGTTCTTCTGGATGATCTGGTTTCGAGGACCGGGACCACCGCTGCAAGGCTGGCACGCATAACCGCCTGGTTCGGCGGCAGGCCGGACCTCATCTATTGCAACAGTCTGGCCACCGGCCGCGTGCACGCGATGCTTGGTGAACTGGGCAGTCCTATCCTGACGCACGCCAGGGAATTGGCAACGAGCGTCGCCCGATACGCCAAGGACGACATGGGGGACGTCGTTTCCCACACGCAGAGATTCATAGCGTGTTCCCCAAGTGTCCGGGACTATCTGGTGACCGACCACAATGTCGAAGCGAACGCCATAGACGTCATTCCAAGCGCGGTTCCGCAACCCCCCGATCACGGTCGGACGGAAATCCAGCGCCTTGAACGTCACCGGCTGGCCGGCTGGCCAACGGACAAGATCATTATCGTGGGATCCGGCCTCGGAATGCCCTTCCGCAAGGGCGCCGACCTTTTTATCGAGGTGGCCCGACTTCTTCGAGCCCGCGGGGTCGAAGACTATCATTTCTACTGGCTCGGCTCGTTTCCCGAGCAGGAACGGGATGAGGCTCTTGGTACGTGGTCTCAGCAACTCGCCAGGTTGCGGGCGGACGGATTGAACGAAAAGGTCACATTTCTGGGCGATGTCGAGGATGTGCGCGGTCATCTGCGTGGTGCCGATCTGTTTCTTCTGACATCCCGCGAAGAGCCGTTCGGCCGTGTCATGCTGGAGGCGGCATTCGCCGAGTTGCCGGTGATCTGCTTCGCAGGGAGCGGCGGGGCACCGGCTTTCGTCGAAGACGATGCCGGCATCGTCGTCGAATGGGCTGATCCCGTCGCTATGGCCGATGCCACGCTGAAACTGATCCGGGACCAACCGTTGCGGTCGAAGCTCGGCAGGCAAGCGAGCGCCAAGGCACAGCGGCATTTTTCCACCGATCGGGTCTTTCCGCGGCTGCTGTCGACCATGCGGAAGGTCGCAGGCAAGCCGCCCGCGGTCTCGATCATCGTGCCCAACTACAATTACGCCCGCTTTCTACACGAGCGTATGGACAGTATCCTGGGGCAGTCCTTCCAGGACTTCGAGCTCATCATCCTGGATGACGCCTCGACAGACGATAGCCAGTCGATCCTGGATTATTACGCCGGCGTCCATGGCACCCGCGTCATCGTCAATGAAAGCAATTCCGGGGCGCCCTATCCCCAATGGTTCAAGGGCATAGAGCTCGCAAGGGCCGATTTGATCTGGATCGCCGAAGCCGACGACATATCCGACCCGGGTTTCCTCGAAACCCTCGTGCCCTTGTTTCGCGACCCAAGCGTGAAGTTTGCCTTTTGCGCCTCGAAGATCATCAATGATCGAAGCGAGGCCGTCGGCGACTATCTGTCCAGCCCGTACCTCGCCGATCTCTCCAGTTTCAAATGGAAGCGCAGCTATCAGGTTTCGGCGGAACAGGAGGTCAACGAGGGGCTGGGCGTCAAGAACACCGTCATCAACATGAGTGCGGCGGTCTTCCGGAAATTCGACATCACGCCGGATTTCGTCGAGCGCGTCTTGTCGCTGCCGGCCGGCGGCGACTGGTACTTTATCCTCGAGGCTATCCGTAACGGCTCCGTCGCCTATGAGGCCGCATTGCTCAATCATCACCGCCGGCACGAGGACAGCGTGACCAGAGTCATCACGACCTCCCATTCGGAGGCGCTGCTGCGCACACGGCAGATGATCCATCAGCATGTGTTGGATACATACGCAACGGATTCGGCGATCAAGCTGAGAATGGCCGAACACATCGTACAGCTCTGGGACCAGCTCTTTCCCGGCCGCCCGGCCGAAGAGATGGAGAGCCTGTACTCGCTCAGCAAATTGGGCGAATTCCCTGCGAGGCTGCCGGAGAGCCGTTCGCCGGCGGTGTGAGCTGGCGAGGTGCTCCGCGCTCAGCTGCCGGCCGCGACGAGGTGGCCGTTGCCGACATCCTGAAGGGCCAGCTTCAGCGGTGCCTCGCCGATCCTGCGGGTGGCGCTCGGGATTTCCTGGTCGAGGCGGGCGAAGCGGCTTCTGCGCTGCGCCGGGTCCGGCACCGGCACGGCTTCGATCAGCCGCCTGGTGTAGGGATGGCGCGGGTTGGAAAACACCTGGTCGCGCGTGCCCATCTCGACGATCTGGCCGAGATACATGACGGCAACGCGGTCGGAGATATTCTCCACCACCGCCATGTCATGCGAGATGAAGAGATAGGCGACGCCGAATTCGCGCTGCAATTCCTTCAACAGGTCGAGCACGCGCGCCTGCACAGAAACGTCGAGCGCCGACACGCTTTCGTCGGCGATGATCAGCTTCGGCCGCAGTGCCAGCGCACGGGCGATGCAGACGCGCTGGCGCTGGCCACCGGAGAATTCGTGCGGATAGAGCTCCATCTGATCGGCCGACAGGCCGACGCGCTCGAACAGCGCCGCCACGTGCTCCCTGCGCTCTTCCCTTGAGGCAATGCCGTGGATGACCAGCGGCTCGGCGACAAGGTCGCCGACACGCATGCGCGGGTCGAGCGAGGCGAAGGGATCCTGGAAAATCATCTGCACGTCGCGGCGCACCGCCTTGCGTTCGTCGCGGCCGAGGCCCGACAGATTGCGCCCGCCAATGACGATGTCACCACTGTACGGCACCAGCCCGGCCAGCGCCTTGGCGGTGGTTGACTTGCCGCAGCCGGATTCGCCGACCAGCGCCAGCGTCTCGTTGGGGGCGATCGAGAAGCTGACGCCTTCGACCGCATGGACATGACGGTTGACCCGGCCGAAAACGCCCCCACGCAGGTCGAAGCGAACATGCAGGTCTTTGACGTCGGCGACATGAACCGGCGCCGCCGTCTCGACGTCCCTGGATTTCTGCCGGCCGGCACCACTGCCGATGCGTGGCACGGCGGCCAGCAGTTCGCGTGTGTAGCCGGCCTGCGGCCGCGCAAAAATGTCCGACGTTTTGCCTTCCTCGACCATGCGGCCGTGCCGCATGATGATAACGCGATCGGCCATTTCTGCGACCACGCCCATGTCGTGGGTGATGAGGATGACGCTGGTGCCGTGCTGGCGCTGCAGGTCGCGCAACAGCTCCAGCACCTCGCCCTGGACGGTGACGTCGAGCGCCGTCGTCGGCTCGTCGGCGATCAGCACGTCGGGCTCGAGCGCCAGCGCCATGGCGATCATGACCCGCTGGCGCATGCCGCCGGACAATTCATGCGGAAACTGCTTTAGCCGGCTTTCGGCTTCGGAAATACGCACCGCCTTCAGCGCCTCGATGGCACGCTGGCGCGCCTCGGCTTGCGACAGGCTGGTATGCGCCTCGATGGATTCGGTGAGCTGGCGGCCGATCGACAGCACCGGGTTGAGCGAAGTCATCGGCTCCTGGAAGATCATGGCGACGCGGTCCCCGCGAATACGGCGCATCCGGCGCTCGTCGAGAGTGGTCAGATCGGTATTGCCCAGATGGATCGTGCCTGACGATATACGGGCGGCAGGCTGCGGCAGCAATTGCATGATCGCCAGCGCCGTCATCGACTTGCCGGAGCCGGATTCGCCGGCAATGCAAAGCGTCTCGCCGCGCGCCAGCGCCAGCGACAGGTTGGACACGACCTCGCGCTCGCCATCCTCGCCGCGCACGCTGACGGATAGGTTGGCGATGTCGAGCACCACTCCGGCCGCCACCGGGGCGGTTGCCCCGGACCAGTTTTTGTCGACGCTTGCGTTCATTCAAACACGCAGCGCGGGAAGTAGAACGACACCACCCAGTTCGGCATGTCGACGATCTCGCTGATCCTGAGATCACCGCAGACCGAGGCGAGCATATAGGCCTCGACCGGGTCTATCTGGTAGCGTCCGGCGAGCAGGTCGACCATCTGCGCAACTGCTTCCTTCGCACCCGTCATCAGGTCCGGCCCGATACCGGTTGTCACCTCATAGCCCTTGGCGTCGAGATGGCGCGTCACCGGGCCCGGCGTGGTGAAGCGTGGCGTCTTCAGCCTGGCATCCTTGACCAGGTCGAGCTTGAGCACGACATCCATCGGGCTTTCGATCGCCGTGCCGCAGACCTCGCCGTCGCCTTGCGCGGCATGGGTGTCGCCGACAGAAAACAGCGCGCCCGCAACTTCCACCGGCAGATACAGCGTGGTGCCGGCGGCGAGATCGCGGATGTCGAGATTGCCGCCGACACGCCGGGGCGGCACGACCGAGTGAAGACCCATCTCAGCCGGCGCATTGCCGATGGTGCCGGCGAAGGGTTTCAACGGCACACGCGCGTTTTTGCCGAACAGCGCCGGTTCGAGCGAGGCGGCGTCATACTTCCAGACGTTCAGCGCCGGCTCCTTGAAGTCGTCGGCGAGCAGGCCGAACCCCGGGATGTTCCCCGTCCAGCCGAAGCCGGACGGTTTGAACAGCTCGATCGTCACCTTCAGCGCGTCACCGGGCTCGGCGCCCTCGACGAAGATCGGCCCGGTCACCGGATTGATCCCGGCGAAGTCGAGCTTGGCGATGTCGGCGACCGTGCTGTCGGCTTTCAGCTGACCGCCGGAGGAATCGAGGCACTGGAACTCGATGGTCGAGCCGGGCGCCACCCGCTCGACCGGGGCAAAGGAATTGTCCCAGCCGAAATGGTGATGGCGCCCGTGGATGGTGTAGTCGCAGTTATTGCACATCTTTTACGTACACATTGTCATAGTTGATCGGAACGTGGACCGGGTCGACATAGAGATTGTCGGCGCCGCCCATGCGCGCGGATTTCATGGTGAAGCGCTGCTCGTTGAAGACCGGCGCCCAGGGCGCGTCCGCCATGATCTTGGCGTAGATGTCGCTCCACATTTTATAGCGCTCATCGGACTTCGCCGGATCAACGATCGAGTCGGCTTCGGCGGCCTTGGCATCGAGATCCTTGTTGCAATACCACGACCAGTTCCAGCCGCCCGGCACCGCGCCGGCGCAGCCAAGGATCGGACCGTAGAAGTTCGAGGGATCGGGGAAATCCGCGATCCAGCCCATGCCGCCGGACCAGATCATCGGTGCGCCGGCCTTGTCGCCGCCGGCGGCGATGACGTTGGCCTGTGCCAGGGCCTGGATGCTGGCCTTGATGCCGATCGCCGCCAGGTCCTGCTGGATCGCCTGGGCAATGCGCGGGTTGGGGTCGGTGTTCATGGCGAACAATTGCGTGTCGAAGCCATCGGGATGGCCGGCCTCGGCAAGCAGTGCCTTGGCCTTGGCGACATCATAGGGATAGCCCTTGTATTCCTTGTCGTAGGCCGGCATCGACGGTGGCAGCGGCTGGTTGGCCGGCACGGCACGGCCATTGATGATCTGGATGATGCGCGCCTTGTTGATCGCCATGTTGACGGCCTGGCGCACCTTCACATTGTCGAAAGGCGCCATGGTGGTGTTCATGGTGATGTAGCCGGTGTGCAGCTGGCCGCCCTCGACGACGCGCGCCTTTTGTTCGGGATCGGACATCACCTCCTGGAATTTTGCCGGCGGAATGCCGTCGAGGGGCAGGTCGATCTCGCCCTTCTGCAGGCGCAGCAGCGCCACGATCGGCTCCTGGCCGACCTCGAAGGTGATCTTGTCCAAATGCGGCAGGCCCTTGTGCCAATAGTCCGGATTGCGCACGAAGACGATGCGCTGGCCGAGCGTCCATTCGGCGAGCTTGAAGGCGCCGGTGCCGATGGGGTGCTTGCCGAAATCGGCGCCATACTTCTCGACCTCTTCCTTCGGCACGACATGCGAGAAGTTGATGGCCATGACATGCAGGAAGGTGGCGTCGGGCCGGCTTAGTTCGAACTTGACGGTGTAGGGATCGACGACGGTGACACCCGCGAGGCTGTCCGCCTTGCCGGCCGCGACATCGTCATAGCCCTTGATCGAGCCGAAGAAGCCGGCGCCCGGGCTCTGCGTCTTCGGGTTGGTGACGCGGTCGAGCGAATATTTCACGTCGTCGGCCGTCATCTCACGGCCATTGTGGAATTTGACGCCGTGGCGCAGCTTGAAGGTGAAGGTCTTGCCGTCGGGCGAAATCTCGTAGCTTTCGGCAAGGTCCGGCTTCAGCTTGGTCGTACCCGGCTCGTAATCCATCAACCCGTCGAACAGGCTCTTGATCATCGACCAGTTCTGCCAGTCATAGCCGATGGCAGGGTCGAGCGTGGTGACGTCGTCCTTGTAGGTGGCGATGATCTCTCCGCCCTGCTTGGCGTTGGGATCGATGGTGTCCTCGGCGCGGGCGCTTGCCATGCCGAGCATCAGCGCCAGCGCCGATGCCGCCACGGTGGAGGCCAGAAATTTCTTCATTTCGAGTTCCCTTTCTCTGTTTGTTTTCTTGGTTTCATCCGAGCTTGATGCTCATCTGAGTTTGATGCGGGGGTCGATGAAGGGCGCGATGATGTCGGCCAAGAGATTGCCAAGCACGATGGCGAAGGCCGAGACCAGCGTGACGCCCATGATGATCGGGATGTCGACGCGCTGGATGGCTTGCCAGGCGAGCTGGCCAATGCCAGGCCAGCCGAACACGCTTTCGACGACGACGATGCCGCCCATGAAGATGCCGATGTCGATGCCGATCATGGCGATGACCGGCAGAATGGCGTTGGGCAGCGCATGGCGGAAAATGATGGCGCCCCGCGCCAGACCTTTCGCACGCGCCGTGCGGACATAATCCTGGCGCAGCACGTCGATCATCGACGAGCGCATCATGCGGGCGTACCAGCCGGCGCCGAGTATGCCCATGGTGAGCGACGGCAGCACGAGATGGCGCCAGGTGCCGTAGCCGCCGATCGGAAACCAGCTGAGCCTGACCGCAAAGACGTAGAGCAGCAAAAGCCCGACGACGAATTGCGGCGCCGAGACGCCGACGAAGGAGGCGACCATCAGCGTCTGGTCAGTGGCCGTACCACGCTTGACGGCGGCGATCAGGCCCATGGAGAGGCCGATCAGCAGCTCGCACAGGATGGCGCCGACCATCAGCAGCAGACTGGCCGGCAGCCGCGAGACGATCAGTTCGGTGACTTCGGAGCGCTGGATATAGGAGCGGCCGAGATCGCCGCTGACGAGCTTCGTCAGGTAGCGCCAATACTGGACGACGAAGGGCTGGTCGAGGCCGAGCTGCTGGCGGATATTCTCGACCGTCTGCGGCGTGGCGCTGCGGCCGGCGATCTGGCGCACCGGATCGGCCGGCAGGAGATAAAGCAGCGCGAAGGTGATCAGCGAGACGCCGAGCAGGATGAGCAGCGACTGGATGAGGCGGCGGCCGAGATAGGCGATCATGCCCGGCCCCTTTGCGTCGGATCGAGGATGTCGCGCAGCGCGTCGCCGATCAGGTTGAAGGCCAGCGCCAGCGCCAGGATCGCGGCACCGGGGAAGAACACCAGCCAGGGTGCGGCCTGGAAATAGGTCTGGTTCTCGAAGATGATGTTGCCCCAAGAGGCCGTCGGCGGCTGCACGCCGATGCCGAGGAAGGAGAGCGTCGCTTCGAGCAGCACCGTCGTCGAGATGCCGAGCGTACCCCAGACGATGATGGTCGGCAGCAGATGCGGCAGGATGTGGCGAAACAGGATGCGCGGCGCGCCGGCGCCGATGGTGCGTTCGGCATCGATGAACTCGCGCTCGGCGAGCGAAGAGGTCTCGGTGTAGATGACGCGCGCGGTCTGCACCCAGTTGACCAGCGCGATGACCATGGCGACGATCCAAAGGCTCGGCTGGAACACCGCCGCCAGGCAGATGGCCAGCAGCAGCGCCGGAAACGCCATCATCAGATCGGTGAAACGCATCAGCGCGCCGCCGATCCAGCCACGGAAGTAGCCGGCGGTGACGCCGACCAGGGTGCCGATGAACAGCGCCACGCCATTGGCGACGATGCCGATGATCAGCGAGGTGCGGGCGCCATAGAGGATGCGGGTCAGAAGGTCGCGGCCGAGCAGGTCGGTGCCGAGCCAGAATTTGGCATCCGGCGGCAGCGGCGAACCCTCTATGGTCAGGCCGTCGAACATCTGCTCATTGGGATCGTAGCCGGTCAGCCAGGGCGCCAGCACGGCGCCGGTGACGACGATGGCAACGATCACCAGTCCAAGCATTGCGAGACGGCGCCTGAGCAGCCGGCGCCAGACGCCTGCGCGCGGCTTGACCGGCATGCGCGCGGGCGCCGCGAGATCAGGCGCGATGGGACTGGTCATCGCCGCCTTCCGTTGCGTCTTCGCTTGTCATCGCCACGATGCGGCGCGCGGCATCCTCGACGCTGATCTGCCAGCTCATCGCCAGCGAGCGCAGCTGCGCATAGGCGCGTTCGTCGTCCGTGCCTTTCGACAGCGCCGCCACCGCGCGCACGATGGTCTGGCGCTCGGCGACGCGTTGGCGCAGCGCGGCAATTTCGCCGGCTAAATGTTTTCGAGCCTCGAAACTTTGCCTGGCGATCAGCAGCGCGCTGTAGACGCCGGCAGTGCCGACCGGCTTCAGGAGTTGTGCGTCGGCCTTGTGCGACAGCGCCCATTCGATGCGGCCCGGCGCCTCCGAGCCGATCAGCGCCACCAGCGGCATCGGCGCCTCGCCGGCTTTCCACGGAAATTGCTCGTCAAAGCCGAGATCGGCATCGAAGAAGACGAAATCAGCGGCGAGCGCCTCGGGCGGCAGTTCCGGCCAGCAATCCAACGTGACCAGGCCGATCGCCGACAATTGCCTTGTGATCGCCTGCACCGTCGGATGCGGGCGATGCAGGATAAAAGCCCTGGCGCCGCCGAGATTGGGGATGCGTGGCGTTCTGGTCACGACACCACCCGCAGGCGCGGACGGCCAAATGTTTTTGCGGGGTCGTAGCGCGACAGATAGGGATCCGGAGCGACCTCATCCTCGCGGCTCACCACTTCGAAGAAGCCGTCGGCGATCCGGCCGATGATCACCGGCAGCGTCGCATGCTGGGTATGAGCGTCAATGGCGATCGGTCCGAGCCGGGTGGAAAAGCGCCGTTCGGCGAAAATCTTCGAGAATTCCACCGGACCAGCCTCCGGATCGCGCGCAAGCACGTCAGCCATCACCTGCACCGAGGCATAGGCGGAGGCCTCGAAGGAAGACGCGAAGGCGGCCGGCCGCGGCGCGAAATACGGGCCGACGGACAGATGCCCTCTTCCCGTCTCGCCGATCGCCGGCAACTCGCCCTCGGTGAGATTGCAGGAAATGACCGGACAGCTTTCCGGGCTGAAGGCGGAATCTTCACGGCCCAGATCGCGGTAGGCGGCCAGGAAGGCGTAGGACGAGGTGCCGATCAGGTTGTTGAGGATGAAGTTTGGCCGCGTCGCCCGGATTTCCCCGATCAGGCGCGACACGTCGGTCTCGCCGATGCGCAGATAACGTTCGCCCAGCACCTTGCCGCCGGCGTCGGCGATCAGGTCGCGCGCCACGCGGTTCATCTCCCAGCCCCAGATGTAGTTCGAGCCGAGCAGGAAGCCGTTGGCGCCGAAGCGCGGCACGACATGCGCCATCAGCGGCACCAGGTGCTGGTTGGGACAGGCGTGCATGTAGACGACATGCTCGTTGGCCTCGAACCCCTCATAGGGGCAGGCGTACCAGAGCATGCCGCCGGCCTTCTCCAAAACGGGGATGGTCTCCTTGCGGCTCCAGGAGGTGACGCAGCCGACGACATGGCGCGCGCTGCTGGTCTTGAAAATGTCCTCGCACAGCGTCGCGTAGCGGTCGGCATTGCTCTGCGGATCGCGCTCGACCGGCACCAGTTCAATGCCTGAACCACGGTCGGCATTGATGTCGGCGATCGCCCGCATGGCGCCGATACGGCACGCATCGGAGACGAGCTGATAGCTCCCCGAACGGGAATAAAGGATGCCGATCTCGATGCGCCGTTTCAAACAGGACCCCAGAAATGAAAATGCCCCGCAGCCAGCACCACAAGGGCGAGGCATACGAGGCATACTTGCCGCCCGGCGATCAGAGCCGGTATTTGGCTTTAGGGTATTCGGTACGGCTGGTCAGTCAAGCGGGAAAGTGTGGCGCCTGACGGCGGGATCCGGGTGACCCCGCTCATTTTCGAATGATGTCCTCGAAGCTGAGGTCGAAGCGCCTGAGGTATTTGCGCAGCCGGTCGGCATCGTTGCCGCTGGTCTTTTGCAGCCGCGAGACGGCAAACAGTTTCCGGCCGGCGGCACTGATCGAATTGCTGTCGCGGCAAATAGCCAGCACGGTTGCCAGCTGCGCGCGATCGAAGACGTCGATCTGACTCTGGCGCTCGGGGCCGAGAACCTCCGCCAAAATGGCCTCCCGGTCGTCTGCCTCACCGGCGCGCCAGAGCGCGGCCAGACGTTCGATCTCGTCGCGCACCGTTTCCTCGTTGATGCGGCCGAGCGGCGCCAATGTCGCCATGCGGGTGACGGAGGCCGAGAGATCGCGGAAATTGGCCCGCCACATCGCCTCCGGCGCCACGGCGAATTTCAGATAGAGGTCGCGCGCCTCCTTGTTGAAGGTGGCGTTCTGTCCTTCACGCTCGCTGAAGCGGCGCAGCTCGAAGTCGAGGTTCGGCTCGATGTCTTCCTTGCGGTGGCGCAGCGCCGGCAGCTGGAAGGTCCAAAGGTTCAGCCGGGCAAACAAATCCTCGCGGAACTTGCCCTCCTTCACGCCGATCGACAGATCGCGGTTGGTGCCGGCGAGAAGCTGGAAATCCGACATCACGTCCTGATCGGCGCCGACCGGCAGGAAACGCTTTTCCTCGATGGCGCGCAGACACATGGCCTGTTCGTCGGGGCCGAGTTCGCCGATCTCGTCGAGGAACAGCACGCCCTTGTTGGCCGATTTCATCAGCCCGGCGCGCTCGTTCTGGGCGCCGGTGAATGCACCCTTGACGTGGCCGAACAGCGTCGACATCGCCTGGTCGCCGCGCAACGTCGCGCAATTGACCTCGATGAAGGCGCCGGAAACCTGCCGCTGTGCTTTCTTGAGCTCGTAGATACGTCTGGCCAGCTGCGACTTCCCCGCGCCCGTCGGGCCGGTGAGCAAAACCGGCGCGCGCGAGCGGATCGTCACCTTCTCGATCTGGTCGATCATCTGGTTGAAGGCGGGATTGCGGGTGGCGATACCCGATTTCAGGAAGGACGTCGCCTCGTCGCGCTCGGCGGTAAAGCGCGTGGCGATGGCGTCGTAACGAGACAGATCGAGATCGATGATCGAATGGCTGCCGGAGACGTCCTCGTCACGTCCCTCCTTGCGCGGCGAAAGCTGCAGCAGCCGCGCCGGGATGAAATGTGCTTCGGTGAGCAGGAACCAGCAGATCTGCGCAACATGAGTGCCGGTGGTGATGTTGACGAGATAGTCTTCCTTCTCGGGATCGAATGTGTAGGCGCGGGCGAAGTCACGCAGACCTGTATAAACCTCGCTGAAATCCCAGGGATCGCGCATGCTGATGAGATGCGGCCTGACCTCGGTGGCAGGCGAGACTTGCTCGATGTCGGCAATAATCTGCGTGGCCAGCTGTCGCGACTGAGTGCCGTGGATGAGCTCCAGCCGATCGATGAACAATCCCGGCTGCTGGCACAGCGCAACCGTTGGCCGCCACTTCCGCCAACGGTCTTCGGTGCGGCCCGCATCAAGCGTTGTGCCAAGAATGCCAATCGCAACGCGTCTCTTCATATTATCCTATGGTATAAGTTCCGAGATTTTTGGATCACTATACAGGTTCTTCCTTGGACAAGGCCAGAGCCGCTCGGCCGCGAGCTTGTTTTTTATTTCCTCATTTATTCAATGGCTTATCCGAATTTTAGCAGGCCGATGCGCGCTCATCCTTCAAACTGGCACGCCGCCTGCAGTGATGCTGGTGTGAAATGAAGGATGAGAACAGTGGCGAACAAATCCGTGTTTGCGACGATTGCAGGAAAGCTGCTCCCGCCGGCTGACGCCAGGAATCATGAAGGCGCCCGGGCTTACCGCCTGTCGCCGCATCAGGCTCTGGCGCAGCTGGCGGCGACGGGCACGTTCAACGCGACCTTCTATGCCGAGCCGCGCGAGCAGCTGGACGAGGTGCTGAAGCTCGCCTGGCAGGTCGAGCCGGGATTCCTGGCACGCACCACCGTCCACGCTTTCGAGCAGGGCTACATGAAGGATATGCCGGCGCTGCTGCTGGCCGTTCTGTCCTGCATGCAGGGCGATGAGTTCAACCGTGCTTTCGGGCGCATCGTCAGGAACGGCAAGATGCTGCGCAATTTCGTGCAGGTCATGCGTTCGGGCGCCACCGGGCGCAAGTCGCTCGGCACGCGGCCGAAGCGGCTTGTCCAGGCGTGGCTCGAGCAGGCGGCCGACTTCGAGATCATGCGGGCCGCGGTCGGCAATGATCCGTCGCTGGCCGATGTCATCAAGATGGTTCACCCGAAGCCGAAATCGGCCTCGCGTGAGGCGCTTTATGGCTACCTCTTGGGCAAGCCACATGATGTCGCGGTGCTGCCGGACGTGGTCAAGGCGTTCGAGGCGTTCAAGCGCGATCCGTCGCTGCCCGTGCCGGAAGTGCCGTTCCAGATGCTGACCTCGATGCCGCTTTCGCGCGAGCATTGGGTGCAGATCGCGGCGACGGCCGGATGGCAGATGCTGCGGCAGAACCTGAACACTTTCGCCCGCAACGGCGTGTTTGAAGTGGACGGGTTCGGTGAGACGCTGGCGGCGCGACTGCGTGACCCGGAAGAGGTCCGGCGCGCCCGGGTGTTCCCGTACCAGCTGATGGTGGCGTTCACCATGGCCGGTGCGGAAGTGCCTGGCGTGGTCAGGGACGCGCTGCAGGATGCGATGGAAATCGCGCTCGGCAACGTGCCCCGGATCAAGGGCAAGGTGGTCGTGTGTCCGGACGTTTCGGGCTCGATGAGCTCGCCGGCGACCGGCTACCGCAAGGGCGCGACGTCGGCCGTGCGTTGCATCGACGTGGCTGCCCTGGTGGCCGCCGCGATGCTGCGACGCAACCCGACGGCGAGGGTCTTGCCGTTCGAGAACGATGTGGTGGATGTCAGCCTCAACGCTCGCGATACGGTGATGACCAACGCCGCCAAGCTTGCCGCAATCGGTGGCGGCGGAACCAACTGCTCGGCTCCGCTGGCACGGCTGGTGCGTGAGAAGGCTGATGTCGACCTGGTGGTGTTCGTGTCGGACAACCAGTCCTGGGTGGACGCATCGGCGCATGCGCATCAGGGGACGGCGACGATGCAGGAATGGCAGAAGCTGAAGGTGTTGAACCCAGGGGCCAAGCTGGTCTGCATCGACATCCAGCCCTATGCGACGACGCAGGCCAAGCCGCAGGCCGACATCTTGAATGTCGGTGGCTTCTCCGACCGCGTCTTCGACGTGGTGGGCACGATGCTGTCCTCGAGCGGCGATCCCGACCATTGGGTGCGCACGATCGAGGCGGTCGAGATCTGAGCAATTCCAGGAAAAGTGTTAAGCGGTTTTCCGTCCGGAATTGCGTCAAACAAACAAGTCCCGGCAGTGCGTCTGCCGAGACCACCGGAACAAATTCAGGGCATGACGAATGCCGATGGAACTACAGGCTGTTCACCTCCAGGTCGCGGGTTCGAATCCCGTCGGGCCCGCCACTATGGACCCGTAGCTCAGCGGATAGAGCAGGACGTTTCGTCAAACCTTGTCGTCATGCCCGACGACTTTTGCGCGGTTCCGGCCGCAACTGGATAGAAAGGAACTGAACAAACCGCGGCGAATGCCCGATGGAACTACAGCACAAATGGGATGCTCCATGAGGTTCGACTCCTCATTGCAAGCGCTCTCTGGCACGAGCGGGACTCCCGGGTTTCATCATCCCTTGTCGCTGCGGCGACGCGAATACATGGCGAATGCAGGCAGGACTACAGGTAGCGCGCCCGTCAGAAGACGGGAGGTCGGGTGTTCAAATCACTCTCCCGCTCCACGAAGCGGGGTGGCGCAGTCAAGCGTCGTCTTGCCGATCCTTGTCGCCAGCCGATTGAACAGGGCGAATGCCTGCGGGAATACATTGGTATCTGGTGGTTCGAATCCACCCGTCGGTCGGTTGACCGATCGGTTTCTCGCATCGACTTGTCGCCCGCCGAAGAAAAGGAAAAGAATGGCGAATGCAGGCAGGACTACAGGGATAGAGCGTCCGCGGCGAAAGTCGCGGAAGGTCGGGTGTTCAAGCCATCCCTTCCGTCCCAGGATGGAAGTAGCTCAGTCATTGTCTTGCCGACCCTTGTCGCCAGATCGAATGAACAGGACGAATGCCTGCGAGACTACAGGTGGACGCGGCTCGCTTCAGGCAAGCGGGTGCCGAAAGGCGTGAGGGTTCGTGTCCCTCCTTCGCGGCTTCGCGAAGTGGCGGAAAGATGTCTCGCATTCCCTTGTCGTCCGCCCGCAATACGCAGTGCTTGATGTGACCGAAAGTGAAAGACATGACCGAGATTTTGAGTGGACAGGATTTGATCGACGCCGGCATGCCGCAGGGCAAGTGGTTCGGCAAGGCGCTCGCCGCCGCCAATGCGGTGCTGGAGAACGGCGGATCGCCGGGCGATGCGCTGGAGGCCGCGCGTGCCTTCGCGCCGCCGCCGGCGATGAAGCTGCAGTCGGCTGCCGCCACGCCGCTGCATCTGAACATCGAGGCGGAAACGCCTGACGAGGCCGCCAATGTCGAAGCGGTGATGCGCTCGATGGTCGAGCTGATGCGCACGCCGGTGATCCGCGCCGGCGCCATCATGCCGGATGCCTGCCCGGCCGGTCCGTCGGGCACGATTCCGGTCGGCGGCGTTGCGGTGTCGGAGGCGATCCATCCCGGCATGCATTCGGCCGACATCTGCTGCTCGATGGCGATCTCGGTGTTTCCCGGCGTGGCGCCGGCGGCACTACTCGATGCCGTGCATGGGGTCACCCATTTCGGACCGGGCGGGCGTCCGCGCGGCCAGCAGATCCGGCCGGGCAAAGAGGTCTTCGAGCGTTTCGAGGCCAACCCCTTGCTGCGTGATCTGACCAGTGCGGCGATCGAGCATTTCGGCACGCAGGGCGACGGCAACCATTTCGCCTATGTCGGCACGCTGAAGTCGAGCGGCGAGACGGCGCTGGTCACACACCATGGCTCGCGCTCGCCGGGAGCGCGGCTCTACAGCAAAGGCATGAAGATCGCCGAGGGCGTCCGCAAGACGCTGTCGCCGGAGACCTTGCCGCAGAACGCCTGGATTCCGGCCGACACGCGGGAAGGCGATGACTATTGGGAGGCCCTGCAGACGATCCGCGAATGGACCAAGGGCAATCATATGCTCATCCACGATCTGGCGGCCGAAAAGCTGGCGGCGAAGGTGTCGGACCGGTTCTGGAACGAGCACAACTTCGTCTTCCGCCGGTCGGACGGGCTGTTCTACCACGGCAAGGGCGCCACGCCGGCCTTCGACAACTGGGCCGACGACGCGACCGATCTGACGCTGATCCCGCTCAACATGGTGGAACCGGTGCTGATCGTGCGCGGCAAGAACGCGGCGCATGGACTTGGCTTCTCGCCGCACGGCGCCGGACGCAACTTTTCGCGCACCCAGCACCGGCGCATGCAGGCGGGACGCAGCGACGCCGATATCTTCACTGAGGAGACGAAAGGCATCGATGCCCGCTTCTTCTCCGGCGTGACGGATATTTCGGAGCTGCCGAGCGCCTACAAGAACGCGACCTCGATGCGCCGCCAGATCGAGCATTTCGGCCTGGCGGAGATCGTCGACGAGGTGCTGCCCTATGGCTGCATCATGGCCGGCGACTGGGAAGCCAACGCGCCCTGGCGCAAGAAGCGGGAAGCGCGCCAGCAGCAGGGGCGCTAGCCCGTCACAAACTGGATGCGGGCCGCAAGGTCCGCATCCACCACCGCCTGTCAGTGCCTTTGCAACTGCTTCCGCCGCCAGGCGGCGGGGGCCTCGCCTATCCGTTCGCGAAAGAAGCGTGAGAAATAGGCGGGATCATCAAAACCGATCTCGTAGGCGATGTCCTCGACCGTACGCACGGTGAACAGCAGCAGCCGCTTGGCCTCCAGCAGCCGGCGCTCGCTGACGACGCGCTTGACGCCGCTGCCCAGCACCGCGCGGGCTGCCTTGTCGAGCAGATGCGGCGTCGTGGCGAGCGCTTCGACGTAACGGTCGACCGGCCAGTTGTCGCGGAAATGCGCATCGACGAGGCGGCGCAAGCCTGTCGCCAGCGACGCATCGGAAGACGGCGCCGCGGCGACAGTCGCTGGCGCGAGACGTGCGATGTGGGAGAGCGCGACAGCGATCAGCGACAGCAGGATCTTGTCGTTGCCGGCCCGCGCCTCGACGTATTCGGCGGCGATCATGTCCAGCACCGTCGCCAACCGCTTCCACGCGGCCCGGTCCGGAAGGCCGTCGGTGAAGACCGGCCGGTCCAGGGGCAGCAGGCTGTGGCCGGCAATCGCGGCCAGCGCATCGTCGGCGACCGAGACGACGATGGCGTCGGTGCCTGGGCCGATCGAGAAGCCATGGACGACATTGCTCGGCACGAAGCTGACGGCCGGCGCCGAAAAGTCCCAGGACCGGTCCTCGATGCGGTATGTGCCGGAGCCGCTGGTCCAGTAGGTGATCTGGCCCATCTGCGGATGCTTGTGCGCCGCGACCTGACCGAGGTGGATATTGCTGCGGGCAAGCACTGTCTCGACATGCAGGAAGCCGATATCGAGCGGCCGCACCGGCTCGCCGTAGACGAAGAAATCGGGAATGGAGCTCTGGCTCATGGCGCCGGAAAAAGTCCAATCGGTTTTGCCGTTCCGTCCATAACCCATCCTCAGGCCTGACGCTAGGATCGCTATATCAAGTGGAGGAACAACATGCTGTCAGAAGATTTTCGTGCGGACAAAGCGCGCCCGTTCACCGGCGCCGAGTATCTGGAGAGCCTGCGCGACGGCCGCGAGGTCTATATCAACGGCGAGCGCGTCGCCAACGTCACCACGCACCCGGCGATGCGCAATTCCGTGCGATCGCTGGCACGGCTCTACGATGCGCTGCATGATCCGAAGCGGCGCGACATGCTGACCTCGGCCACCGACACCGGTTCGGGCGGCTACACGCATAAATATTTCCGCGTCGCCAAATCCTCGGGCGAACTCGCCGCCCAGCAGACGGCGATCGCCGAGTGGTCGCGCATGTCCTATGGCTGGATGGGGCGCACGCCCGACTACAAGGCGGCGCTGATGAACACGCTCGGCGCCAATGCCGACTGGTACGGGCCGTTCAAGGACAATGCGCTTGCCTGGCACAGCAGAGCCCAGGAAGCCGTGCTGTTCATGAACCATGCCATCGTCAACCCGCCGATCGATCGCCACAAGCCGGCCGAACAGGTAAAGGATGTCTTCGTCCACATCACCAAGGAGACGGATGCCGGGATTTATGTTTCCGGCGCCAAGGTGGTGGCGACGTCGTCGGCGCTGACGCACTACAATTTCCTGGCGCAGGGCTCGGCGACGGTCACAGAGGATCCGTCGCTGTCGGTGATGTTCATCGTGCCGATGAACGCGCCGGGGATAAAGATGTTCTGCCGCGTCTCCTACGAGCAGACGGCCAACACGGTGGCCGCACCGTTCGACTATCCGCTGTCGTCGCGCTTCGACGAGAACGACGCCATCCTGGTGCTCGACAATGTCTTCATCCCCTGGGAGGACGTGCTGGTGCTGCGCGACGCGCAAAAAATCCTGTCGTTCCATCCGGCGTCCGGCTTCATGCACGGCTACTGCTTCCAGGGTTGCACGCGTTTTGCCGTCAAGCTCGACTTCCTTGCCGGCCTGCTGGCGAAGGCGCTCAGGGCCACTGGCGGCGACGCCTTCCGCGGCAACCAGGCGGCACTCGGCGAAGTGATCGCGCTCAGGCACATGTTCTGGAGCTTTTCCAATGCCATGGCCTACAATCCGATCCCGTGGGCGAATGGCGCGGTGCTGCCCAATCTCGACGCCGCACTCGCCTACCGGACCTTCATGTCGGAAGCCTATCCGCGCGTCATCGACACGGTGCGCCGAGTGATCGCCTCGGGGCTGATTTACCTGCCGTCCTCGGTGCGCGACTTCAACAATCCCGAGATCGACAAATATCTGGCGCAATATGTGCGCGGCTCCAACGATATGGGCCACATCGAGCGCATCAAGATCATGAAGCTGCTGTGGGACGCGACCGGCACCGAGTTCGGCGGCCGTCACGCGCTTTACGAGCTCAACTATGCCGGTGCGCCGGAAGAGGTGCGGCTGCAGGTGCTGAAGGGCGCCGAACGCGGCGGGCGGCTGAAGGCGATGGAGGAACTCGTCGACACTTGCATGGCCGACTATGACGAGCATGGCTGGACAGGTGATACCTGGCTCAATCCACTTGCTTCGGCGGCTGAGTAAACTCAGATGGCCACGCAGATTTCGAAAACCGATTTCCGCGACGCCATGGCAAGGGTCTGCGCACCGGTCAACATCGTCACGACCGACGGCCCGGCTGGGCGCGGCGGCTTCACCGCCACCGCCATGTGCAGCGTCTCCGACGAGCCGCCGACGCTGCTGGTCTGCATGAACGGGCGTTCGACGCAGGCCGCCATGTTCCTCGCTAACCGGCGCTTCTGCGTCAACGTGCTGACGCATGACCACATGCATCTGGCGGGAAAGTTCGCCGGCGCGACCCGGGACATGGAGGCGCGCTATTCAGCGGCGCGCTGGCAGACGCTGACCTCAGGCACGCCGGCACTGTCGGACGCGATCGTCAATTTCGACTGCGAGATCGAGGACGTGCATATCGTCGGCACGCACAATGTCATGATCGGCCGCGTCATCGATGTGCGCCACGGCAGCGGCGGCTCGGCGCTGCTCTATGTCGATCGCAATTATACGCAGCCGACTCGGCTGGGGAGTTTTGGTGGGTGAGGCTCAGCTCTCGCCGTCGATCAGCGTCTCCAGCAGGTCGAGCAGCTGCTCCAGCCGCTCGTGACCGAAGCGGCGCTCGATGTCGTCGTAGATGACGCGGCGTTCGGGCGACAGGGCGTCGATCAGGGCGGAACCGGCCGGGGCGATGGTCAGGACGACGCGGCGGCCGTCGCCTTCCGCCTTGTTGCGGGTGATGAATTTTCGGCCTTCGAGCGCCTTGATGATACGCGTCAGGCTGGGCGGCAGCACCGAGGCGCGATCGGCCAGTTCCGTCGCCTCGACCGAGCCGGCTTCGCTCAGCACGCGCAGCACGCGCCATTGCTGTTCGGTCACGTCATGCGCGGCGAGCATCGGGCGAAACCGCGCCATCACCACTTCGCGGGCGTGAAGCAGCGCCATTGGCAAGGAGCGGCGGGTGTTCTCGGGCAGCAAGTGAAATTCTCTCCAGCGCTGGCTTGCGATCGGCGGCAGGCTTTGCCCAGCAGCGCTGGCCGCCAAAGCCCGTCACCGTCATCCCGTATCGTCGCCTCAGTCCTGATGCAAGGCTTGACTTCGGCCACACCACATGTAATTAACGCGTTAACTACAACAATACAAGCGACCAGGGAACGAGACGCGGTGCCTCACTTCTCCATCGAGTATTCGGCCAATCTCGATGCCAAGCTCGACATGGGCGAATTGTGCGCGCTGGTGCTGCGCACGGTGCTCGACACCGGGCTGTTCGAGACCGGCGCGGTGCGGGTGCGAGCCTTTCGCGCCGAGGCCTACGCCATTGCCGACAGAATGCCGGAAAACGCCTTTCTTGATATGTCGTTTCGCATCGGCACCGGCCGCAGCGCCGAGGACAAGAAGCGGACCGGCGAGGCCGTGTTTGCGGCGGTGAGCCAATATCTGGCCACGCTGTTCGAGACCCCGCATTTCGCTTTGTCGCTGGAGATCCGGGAAATCGACCCAGTGCTGAGCTGGAAGAAGAATGCAATCCACCCGCGGCTGCGCGGCAAGTGACGGAAGACTGACATGTCCGATCTCGAAGGCAATCTGAAAAAGGCCGAGGCGTATCTCGCCCGCTTCAAGAAAGACGGCGTGCTGAACCAGATCGGTGGCGAGGCGGTGCCGGCCGCCGACGGCTCGACTTTCGAGACGCTGTCGCCGGTCGATCTGAAGCCGCTGGCCAAGGTCGCACGCGGCAACGCAACCGACATCGACCGTGCCGCCAAGGCGGCGAAGGCGGCATTCCCGGCCTGGGCCGCCATGCCGGGCGAAGCGCGCAAGAAGCTGCTGCACAAAATAGCAGACGCGATCGAGGCGCGTGCCGAGGAGATCGCCTTCGTCGAATGTATGGACACCGGCCAGGCGCTGAAATTCATGGCCAAGGCGGCGTTGCGCGGTGCGGAAAATTTCCGCTTCTTCGCCGACCGAGCACCGGAAGCGCGCGATGGCGAGACGCTGCGAACCACGGGGCAGATCAACCTGACTACGCGGGTGCCGATCGGCCCGGTCGGCATTATCACGCCGTGGAACACGCCGTTCATGCTGTCGACCTGGAAGATCGCCCCGGCGCTGGCCGCCGGCTGCACCATCGTCCATAAGCCGGCTGAATTTTCGCCGCTGAGCGCCCGCTTGCTGGTCGAGATCGCCGAGGAAGCCGGCCTGCCGAAAGGTGTCTGGAACCTGGTCAACGGCCTCGGCGAGCATGCCGGCAAGGCGCTGACCGAGCACCCCGACATCAAGGCGATCGGCTTTGTCGGCGAGAGCCGCACCGGCTCGATGATCATGAAACAGGGCGCCGACACGCTGAAGCGCGTGCATTTCGAGCTCGGCGGCAAGAACCCGGTGATCGTCTTCGCCGATGCCGACCTCGAACGCGCCGCGGATGCGGCGGTGTTCATGATCTACTCGCTGAATGGCGAACGCTGCACTTCGTCGTCACGGCTTCTCGTTGAAGCCTCGGTCTACGACCAGTTCACCGATCTGGTGGCGGAGAAGGCAAAGCGCATCACAATAGGCCATCCGCTCGACCCGAAAACCGTGGTCGGGCCGCTGATCCATCCGGTGCATGAGGAAAAGGTGCTGTCCTATATCGAGATCGGCAGATCGGAGGGCGCGGTGGTTGCCGCCGGCGGCGGCAAGTTCGCGGGCCCGGGTGGCGGCTGCTATGTCAGCCCGACGCTGTTCACCGGCGCCACCAACAGGATGCGCATCGCCCAGGAGGAGATTTTCGGGCCGGTGCTGACCGCGATTGCCTTCAAGGACGAGGCTGAGGCGCTGGCGCTCGCCAACGACACGCAATACGGCCTGACCGGCTATCTCTGGACCTCCGATGTGACCCGCGCCTTCCGCTTCACCGATGCACTCGAGGCCGGCATGATCTGGGTCAATTCGGAAAATGTGCGGCATCTGCCCACGCCGTTCGGCGGCGTCAAGAATTCCGGCATCGGCCGCGATGGCGGCGACCATTCCTTCGACTTCTACATGGAGACGAAGAACGTAGCCTTCGCGACGACGGCGCACGCGATCCAGAAACTCGGCGGCTGACCGGAGGAGATCAGAATGCCTTTGCCCAAACCCAACCTCTATCCCGCCTTCAACATCGTGCGCCTCAGCCATGTCGAACTGGCGGTGACCGACCTTGCCAAATCGCGCGCCTTCTATGTCGACACGCTCGGCCTGCAGGTCACCGACGAGACATCGGGCGCCATCTACCTCAGAGCCATGGAGGAGCGTGGCCATCACTGCATCGTGCTGCGCAAGGCGACGACGCCGGAAGCGCGCGACCTCGGCTTCAAGGTTTTTTCAGACGAGGATCTCGACAAGGCCGAGCATTTCTTCGAGGCCAAGGGCCTGCCGGTGGAATGGGTCGAGCGGCCCTACCAGTCGCGCACTTTCCGCACCCGGGATCCGCACGGCATTCCATTGGAATTCTATGCGCAGATGGAAAGGCTGCCGCCGATCCATCAGAAATACGCGCTCTACAAGGGCGTGAAGCCGCTGCGCATCGACCACTTCAACTGCTTCTCGCCCAATGTCGACGAGTCCGTCGCCTTCTACAACGAGCTTGGCTTCCGCGTGACCGAATACACCGAGGATGCCTCGAGCGGAAAGCTGTGGGCGGCCTGGACGCACCGCAAGGGCGGCGTGCATGACATCGCCTTTACCAACGGCGTCGGGCCGCGCCTGCACCACGTCGCCTTCTGGGTGCCGACGCCGCTCAACATCATCGACCTGCTCGATTTGATGGCCACGACCGGCTGGCTGCCGAACATCGAACGCGGCCCCGGCCGGCACGGCATTTCCAACGCCTTCTTCCTCTATATCAGAGACCCGGACAACCATCGCATCGAGATCTACTGCTCGGATTACCAGACGGTCGATCCGGACCTCGAGCCGATCAAATGGGACCTCAAGGACCCGCAGCGGCAGACGCTGTGGGGCGCGCCGGCGCCGAAAAGCTGGTTCGAGGAAGGCAGCACCTTTGCGGGTACCACCGCACGCCAGCCGGATCTGACGGCATCGCCGATCATTGCGCCGTGAGCAGCACCATGAACCGGCTCGCCACCTTCACCATCAACGGCAAGACCCACTATGGCGCGGTCAGCGACAAGGGTGTCATCGACCTGTCGGCTCGCCACAGCCAGTGGCCGACATTGCGCGAAGTGATCGAGGTCGGCGCCTTGCGGCGGCTGGCGGAAGAGGCCGAGGCCTTTGTCGCCGATTTCCCGCTCGATGCCATCGCCTACGACATCCCGATCCCGTCGCCGGAAAAGATCATCTGCGTCGGCGTCAACTATCCCGACCGCAACGAGGAGTACAAGGACGGCCAGGCGGCCCCCTCGAATCCGTCGCTGTTCATCCGCTTCCCCCGCTCCTTCGTCGGCCATGGCGCTGCGCTGGTGCGGCCGCCGGAATCACCGCAGCTCGACTATGAAGGCGAGATCGTCATCGTCATCGGCAGGGGTGGCCGGCGCATCGCCGAGACCGACGCGCTCGGCCACATCGCGGCACTCTCGCTGTGCAATGAGGGCACCATCCGCGACTGGGTGCGGCACGCCAAGTTCAACGTCACGCAAGGCAAGAATTTCGACCGCACCGGCTCGATCGGCCCATGGCTGGTGCCGTTCACGGACGAGGCACAGATCGCCGACATTTCGCTCTCCACCCGGGTCAATGGCGAGCTGCGCCAGCAGGATCGCACCAGCCGGATGATCTTTTCCTTTCGCAAGATCATCAACTACGTCTCAACCTTCACCACGCTGGTGCCGGGCGATATGATCGTCACCGGCACGCCGACCGGCGCCGGCGCCCGCTTCGAGCCGCCGATCTGGCTGAAGCCGGGCGACGTCATCGAGGTCGAGGCCGATGGTATCGGTGTGCTCAGTAACGGCGTCGTCGACGAGGCAGCTTCATGACCCCGGAGCAAGTGGAAGACGCCGCCAATCGGCTGTTCGAGGCCGAACGTTCGCGCAGGCAGATCCGGCTGCTCAGCCTCGATTACCCGCAAGCGACCATGGAGGACGCCTACCGCGTCCAGGCGGCTCTGGTGAAACGCAAGACCGATGCCGGGCTGAAGCCGAAGGGCTGGAAGATCGGCCTGACCTCCAAGGCGATGCAATATGCGCTCGCCATCGACACGCCGGATTCGGGTGTGCTGTTCGACGACATGTTCTTCAACGATGGCGCGACCATTCCTGCCGGCCGTTTCATCCAGCCGCGCGTCGAGGCCGAGATCGCCTTCGTCATGAAAGCGCCGCTCAAAGGGCCAGGCGTCACCATCTTCGACGTGCTTAACGCCACCGACTACATCACGCCGGCGCTGGAAATCCTCGACACGCGCATCGAGCGCGTCAATGCCGAGACCAAGAAGCCGCGCACCTTCTTCGACACGATCTCCGACAATGCCGCCAATGCCGGCATCGTCATCGGCGGCCGGCCGCAGCGGCCCGATGAAGCCGACATGCGCTGGATCGGCGCCATCATCTCGCGCAATGCCGAGGTCGAGGAGACGGGCCTCGGCGCCGGCGTGCTCAACCATCCGGCGATGGGCATCGCCTGGCTGGCCGATCGGCTCGCCCGCTACGGCCTATCGATCGCCGCCGGCGAGGTTGTGTTGTCGGGATCGTTCGTGCGCCCGGTCGAGGCGCGACCCGGTGACACGATCGTTGCCGATTTCGGCACTTCCGGCACGGTCAGCATCCATTTCGCCAAGAGCTGACCGTTCGGCAGCTCACGCGCCGTGCAGATAGGCCGCCACGACACCGGCGGCGATGGTCGAGATGCGCATGCCGGCCTCCCTGGTAATGTCGCCTTCGACGCGGCTCTGCACCCAGCCAAGGAAGGCAAAGGCCCGAAGCGCTGAAAACAGCGGCAAGGCCGCGACGTCCTCTCGTGTCAGGTCGCGCTCCTGCCGGTAGCCGTCGAGCAGCGAAGCCTCGATCAGCGGATAGAGCGCCTCCTCGCGGTTCTGGTAGAGCGCGACAGCAAGATCGTAGGCGTGCCAGCCATGGCCGCAATCGTCGAAGTCGATAATCTGGATGCTGTCGCCGTCGAGCAGCACGTTCTCGCGCACCAGGTCGGCATGGATCAGGCCGAAATTGCGCGCGCTGCGCTCATGCCGCGAGAGTGCTGCGACCGCCTTCTTGTGGGCACGGTGGACCAGCTCGCGATTGGCATCGTCGAGAAACGGGCAGGTCTCGAAACGGCCCCATGTCGGGTTCGGGGCGAAGAAACCGTCGAAATCCCAGGCATGGCGGGCAAAGCCGGGCGGCGGCGCCCAGCCGGCGGCGGCATTGTGCATGCGCGCGATGGTTCGTCCTATGGCGGTGAAGACGTCTCGCGCGCGTAGCGGCGTGTGGCCGAGCGGCACGCCGCGCGCGCCAACGGCGCGGCCCTCAAGCCAGCTCAGGCAATCGACCTGACGCGGCGTGGAAGTGCCGAGGCCGACCGGCACGAACAGGTCGCCGGCTAACGTCGGCACCGGGGATGGCGTGGCGACACCGGCGGATTGCAGGAAGGCCATCCATTGCAGTTCCGAGCGCAGCGCGGCGTCAGAGTGGTAGCCAAGCCGATGAATGCGCAAGGCGGCCGGCCGGCCGTCGGCCAGGCGCACGCGAAAAACCGCATTCTCGCGGTATTTCAGCAGCTCCGGCTCGCCGCAGTGGACACCCCAATGGGCGAGCGCGTGCCTGGCAAGCGCTGTGACATCAGCCGCCGTCTCAGGCTCGGATCGCGCGGAAACCGCGTTCACGCCGCCACTCCACCGACTTCACCGAGCACTTCGTCGAGCGTGCCGATCAAAAGGTCGGCATTGGCGCGGGAAAACGGCATGGGCGGGCGGATCTTGAGCACATTGCCGTGGATGCCGGTCTTGCCCATCAGCACGCCACGGTCACGCATGGCGTTGATGACGCGCCCGGCTATGTCGGGCGCTGGCTCGCGCGTCTGGCGGTCGCGGACCAGCTCGGCGCCGAAGAACAGGCCGGCGCCCCTGACTTCGCCGATGCAGTCATGGCGATCTGCCAGCGGCCGCAGCAAATCGAGCGCATAGGCGCCGACATCGCGTGCGTTGGCGACAAGCTTCTCCTGTTCCAGGACATCGAGGACGGCGTTGGCCACGGCGCAGGACACCGGGTTGCCGCCAAAGGTGTTGAAGTAGCGGAAGGCGTTGCGGAAAGTGGCCAGAATCTCCTTCGTGGTCACCACGGCGGCGACCGGATGGCCATTGCCCATCGGCTTGCCCATGGTCACGATGTCGGGAACGAAGCCGGCGCGCTGATTGCCCCAGAGGTGGCTGCCAGTGCGGCCGAAGCCGGGTTGCACCTCGTCGGCGATGACCAGACCGCCGGCGTCGCGCACCGCTGCCACGGCGTCGTCAAAAAAGCCGCTGGGCAGTGTCGGAAAGCCTTCATTGGCAAGCAGCGGGCACAGGATCATGCCGGACAGGCCGATGCCGTCCTTTGCCAGCGACGCGATCGCCTCGCGTACGGCGTCGCCGAACGCCTTGCCGTTGGCCATCGTGTCGGGGTGGCGAAAACTGTCGGGCGCCGGCACCAGCCTGACATAGGGAGCGCGGCCACCGACCGGAGGCATGCGCGTGCTGAGCTGCGAAACCGCGGATGTGTTGCCGTGATAGGTGGCGTCGGTGGCGATGATGCCCATCCGGCCTGACGTCGCCTGCGCCATGCGCAGCGCGATGTCATTGGCCTCGCTGCCGGTGCAGGTGAGGATGGCGGTGGAGAGACTGGCGTCGAAACTCGCCGTCAGCCGCTCGACATAGTCGAGGATCGCGGTGTGCAGATAGCGCGTGTGGGTGTTGAGCAGGCTTGCCTGCCGGCACAGCGCCTCGACCACATGCGGATGGCAATGCCCGACATGGGCGACATTGTTGTAGGCGTCGAGATATTTGCGGCCATCGGCATCGTAGAGCCAGACACCTTCGCCGCGCACCAGATGCACAGGCTCGTCATAGAACAATTGCGATTTCGCACCGAGCAGGCGACCGCGCCGGCTAACGAGCGTCTCCTCGGTCATTTTCTTCTGCGATTGTGTCATCTGTAGATACCTGAACCTCGTTGTATCTGCCGGCTCATCAGACCTTCGACAGGCCTGCGCCGATCGCCTCACCGATCTTGGCGACATCGGCGGCGCTGATGATCAGCGGTGGTGACAGGATGATGTTGTTGCCGGACACACGCAGCATGACGCCGGCTTCGTAGGCCGCCTCCGAAACCACGGCCATGGTCTTCTTGTCGGCAGGTTTTTTCGTCGCGCGATCCGAGACCAGCTCCAGCGCGGCCATCAGGCCCTTGTACCGGACGTCGCCAACGATGGCGTGCTTAGCCTTGAGCCCCTCCAGCACGGCCGCCAGTTCGACGCCACGTGCCGCGGCGTTCTCGTTCAGGCGAAGCCGTCTGGTTTCGGCAAGGGCCGCCAGTCCCGCAGCGCAGCCGACCGGATGGCCGGAATAGGTGTAGCCATGGCCGATCGCGCCAAAACTTGTCTTGTCGGCCTCGAACACGTCGGCGACCTTGGCGCCGATCAGTGTCGCGCCGAGCGGGAAATAGCCCGAGGTGATAGCCTTGGCGATGGTCATGAAATCTGGTTTCACCCCCGTCAGCCGCGAACCGGACCAGGCGCCGGTGCGGCCGAAGCCTGTCACCACCTCGTCGGCGATCAGCAGGATTTCGTGGCGGTCGCAGATCTCGCGCACCAGCGGCATGAAGCTTTCGTGCGGAACAATGACGCCGCCGGCGCCGAGCACCGGCTCCATGATGAAAGCGGCGATGGTGTCACCGCCCTGGAAGGCTATCTCGTCCTCCAGCGCCTTGGCGCAGAGCTTGGCCAGCCGCGCGGGATCGGTCTCGTCGAAGGGGTTGCGGAAGGTCCAGGGCGCCGGGATGTGAAAGACACCGGGCAATAGCGGCTCGTAGTTGCGGCGGAAATTGGCGTTGCCATTGACCGACGCACCGCCGAAATGCGTGCCGTGATAGCCCTTTTTGAGCGCCAGGAATTTGGTCCGGTCGCCCTGGCCGCGGATCTTCCAGTATTGCCTGGCCAGCCGCAGGGCGGTCTCGACCGAATCCGAGCCGCCCGAGGTGAAGAAGGTCCGCACCATGCCTTCCGGCGCGAACCATTCAGCGAGTTCGTAGGCGAGCTCGATCGACGGCCCGGTCGAGGTGCCGCGAAAGCCGGAATAGTATGGGAGAGCGCCGAGCTGGTCGGCAATCGCCTTCTTGATCGGGTCGCAGCTGTAGCCGAGATTGACGTTCCACAGGCCGCCGACGGCGTCGAGCACGCTCTTGCCGTCGATGTCGGTGACGGTGACGCCCTCGCCCTTCATGATCACCTTGGGCGGATTGGCCCGCATCTCGGCCGGATGCGCCATCGGGTGCCAAATCGGCTTGGCATTGGTCTCGGTGAGGAAATTGATGTCGCGCATCACAAGGCTCCGCAAATGGTCTCAGGCAGCTGGGACGAGGTCGAAATGGGCAAGGGCTTCGGCATAGGAAAGTGCTGGCCGCGCAACGTCGAAATGCACCGTGCGCATGCCGGCGGCACGGCCGCCATCGACATTGCGCTGCTGGTCGTCGACGAAGACGCAAGCTTCGGCGGGCAGGCCGAGCGCCTCGGTGACGAAGCCATAAGCGCGCGGGTCGGGCTTGAGGATGCCGGTGTAGGTGGCGTCGATGATGGTGTCGAACAGGCCGAGCAGCGGCAGCCGCCGGCGGAAATCCGCGCCGTAGAACAGGTCGAGTTCGTTGGACAGGATCGCCAGGCGAAACCCGGCGGCATGGACGGCGCGGATGGCATGGTCGGCCTCAGGCCGCACTACCTTTTCCGGCTCGGCGCCACGCGCGCGCTGGACAAAGGTTTCCATCGCCTGCCAATCCTCGCCGACGAGCCGGCCGACCTCGCTGGTGCGGGTGCGCCAATAGTCGCGCTCGCTGATTTCGTCGGCCTGCATCGAGCGCCACAGCGGATCGCTGTCCGGATCGAACGGTCCGCGCCATTGCAGCGTTCCGGGCTTCAAGCCGAGTGCCTGTTCGGTCAAGGCATGGGTCTCGAATAGGGTGCGGGTGACGACGCCGCCGAAATCGAGAACCAGCGCCTGGGCCACGGGAGCGCTCACGCGGCCTCTCCCTTGGCCGGCACGCCGCGCGGAACGATGCCCTCCTCGACCCAGCGGTCGAAGATTTCCAGCGCCTTGGCGACGAAACCGTCGCTGTTGATGTGGGCGTCGATCTCGTGGAACTCGACCTCGGCGGGGATAGCCTTGCGCATCTCATCGACAAAGGCGGCCAGGGCTTCAGGCTCGTAGAGCGGCTCACCCTGCGTGTCCCATTCCTGGATCCCTCGGGACGGCAGGATGAAGGCGGAGCGGCCTTTCGAGGCGCCGAGCTTGGCGGCGATGGTCCTGGCCACCTTGCGGCGGTCATCGGCATCGACGGTGACCGAGGCGATCAGCCTGTTGTGGGCATGAAACGGGCGTTCGGAAAATTTAGCCGGTAAATCCTGCCAGGTCGGCAGGTCGACCATGTCGACCGCGCCGGGGGCGGCGATCTGCGGAATGCCGCGGGCGCCGGCATTTTCCAGCCGGTCGTTGCCGGAGGAGACGACGGAGCCGGCCAGATGATTGGTGATCTCCTGCAGGCTGAAGTCGAAGACGGCGCAGAAATGGTCCTGGCCGGCGATCGATTCGAAGGCGCGGCCGCCCATTCCGGTGGTGTGGAAGACGGCGACATCATAGCCGCGCCGCTCCAGCGCCGGCTTCAGCGTCTTCATGTAGCGCAGGCAGGAGCTGCCGAGCGAGGTCATGCCGATGGTCGGGCCGATTGCCGGGGCAGAGGCGCGGCTCTCAAGCACGATTTTCGCGGCGCCGACCACGGCGCCGCAAGCCTGCGACAGGACCAGCTTGCAGATCGAGTTGAGGCCGTAGAGCCCGCCGGCCCAGAGGATCATCATCAAATCGGGCGCGACGCGCTCGGGCGGGATCAGGTGCGAATAGGCGATGGTAGAGACGACGAATTTCGGCACGCCGAGCGGCAGGGAAAGCGCCACGTCGAGCGCCAGGTCGGTGCCCATCGAGCCGCCTATGGCGATGAAGGCGTCGATCTCGCCGTTTTGATGCAGCTTGCGCACCAGTTGCACGGCCCCGCCGGCCATCAAGGTCATGGCGGTGTTCTCGTCACCGCTGGCGACGATCTCCTCGATCGTCACGTCGACGGCCCGGGCGACGGCATGCTTGTCGTGATCGGGACTGTAGGGCGGATTGCCGAGCACGCTGACATCCATCATCACGGCGCTGCCGCCGGAGGCCTCGATGCAGGCTTTCATGAACAGCAGCTCGTCGGCCTTGGTATCACCGGTGCCGATGACCAGGATGCGGGGCGCTGTCGCGGTCTGTGCAGACATCAGGCCTGCCTCCTCAGGGTTTGCAGGTTCTCGCCATTGAGGCGCATCGAAATCTCCCGTGCCGCTTGCATGACCGCAAGTCCCCGTTGCGTGATGTCGGCCGTCGTCGTCCTGGCCTTCGGCGCCGCCACCGCAATGGTGCCGAGCGCGAAACCGTCCGCCGCCAGGATCGCCGCCGCGACGGATATGACGCCTTCTTCCAGGCCCTGGTCGCAGATCGAATAGCCGCGCTCGCGCGCCTCGGCCATGGAGCGCGAGATGGCGGCGGGATCGATCAGCGTATGCGCCGTGAAGGCTTCGAGCGGACCCGCCAGACATGCCTTGACGGCCTCATCCCCAGCGAAAGCCAGATAGGCGATGCCCGACGCAGTCGAATGCAGCGGCAGCAGCTGGCCGATGTCGATGTTGACGCGGTTCGCCCAGGCGGGATGCTCGACATGGACAGTGACCAGCCTGTCGGTGCCGAATTCCGACAGATGCACGGTCTCGGCCGTAGCACTTGCCAGATCTCGCACCAGCGGCACCGCGGTCTGCAGGAAGGGGAAGCGCGCCTCGCGGATGCGCGCCAGCCGCGACAGGCCGGCGCCAAGCCGATAATGCCGCGTGCCGGCGTCCTGCTCGACGAAGCCATGGCCGGTCAGGGCCACCAGCAGCCGCCGCGTCGTCGCCTTGTCGAAGCCCGACCGGCGCGCCAGATCGGTCAGCCCGGGTTCGGGCTCAGCCACGGTGAAAAGCTCCAGAAGTGAAATCGCCTTGCCGACCGTACCCACATTTGCCTCCAAGCACGGGCCAATCAATTAACGTGTGAATTAACTTGACAGGAAGCCGCTTTGTTTGCAAGTCTATATTCAAAATAAGGGTTCAAATAATGAACCGACATCCAGAGCGTATGGGACAGGCCAAGCGGCCGGCGGACCGACTCCCGGTTTGCAAACAGGAGGGACCAATGTCAGCAGTTTCGGAACAGGCGCCGGCCAACAGGCTGCGCAAGAACAGTCTAGGTGTCGGCGCCATCACCTTCATGGTGATCTCGGCGGCGGCACCCCTTACGGCGGTCGCAGGCGGCACGCCGCTCGGCATGCTGATGGGCAATGGCGCCGGCTTTGCCGGCACATATCTGATCGTGACGGTGCTGCTGCTTTTGTTCGCGGTCGGCTATGTCGCCATGTCGCGCCATGTCGGCAATGCCGGCGCCTTCTATGCCTACGCCGCGCGCGGCCTCGGCGGTCTCGCGGGCGGCGCCACGGCGCTGATCGCCATCCTGTCCTACAATGCCATGCAGATCGGCGTCATGGGTCTGCTGGGTGCGGCCACATCGGGGCTGTTCGCCGGCTGGGGCATCAACCTGCCCTGGTGGGTGTGGAGCTTCACCGCCATCGCCATTGTCGCCGTGCTCGGCTACCGCCAGGTCGACCTGTCGGCCAAGATCCTGACGGTGCTGGTTCTGTGCGAATATGCCGTGGTACTGATCCTCGATCTGACGATCCTCAAGACCGGCGGCGACAGCGGCCTGTCGGCCGCGCCGTTCAGCTGGAGCCAGATTACGTCGGGCGCGCCGGCCATCGCCATCCTGTTCTGCTTCGCCGCCTTCATCGGCTTCGAGGCGACGACGATCTATGCCGAGGAAGCCCGCGACCCGAAGGTGACCATTCCGCGCGCCACCTATTTCTCGGTGCTTTTGATCGGCATCTTCTACATGGTCACCGCCTGGCTGATGGCGGTTGGCGCCGGCGTCGAGAAGTTGCTGCCGGCGCTGCAGGGCCTGCAGGATCCGACGACCTTCCTGTTCGGCCTGTCCGACCGCTATGCCGGAACGCTGCTCACGCATGCCATGAGCATCCTGTTCGTGTCGAGCCTGTTTGCCGGCGTGCTGGCCTTCCACAATGCGGTCGCGCGCTACATCTATGTCTCGGGTCGCGAGAAGCTTTTGCCGCAGTCGATCGGCGTGACGCATTCGGCGCATCAGAGCCCGCATGTCGCCTCGGTGATCCAGAGCGTGCTGGCGGCTGTCGTCGTCGGGCTGTTCGCCGTGCTCGGCCTCGATCCGGTGCTGGCGCTGTTCTCCTGGCTGACCAATGTCGCGACGCTCGGCGTCATCGTCATGATGGCGGTCGCCTCGCTTGCCGTGGTGATGTATTTCCGCGCCAACCCGTCCAGCCAGGAAAACGCGGTGAAGACCACCATCCTGCCCGGGCTGACCTTCATCGCCTTCGTCGTCATCATCTACCTGATCGTCATCAATTTCGGCAGCCTGTCGGGGGCCGGCGGCTTCCTCGGCGTGTTCCTGCCGGGTCTGGTGCTGATCGCCGCGGTGGTCGGGCTGCTGCTGGCCGGCGCCTTGCGGGGCCGCGACCCGGTCGCCTTCGAGAGCCTCGGCCTGCCGCTGAAGGATTGAGCGAAACATCGTATCGAGACCGACGCAGGGCGGCGCAACACGCTGCCCTGCAATCCATTTACCTCAAGCGAGACAATTATGATCAGCCAGAATGCTATCAACACCCTGCGCAACATAGAAATCGGGGCGCGCGGCCTGTTCATCGATGGCGCACAATCCCAGGGAACGAGCGGCGCGACATTGCCTGTCATTTCGCCGATCGACGGTCGTGCCTTCGCCAGCATCGCCGACGGCAATGCCAGTGATGTCGACCGCGCGGTGACATCGGCGCGCAAGGCGTTCGAGAAAGGTTCGTGGTCGCGCGCCGCACCCGCCTTCCGCAAGAAGGTGCTGACAAAGCTCGCCGAGCTGATCGAGAAGCATGTCGACGAGTTGGCGGTGCTTGGCGTGCGCGACAACGGCACCGAGATCGGCATGGCCTATAAGGCCGAGCCGCTGTCGGCCGCCGGCACCATCCGCTACTACGCCGAGGCGATCGACAAGGTCTATGGCGAGATCGCGCCGACGGCCGAGAACGTGCTGGGGCTGATCCACAAGGAGCCGCTTGGCGTCGTCGGCGTCATCGTGCCGTGGAATTTCCCGCTGATGATCGGCGCCTGGAAGATCGCGCCCGCCCTTGCCGCCGGCAATTGTGTGGTGGTCAAGCCGCCGGAGATCGCCTCGCTGACGCTGCTGCGGCTGGCGGAGCTGGCTGCCGAGGCCGGCCTGCCCGCCGGCGTGCTCAATGTCGTGACCGGCCGTGGCGCGGTCACTGGCGAAGCGCTTGGCCTGCATATGGATGTCGACGCCATTGCCTTCACCGGTTCGGGACCGGTTGGCCGCCGGCTGCTCGACTATTCCGCCCGTTCCAATTTGAAGCGCGTCTTCCTCGAACTCGGCGGCAAGTCGCCCAACATCGTCTTTGCCGATGCGCCTGATTTGAAGCAGGCCGCGGTCGTCTCGGCCAATGGCATTTTCCGCAATTCCGGCCAGGTCTGCGTCGCCGGCTCGCGCCTGCTTGTGCAATCGTCGGTCTATGACCGCTTCATGGAGGAACTGCTTTCGGCAACGACGCGGCTCAGGGTTGGCGATCCGCTCGATCTCTCAAGCGATATCGGCGCGGTGTCGAGCGCCGAGCAGCTCGACAAGAATCTTGGCTTCGTCACCAAGGCAAGGGAAGAAGGCGCAAGGCTGGTCACCGGCGGCGAGCGGATCCTGGCCGAGACCGGCGGCAGCTACATGGCGGCGACGATCTTCGAGAATGTGACGCAGGATATGCAGCTTGCGCGCGAGGAGGTGTTCGGGCCGGTGCTTGGCGTCATGCGCTTCGACACCGAGGAAGAGGCCGTGCGGCTTGCCAATTCGACCGTCTACGGTCTGGCCTCGGCGGTGTGGACATCAAACCTGTCCACGGCGCACCGCATGGTGCGCGCCATCCATGCCGGCGTCGTCCACGTCAACACCTATGGCGGCGCCGACATCACCGTGCCGCTCGGCGGCGTCAAGCAGTCCGGCTTCGGCCGCGACAAGTCGCTGCACGCGCTGGAGAAATATCTCGAATTGAAGACCGCCTGGATCGCGCTTTGAGACCGGCAGCAGTGTCGGGCTCCAGCCGAATCTGATCTTCCCGTCCAAGGCGACCGGATCGCAGCGCAGCGCCGCTGCGGTCAGTCCGGTGCCGTCTTGTGCTCCATGTCTTGGAATTTTTGAGAGAATATTCCCGGCATCGAGGACAAAGGCGAAACACGTTCTTTGATAAAATCGATAGAATTTCTGACGATGTGTCCAAGCCTAGGCAATCCGCCTTGCTGCCATGACTTCACAACCGCAGAGATTCAGACATGTCCGACGTCAACAACACTTTGCCCTCTTCCCTTTGGTCAACCATCAACCGGCGCAGCGGCCTTGCTCTGTTGTTCGCATCGGCGGTCGCGGTCGGCAGCCTGATGGCGCCGCATGCGTCCTTCGCCGAGGACAAGAAGGCGATCAAAGTCGGCATCATCAGCGGCGAGGACGAGGATGTCTGGCGCGTCGTGGTCGCCCAGGCTGCCGAAAAGGGCCTGACCATCGAGACCGTGGTGTTCAACGACTACACCCAGCCCAACGAGGCGCTCGAGCGCGGCGAGATCGACGCCAACGCCTTCCAGCACCAGCCCTATCTCGACAACCAGATCAAGACTCAAGGCTACCACATCGTGCGTGTCGGCTATACCGGCGTCTGGCCGATCGGCCTCTACTCCAAGAAGTACACGAAGGTCGCCGACCTGCCGGAAGGTGCAGTGATCGGCGTACCGAACGACCCTTCCAATGAAGGCCGGGCGCTGCGCGTGCTGCAGAACGAAGGCGTGATCAAGCTGAAGGACGGCACCGGCATTCTCGCCACCACCGCCGACATCGCGGAAAATCCGAAAAAGGTCGAGATCAAGGAACTCGACGCCGGCATCGTCGGCCGCTCGGTCGAGGATCTCGACGCCGCCGTGGTCAACACCGACTGGGCACTGAAAAGCGGCCTGACGCCGGACAACCGCATCGCGCAGGAGCCGATCGCAGACAATCCTTACCGCAACTTCATCGCGGTGAAAGTCGGCAATGAGAACGAAGCCTGGGTGAAGACGCTGGTGGCTTCGTACCAGAACGACGCGGTGAAGGCCGAGTTCGACAAGGTCTACAAGGGCACCGGGCTCAGCGCTTATTGATCCGACCGGATCGAGAGCAAATGCGGTCCGCGCCTGAGCGCGGGCCGCAATTGCGTCTTGCGATGGCGAGAATAGGGAACCGCATGAACCAGCATATAACGGCATCCCAGGAGATCGCCGATCCGACCCACGCCCGGCCCGACGCGTCGCAGGACGTGGTGCGCCTCGTCGACCTGAGGCGCCGCTTTGGCGCCACGCCGGCGATCGACGGCATCTCGCTGACGGTGCGCAAGGGTGAGATTCTCGGCATTATCGGCCGCAGCGGGGCCGGCAAGTCGACGCTGATCCGCTGCCTGAATGGGCTGGAGCGGCCGGATTCCGGCGAAGTGTTCATCGAGGGCCGCGAGATCAGCCGGCTCGGCGAGCGCGACCTGCAGCCGTTGCGGCGGCGCATCGGCATGATCTTCCAGCATTTCAACCTGCTGTCGGCCAAGACGGTCGAGGAGAATGTGGCGCTGCCGCTGAAGATCGAGGGCCGCCCGAAGGCCGAGCGTCTGGCGCGGGCGGCAGAGCTGCTCGAGCTGGTCGGCCTGTCGGAGAAAGCCAAGGCCTATCCGGCTTCGCTGTCCGGCGGCCAGAAGCAGCGCGTCGGCATCGCACGGGCGCTTGCCGCGCGGCCGGCGCTGCTTCTGTCGGACGAAGCGACCTCGGCGCTCGATCCTGAGACGACGCGCTCGATTCTGGCGCTGTTGAAAGACATCAACCGGCAGCTTGGCCTGACCATCCTTTTGATCACGCATGAGATGGAGGTGATCCGCTCGATCGCCGACCGCGTGGCGGTGATCGATGCCGGGCGCATCGTCGAGCAAGGGCCGGTCTGGTCGGTGTTCGCCGATCCGCAATCGGATATCACCAAAAGCCTGCTCGGCGCCATCCGGCCGCAACTGCCGGCCGAGCTGGCGGCGCGGCTGCTGCCGGCTTCCGGCGCCGAGACGATCCTGCGCGTGGACGTGGCGGGTGAAGCGGCAAGCGGCCCGCTGCTGTCCGACCTTGCCACTTCTGTTCCGGGCGCCTTTCGCCTCGTCCATGGCGGCATCGACCATATCCAGCAGCAGCCGGTCGGCACGCTGTTTCTGTCCGTTCCCGGCAGCGATGCAAGCCACCTTGCTGCCGTCATCACATTCCTGAAGGCCCGCCAGGCGCGGGTGGAGGTGCTTGGTCATGTCGCCAATCCTGTTTGAGCTTCTGCTGCGGTCGATCTGGGAGACGGTGCTGATGACGGCCGCCTCCGGCCTCATCTCGCTGGTTTTCGGCCTGCCGCTTGGGCTGGCCTTGATATCAACCGAACGCGGCGGCATCGCCGAAAGCCTGTGGGTGAACCGCGTGCTCGGCGCCATCATCAACGGTTTCCGTTCGGTGCCGTTCATCATCCTGCTTGTGGCGCTGATTCCGCTGACGCGGCTGATCGTCGGCACCTCGATCGGCACCTGGGCCGCCATCGTGCCGCTATCGATCGCCGCCACGCCCTATTATGCGCGCATCGCCGAAGTGTCGCTGCGCGAGGTCGACCACGGCCTGATCGAGGCGGCGCGGGCCATGGGCGGCAACCGCTGGACGATCATCCGCGAGGTTCTGGTGCCCGAGGCGCTGCCCGGCATCGTCGCCGGCTTCACGGTGACGCTGGTGACGCTGATCGGCGCCTCGGCCATGGCCGGCGCGATCGGTGCCGGTGGCTTGGGCGACCTCGCCATCCGCTACGGCTATCAGCGCTTCGAGACCTCGGTGATGGTGGCGGTGGTTATCGTGCTGATCGTCCTGGTCTGTGGCATCCAGTGGGTGGGGGATCGTCTGGTGGCGCGGCTGGACCGGCGGGGGTGATGAGCCGGCGAGCTAGGCGATGATGTCTTCGATGAGAGCCTGTAGTGGTGCTTCGGACCCACTGAAACTGTCAATCATGGCCTGGATCACCCGGTCACGGTCGAGGATATCGGCGTTGAACGTGAAGCCTGCGTGCTCGGCGAGCATGGCAAGGAATGTGAGCTGGGTACGGCCATTACCCTCACGAAATGGGTGAACGGCATTGATCTCGGCGATGATGTGCGCCAGATGCTTCGCAAAGCTGACTCTGTCAAGATCAGCCAGGTGGTCGGGGTTGCCGAGTTCGCGGAACACCCGCGCCATCTCACTGGCTATGTGTTCGGGATAACAGAACCAACTGCCGGCCTTGCCGATGCGGATCGTGCGCGCCTGACCCGCCCAGCCATATACATCTTGGAACAAGTGCCGATGCAGGCTGAGGTAGTGAACGTAGTCGAGTTCGCCTGCCGGAAGAGGCTCATCGGCGCGAGTCAAGAACAGGGCGAGCTCGACCTCATCAAGTTCGGCCTGGTCGTGGACGTCCAGCAGATTGATGAGCACCGTCGTGCCGGGATAGCAGAGCGGATCGAACTCGGCGGCGTAGACCAATGTCTATTTCTTTTTGCGAACTTCTTCCTTGATGAGCGAGCGTCGCTCATCCCCGGACAGTCCGCGCCGCACGCCCTGGCTAAGTATTTCACCCATGCGGGGAGACAGCTTCATGCCTTCCACAGCGCTGATTTTCTCACCGCGCACGCTCGTCAGAACGAACTGGCCTGTCTTGGCGGAACGGACGATTCTTGAACTCGGAGACTTCATTGGGAGATCTTATCATAAGCTCGGAGGCGAGGCCAAAACGATTTCCCGGCAAGCCAAGCTAGCCCCGCAACCTCGCCCCCTCCGGATCGAAGAACGGCATCGGCGCGACCACCGCGCGGGTCGGCACGCCGTCAATATCGATGCTTAGTTCTGTGCCTATCGCCGTGAAGGGCGGCCGCAGATGGGCGGTCGCCAGCACCTTGCCGAGGGAATAGCCGTGGTCGCTGTAGGTGACGATGCCGGCATCCTCGCCATCGGCCAGCACACGCGCATCCGTCGCGGCCGGTTTGTCGCCGTCGAGGATCAAGCCGGTCCAGCGTTCGTCGAGGCTCTTGTCACGGATTTTGAGCAGCGCCTCGCGGCCGACGAAATCGCCCTTGTCGAACTTGATCCAACGGTCGAGACCGACATGGAACGGCGTGCGGGTCTCGTCCATGTCGATGCCATGCGCCGGATAGGCCTTTTCCAGGCCAAGCGTGAACATCGCCAGCACGCCATAGGGTTTCAGGCCGAAGTCCGCCCCTGTCCGCATCAGCACGTCCCAGACCGAGGCCGCCTCGTCGGCCGGCACGAACAGTTCGAAGCCGAGCTCGCCGGTCACACCGGTGCGCGAGATCAGGACCCTGGTGCCGTTGACATGGCCTGATGTGAACGCCCAGCGCTTCAACCCGTCGAGATCGGCATCGCCGATCATCGCCTTCAGCAGTTCGCGCGAGCGCGGGCCCTGGATGGTCGGGAAGGCAATGGCGGCGGTGATGTCGGTGACATAGGCTTTCCGCCCCTGGGCATGATGCTGCAGCCAGGGCAGCATCTTCAGCCGGTTGACCGAGCCGGTCACCAGCATGAAATGCTCAGGCGCCAGGCGGAAAACGGTGAGGTCGTCCATGATGCCGCCATCCTCGCGGCAGACCGTGGAATAGCGGACCTGGCCCGGTTTCATCGCCGCGGCATCATTGACGATGACATGGTTGACCAGCGCTTCCGCTTCCGGCCCCTTAATGTCCATCTTGCCCATGGTGCTGAGATCCTGCACGCCGACATTTGCGCGGGTGTTCAGGTGCTCGTCGGCGATGCCGGAGTAGTATTTGGCCGAGATGAAATCACCGCCGACCCGACCCATGGCCGCGCCGAGCCCGACGATGCTGCTGTAGAAGGGGGAACGCCGCTCAGCCAAGAAGGTCTCCATGATCACGAAAAACGGCGGCGCCGACCGACACCGCCGAGGGCGTTTGTTGTCGGTCTCAGTTGCCGTAGACGTCGAAGGCAAAATATTTGTCGTTGATTTCCTTGTATTTTCCGCTGGCGCGCAAGGCGTCGATGGCGGCATTGAACTTGTTCGCCAGTTCCTTGTTGCCCTTCTGCAGGGCGATGCCGACGCCGGGGCCGTGAATGGCCGGATCGGCGGTCAGCGTGCCGAGCAGCTTGCAGCAGGCGCCGTCGGGCTTCTTCAGCCATTCGGTGAGGATGATCGAGCCGTCCATCATCGCGTCGAGGCGGCCATTGGCCATGTCGGTGCGGGCATCGTCGCCTGTCGGATATGCCTTGACGGTCGAGCCCGCATATTTCTGCTCGGCGAATTTCTGGTGGATGGTGGCGGTCTGCACCCCGAGCGCCTTGCCTTTCAAATCGTCCGGCGAGGTGTCCGCGATGGTCGAATCCTTCGGCACGGCGATGGCCGGCGGCGTCTGGTAATATTTGTGGGTGAACTCGACCTTCTCGGCCCGCTCCGGCGTGATGGTGATGTTGATGATGGCATCGAACTTGCCGGCCTGGAGTGCCGGGATCGAGCCGTCGAAATCCTGCACGATGAATTCGCATTCGGCCTTCATCTCGGCACACAGCGCCTTGCCGAGATCGATGTCGAAACCGCCCAGCGTGCCGTCGGCACTGGCGTAGTTGAAGGGCGGATAGGCGCCCTCGGTGCCGATCCTGAGCTTGTCCTGGGCGCTGGCGGCCCCGGTGGCGAGGGTGAGAGCGACGGAAGCGGCAAGCACGAAACAACCGAAAAGACGCATGTTCCAGATCCCCGTTGAGGACGAGAAGTCTACGGGCTTCCATGCGTGCGGCAGAGACGGAAACGACATGTGCTGCGGCGATCACGGCGCGGTGAGCGATCCGCGCCGTGGCGAATGGCGGTGTTTAGCCGGCGCGCTGCCTGTCCGTTGCCTTGCGGTCAACGCTAAGATCGACCGCCGACAGGACCACACCGAATTTCTCGCTGGCTTCCTTTGAGGTGTAGTACCCCAGCGCCACATCACGCTGCACCTGATCGGCGTCGCGCTCGCGCGGATCGCCATAGCCGCCGCCGCCCGGCGTGCCGACGCGTACGCGGTCGCCGGCCTTCAACGGGATGTCCTGCTCCTTGGAGAGATGCGGCGGCACATGTTCCTCGCCGTTGCGGAACACGGTGACGGTGTTGACCGCGCCATCGCTGCCGCCGAGCGCGCCTTGCGGGCCGAAACGGCCGTGATCCATGACGAAGGAGGCCCGCGCGTCACCGCGCAGGATCTCGACCTCATAGGCGAGGCCGAAGCCGCCGCGATGCTTGCCGGCGCCGCCGGAGCCTTCGCGCAAGGCGTAGTGGCGGTAGAGCACCGGAAAGGCCTGCTCCATGATCTCGACCGGTGGCGATTTGGAAATGCCGATGGTCGAGCAGCCATTGGTCAGGCCGTCATGGCCCGAATTGCCGCCATAGCCGCCGCCGGAGATCTGGTACATGACGTAGTCGCGGCCGCGTGCTGGGTCGTTGCCGCCAAGCGCGAAATTGCCGCTGGAGCCGGCGGGTGCGGCCGTCACCTTGTCCGGCAATGCCTGCACCATGGCCGCGAACACCGCCTCGGCAATGCGCTGCGAGACTTCGGCCGCACAGCCGGACACGGGCCGCGGGTACTTCGCGTCGAGGAAGGTGCCTTCCGGCCGCTTGACGATCAGCGGCTCGAAAGCGCCGGCGCTAATCGGCACGTCCGGAAAGATGTGGCGCATGGCGAGATAGACCGAGGACAGGGTCGTCGCCAGCACGCTGTTCATCGGCCCGGCGCAAGGTTTGGACGAGCCGGTAAAGTCGAAGGTCAGCGTATCGCCCTTTTTCTCGACGGCGAGCGCGATGGTCAGCGGCTCGTTGACGACCCCGTCGGAATCGACAAAGGCCTTGGAGCGGTACGTGCCGTCGGGAATGGCCGCGATGTTGGCGCGCATCTGCTCGGCGGCGCGGCGGCGCAGCTCGGCGATTGCCTCGACGACAGTTTCGTCACCGTAACGATCCAGGATTCCATTGAGCCGGTCCTGCCCGATCAGTAGGGCTGCGGCCTGCGCCCTGATGTCACCGATGCGCTGGTCGGCGACGCGGATGTTGGAGCAGATGATGGCGTAGATCTCGGGATCGAGCACGCCCTTCTTGAACAGTTTCACCGGCGGCAGCCGCAGGCCTTCCTGTTCGACGGCAGTGGCGGAAGCCGAAAACCCGCCCGGCACCGAGCCGCCAATGTCCGGCCAATGGCCGGTGTTGGAAAGCCAGCAGAAGATTTTTTCACCCCGGTAGACCGGCATGGCGAAGCGCACATCCATCAGATGCGTGCCGCCGAGATAGGGATCGTTGACGATGTAAATGTCGCCCGGCTCCGGTGGCAGGCAGCGACCGTCGGCGATCATCTCGATCACCGTCCTGGTCGAATATTGCATGACGCCGACGAACACCGGCAGGCCCTGGCTGCCTTGTGCGATCAGCGAGCCGTCGACTGCGGAATAGATGCCGTCGGAGCGGTCATTGGCTTCGGCGATGACCGGGGAAAAGGCAGCACGCGAAAAGGTCAGGTCCATCTCATCGCAGACCTGCTGCAAAGCCGCCTGGAGGACCGAAAGCGTGATGGCGTCGAGCTTTGCCATATCCATGTCAGGCATATCAGACCTCGCCAATGTCGATGATGATGTTGCCGTCGGCGTCGCTGCGGGCGCGGTCGCCGGGTTCGAGCACGGTGGTGGCATCCATCTGTTCGAGGATCGCCGGACCGTCGATGACGGCATCAAGCGGCAGTTTTTCGCGTGCGTATACCGGCGTGTCGTGCCACCGGCCCGCATACCAGACCGGCCGGATCTCGCGCCGTGCTTCGTCGAGCGTCCTGGCGCGTCCGGCCGGATCGATCAACCGCGACAGGTCGATCGCCGGCCTGACGCCTGTGACCGAAGTGTTGAGGTTGACCAGATTGGCACGGATTTCCGGCAGCTCGACCTTGAAGCGGGCGAAATAGGCTTTTTCGAACAGGGCTTGCAGCTCCTGCCGGGTCACCGACGAAGACGGCAGCGGCACGTTGATGATGTGGGTCTGGCCGACGAACTGCATGTCGGCGGAGTGGGTGACGCGGATCGTCTCCGGCTTCACCGCTTCCTTGCCGATCAGCTCCTCGCCTTCATTTCGGTGCCGTTCCAACACTTGGTGAAGCTGGGTTTCATCAAGAACCGCGACCGGCTGGTTGATGGTGTTGACGAAGTCATGGCGCAGATCGGCGACGACGCAGCCGAGCGCGTTGGTGATGCCCGGACGCGCCGGCACCAAAACGCGGGGCAGGCCGAGTTCGCGCGCCAGCGCGGTGGCATGCAGCGGCCCGGCGCCGCCGAAGGCGAACAGCGCGAAATCGCGCGGGTCATGGCCGCGCGACACCGACACCATGCGGATGGCGCCGGCCATCTTCATGTTGCCGAGCCGCAGAACCGCGCCCGCCGCCTCGACGCCGGACAGGCCGGTCGCCTTGCCTATTCTGTCCTCGAAAATGCCGGTAACGCGCTCCGATGTGACCGGGTTGTCGACGGCCAGCAGCTTCTTCGGCGCGAGCCGGCCGAGCACCAGATTGGCGTCGGTGATGGTCGGCTCCAGGCCGCCGCGGCCATAGCAGATCGGGCCGGGATTGGCGCCGGCACTTTCCGGGCCGATCTGGATCAAGCCGGCCGCGTCGACGCGGGCGATCGAGCCGCCGCCGGCGCCGACCGTGTGCACCGCCACCATCGGCACATGGATCGGCATGGCATATTCGATCTCGATCTCGTTGGAGACCGCCGGCTCGGCGTTGCGGATCAGCGCCACGTCGGTCGAGGTGCCGCCCATGTCGTAGGTGACGAGGTTTTCGAAGCCGGCACGCTTACCGGTATAGGCGGCGGCGATGACGCCCGAGGCAGGGCCGGACATGACGGTCTTGGCGGATTCACGTGTGACGAAGCGGGCCGAGATCATGCCGCCATTGCCGTTCATGATCAGGAAGTCGCGGGCATAGCCTTTCGCAGCCAATTCCTTGCGCAGCCGCTCGACGTAGCGTTCGAGGATCGGCTGCACGGAGGCGTTGACCGACGCAGTGACGCCGCGCTCGAATTCGCGCGCTTCCGACAGCAGCGCATGGCCCGTGGTGATATAGCTGTTCGGCCAGAATTCGGCGGCGATCTCGGCGGCGCGCCGCTCATGCAAGGGGTTGGCGTAGGAATGCAGGAAATGGATGACGAGGGATTCGCAGCCGGCGGCGATCAGCGCCTTCACCGCCTCGCGCATTTCGGCCTCGTCGAGCGGCGTGCGCACCGCGCCGGAGGCCTCGACGCGCTCCGACACTTCGAGCCGGAGATTGCGGGGGATGATCGGGACGAAGCTGCCGGTCATGCCATAGGGTTGCGGCCGCGTGCGCCGGCCAAGTTCGATCACGTCGCGAAAGCCGCGCGTGGTGATCATGCCGGTCCTGGCCAGCCGGCGCTCCAGCACCGCATTGGTGGTGGTGGTGGTGCCGTGGACGATGAGGTCGATGCCGTCGATCGCAAATCCGGTGGCGCCAAGTGCCGAAACCACGCCGAACGCCTGGTTGTCGACCGTGGTCGGGGTCTTGGCGATATGCACCTTGCCGCCGTCCTTGCCGTCGATCAGAAGCAGGTCGGTGAAGGTTCCGCCGACATCGATGCCGGCAACAACATTTCCCAGGGAATCGCGCGCTTGCGCTGGAAAATTCTCTTTCATCGTCGAAACCCGAAATGCTGAGACTACGGATATGCGTCAGTTTGGAAAGGTGTTTTAAGGTAGCATCTTGACGCAAATATCGTTTGTATACTAATAAATTCCGGACACAAGAGCTTACCGCTTTGGAGTGTGCGAACAGCACGCCGGGACCTGAACGGTCCGGGCGCGCAGGTGAAAGTTTGGCGCCCGCATCCCTTGTTGGGCCAGAAAGTTGGATTTGATGAACACCACATCCGCTCTCGACACCGCCGGCGCCCGCCCGCTGCAGTTTCCAATTCCAGCGAATGTCTATGCCGAAACCGTCGTCTCGGTGAAGCACTACACCGACCGGCTGTTCTCGTTCCGCATCACCCGTCCGCAGTCGCTGCGCTTCCGCTCCGGCGAGTTCGTCATGATCGGCCTGCCCAATGCCGAGAAGCCGGTCTACCGCGCCTATTCGGTGGCGAGCCCGGCCTGGGACGAAGAGCTGGAATTCTTCTCGATCAAGGTGCCGGACGGCCCGCTGACCTCGGAACTGCAGAAGATCCAGGTCGGCGACACCGTCATCATGCGGCAGAAGTCGACCGGCACGCTGGTGGTCGACGCGCTGACGCCGGCCAAGCGGCTGTTCATGATCTCGACCGGCACCGGCATCGCGCCCTTCGCCAGCCTGCTGCGCGACCCCGACACCTACGAGAAGTTCGACCAGCTGATCCTGACCCATACCTGCCGCGACAATGCCGAGCTGACCTATGGCCAGGAATTGGTGGCAGCACTTGAAAGCGACCCGCTGATCGGCGAGCTGACTGCCGGGCGCGTCACGCTCTACAATTCGACGACCCGCGAAGAGTCGGCCCGCATGGGCCGCATCACCGCGCTGATCGGTTCCGGCAAATTCTATTCCGACCTCGGCATCGAGAAGCTCAATCCCGAGACCGATCGCATCATGATCTGCGGCTCGATGCATATGCTCAAGGACGTCAAGGAACTCGCCGAAAGCCTCGGCTTCCAGGAAGGCTCGCTCAGCCATCCCGCGACTTTCGTCGTCGAGCGCGCCTTCGTCGGCTAAGGCCTGCTGCCCGGAGCATGCTGCCTTTCCAGGCGAATACTCAGGTCTGGATAGGCTGCTGCAATAGCTCGGGCCACTCCATCCCAACCGCAAATGCGGCAAGCGCGCGCCTCCCGTCGCGTACCAGCCATATCTGATTTCGGGCCAGGCAAGATTTGCCCTGGAACGGCACCGACGACGTCTGCCGCGTCGACCGGGCCGGCATGGCCGTGGGCGGTGGAGGCGCTGCTCGAACCCTCGCCCGGACGGACCAAAGAAAGTCACTTTATTGCGATGCAGCATTCAAGGCGGCCTCACGCATCGTTGAATGTCGCAGCGCAACATGACCGACTTGTAACCTGACAGGTCTGGGTCATCGGGACTATTCTCCCGGTGATCGACACGGTCGGTCCTTACCCCCAACCATCCTGAAAAGGCTTGATATTCTTGCCCGCAGGTGGACGGCATCATGACCATTTCCACAACACAGCAAGTCAGGCGAAACCGACCCATGCGTTCTCGGCGTATCGTCCTATTGACCACAATCCTCCTCCTGAGCGGCGGCTACGGCATATGGCGCAACCACGCCGGCGGCGTGGCAAGCGCAGCCACCCAATCGACCCAACCCGCGCCCAAGGTCCCGGTCACCGTGGCCACCGTGCAAAAGACCGATTTCCCGCTCTACCTCTACGGGCTCGGAACGGTGACGCCGCTGAACAGCGTCAGCATCTCCAGCCGCGTCGCCGGTGTCGTCAACCAGGTTCCTGTCGAGCAGGGACAGATGGTCAAGCAGGGTGACCTGCTCGCCGAGATCGACCCTCGCCCGTATCAGGCGGTGCTCGACCAGGCGAAAGCCAAGCAGGCCGAGGACGAAGCGACGTTGAAGAATGCGCAGGTCGTTCTCGATCGCCTGTCCACGCTCCTGAAAAAGACCTTCGAAACCCAGCAGGATGTCGACAACCAGCAGGCGGTGGTGACGACTGCCGCCGCCACGATCGAGGGTGACAAGGCGGCGATCGAGGCGGCGCAGCTCAACCTCGATTTCACCCGGATCACGGCGCCGCTGACCGGCAAGACGAGCTTCCGCACCATCGATCCGGGCAACATCGTGCAGGCCGGCCAGAGCCCCGGGCTTTTCACCGTCGTGCAGCTTCAGCCCATCTATGTGTCGTTCACGCAGCCGCAGGACGAGGTTTCGACCATCAACAAGGTTTTCGCGGCCGGCCCGGTTACGATCGACACGCTGGGCGCGGATATGAAGACGGTGCTGGCCAGCGGCAGGCTGGAAGCGATCCAGAACGCGGTCGACCAAGCGTCCGGCACGATTTCGCTGAAGGCAACGTTCACGAACCAGGACAATGCGTTGTGGCCGGGCCTGTCCGTCAACACACGCATACGCATCGGTACGATGGCAGGCGCGATCGTGGTGCCGGACGAAGCCGTGCAGCATGGCCCCGACGGGCTCTTCGCCTATGTCGTTGGCGATGACGGCAAGGTCCGTCGTCAGACCGTCAAGACGGGTCCTTCGGACGGCGGCGAAACGGTCGTCACCGACGGCCTCGGTGCGGGACAGCGTGTCGTGGTTGCCGGCCAATACCGGGTGGTTGACGGCGCGAGCGTCGATCCAACGCCGGCTTCCGGTGCCGGACAGGCGCAGAACGGTGCCGCGCAGCCCGGGGGTGCAAGCTGATGGCATCGATCGGTGTTTCCACGCCTCTCATCCGCTATCCCGTCGCCACGTCGCTGCTGATGATCGGCGTGCTGTTCGTCGGCGTGGTCGCCTACCTCAACCTGCCGGTCGCAGCGATGCCAAACGTCGACTTTCCGACGATCCAGGTATCGACCAGCCTGCCGGGCGCCGACCCGATCACCATCGCGTCGTCGGTGACCCAGCCGCTCGAGACGCAGTTCGCGCAGATCCCGGGCATTGCCGAAATGACGTCGAGCAGCCTGTCCGGTTCCAGCCAGATCACCTTGCAATTCGCTCTCGACGTCGACATCGCCTCGGCCGCCGGGCTGGTGCAGTCGGCCATCAATGCCGCCGGCGGGCAGCTGCCGAAGAACCTGCCCAATCCGCCGACCTACAGGGAGGTCAACCCGACAGATTCGCCGATCATGCTGATCGGGGCGAGTTCGACCGACTTGCCGCTGACGACGTTGAGCGACGACGTCTACACCAAGCTCGCGCAGGTGATCAGCCATGTCGACGGCGTCGGCCAGGTGCTGGTCGGCGGCCAGCAGACACCTTCGATCCGTGTCCAGCTCGATCCAGCCAAGCTGGCGGCAAGGGGCCTGTCGCTGGAAGCGGTGCGCGCCCCGCTGTCGATCGGCACGGTGGACCTGCCCAAGGGCAACATCCAGGGCCAAGTGCGCTCCTTCACCATCTTCTCCAACGACCAGATGACCGCGGCCGATGACTGGAACAACGCCATCATCGCCTATCGCGACGGCGCGCCGGTGCGGGTCAAGGATGTCGGCCGGGCCGTGCTCGACGCGCAGGACTACACCCAGGCCGGCTGGACCGACACGACGCGTGGCGTCGTCCTCGTCATTTTCAAAGAGCCCGGCGCCAACATCATCGACACGGTCGACAAGATCAAGGCCGAGCTGCCGATGCTGACCGCCTCGATGCCGGCGTCGCTGAAGCTGCAGGTGCTTTCCGACCGGACCCAGACCATCCGCGCTTCGGTGGCGGACGTGCAGTTCACGCTGATGCTCACCATCGGCATGGTGGTGATGGTGATCTTCCTGTTCCTGCGCAATGTCTGGGCAACCGCGATCCCGGCCTTCACCGTGCCGCTGGCGCTGCTTGGCGCATGCGCCCTGATGTGGTCCGCCGGTTACAGCATCGACAATCTGTCGCTGATGGCGTTGACGATCTCGATCGGCTTCGTCGTCGACGACGCCATCGTCATGCTGGAAAACATCGTCCGCTACATCGAGCATGGCGAGAAACCGATGGATGCCGCGATTCGCGGCGCCAGCGAGATCGGCTTCACCATCATGTCGATCTCGATTTCGCTGGTGGCCGTGCTGATCCCGCTGCTCCTGATGAGCGGCATTATCGGCCGCCTGTTCAAGGAGTTCGCGGTGACGCTGGCCATGACCATTCTGGTTTCGGCCTGTGTTTCGCTGACGCTGACGCCGATGCTGGCTTCGCGTTTCATCAAGCCCGCCAACGAGGAACATCACGGCAGGCTCTACCGGTGGAGCGAAAGCGTCTTCGACGGCATGCTGCGCGCCTATGAGCGCGGCCTCGACCGGGCACTTGGGCACCGTTTCATCACGCTGCTGGTGTTCCTGACCTGCGTCGGGTTGACCGGCTATTTCTTCACGCTGGTTCCAAGCGGCTTCTTCCCGCAGCAGGACACCGGCCTGATTTTCGGCCAGGTGATCGCCGGCCAGGATGTCTCCACCGGCCAGATGCAGTCCTACATGGCGCAATTTGCCGGGATCGTCGCCAAGGATCCGGCGGTGGCGCATTTCGCGGCATCGACGGGCGGCAATGGCAACACGCAGAACACCGGCCGCATGTTCATCCAATTGAAGCCTCGTGACGAGCGCGACGTCTCCGCCGACCAGATCATCCGGCGATTGCAGCCGAAGCTCTCGGCCGTCCAGGGCGCGCGCCTGTTCATGCAGGCCTCGCAGGACGTGCGTGTCGGCGCCAGGCTGTCGGCGTCGCAATATCAGTACGTGCTGGAAAGCAGCGACCTCGATACGCTCGACGATTGGGCGCCCAAGCTGTTGACTGCCTTGCAGCGCCTGCCCGAATTGCGGGACGTCTCGACCGACCAGATGAGTTCCGGCACGACGCTGACGCTGCAGGTCGATCGCGACCAGGCTGCCCGCTATGGGCTGACGGCGAACGACGTCGACAACACGCTCAACGATGCCTTCGGGCAGCGCCAGATCGCGCAATATTTCACGCAGCTTTCGACCTATGACGTGATCCTGGAGGTGCTGCCGTCGCTGCGCGGCGACCTCAAGGCGCTCGACCAGATCTATCTGACGACATCGAACGGTTCGCAAGTGCCGCTCTCGGCCATCGCCAAATGGACGACGAAGCCGGTGCAGCCGCTGGTCATCAACCACGAAGGCCAGTTCCCGTCGGTGACGATCAGCTTCAACCTGGCGCCCAACGTGGCGCTCGGACAGGCCACCGCCGCGATCGACAGGGCCGCCGCCGAGATGCGGCTGCCGGCGACCATCCAGACCAACTACACCGGGACGGCGCAAGCCTTCCAGCAGTCGCTGTCTTCGGTGCCGGTGCTCATCCTCGGCGCCCTGGTCGTGGTCTATTTGATCCTGGGCATCCTCTACGAAAGCTACGTCCACCCGCTGACCATTCTCTCCACACTGCCATCCGCCGGGCTTGGCGCGCTGGGTACGCTGCTCGTCTTCCATATGGAATTCAACCTGATCGGCCTGATCGGCGTCATCCTGCTGATCGGCATCGTCAAGAAGAACGGTATCATGATGGTCGACTTCGCCATCGCAGCGGAAAGGGATCAGAACCTCAGTTCCCTGGAATCGATCCGCCAGGCCTGCCTGCTGCGCTTCCGGCCGATCATGATGACCACCATGGTCTCGATGCTGGGCGCGCTGCCGCTGATGCTGGAGAACGGCACGGGCGCGGAAATCCGCCAGCCGCTTGGCTACACCATGTTCGGCGGGCTGCTTGTCAGCCAGGCGCTGACGCTGTTCACCACGCCGGTGATCTATCTCTACCTCGACGACCTTTCGCATTGGCTCACTTCATTGCGCAAGCATGAGCAGGATGACAGCGAACCCGAGCGCGTGGAGGCTGAAATCGGCCCGCCTGACCGCAAGCTGGCGGCCGAATAGGCTGCCTCAACGCGCAGGCCGGCATCAGACAGGACAGGCTTGTGGCCTCGGTCCAAACGATCGTGTAAGTATCGCCCTAAAGCGCATCGCGTCGAAACGGATTCACGCAACGCGCTTTAGGTTTTTGTTTTTATGCATGTCGTTCCCCCAAAACCGAGGTCACTTTTGGGCGACATGCATTGAACGAGAAAGGGCAGGAAATGAGCAACACGATCCGCGAAGCCGAGCCTGGCACCAGCGCGTCCAAGGTGACGCCGCTGCCGGCCCGCGCCGCCGCCAACACCCCCGTACCGCTGGACCATCGCATTGCGCGCAATCCCGGCATGAAACTCGACCTCGGCTTCATGGAATCGGTGCGCAGCGTCAACCGATCGGCGTTGGAGCGCCGTGTCGCCAGCCTGACCAAGCGGCGCTCGATCAAGGCCGACAACCAGGCGGCCTGGCTGCTGCGCGCCGTCGCCTGCATGGATCTGACGACGCTGAATTCCAACGACACCGAGGAACGCGTGCGTCGGCTCTGCGCCAAGGCGATCAACCCGTTCCGCCGCGACATCGTCGAGGGGCTCGGCATTGCGGGCGAAACCATCCGCCCGGCGGCGGTCTGCGTCTACCATCCCTTCGTCGCCACCGCGGTGGACGCCGTGCGCGGCACCGGCATCCATGTCGCCGCCGTCTCCACCGCCTTTCCGCATGGCCTGGCACCGCTGTCGACCCGCCTGCAGGAGATCGAGGCCTCGGTGCGCGACGGCGCCGACGAGATCGACGTCGTCATTCCGCGCGGGCTGGTGTTCGGCGCCAAATGGCGGGAGCTCTACAACGAGATCGTCTCGATGCGCGCCGCCTGCGGCGATGCGCATCTGAAGGTCATTCTCGGCACCGGCGACCTCGCCACTTTGCGCAACGTCATGCTGGCCTCGATGGTGGCGATGATGGCGGGCGCCGATTTCATCAAGACCTCGACCGGCAAGGAGAGCGTCAATGCGACGCTGCCGGTTGGCCTCGCCATGGTGCGCGCCATCAGGGCCTATTTCGAGGAGACCGGCTATCTCATCGGCTTCAAGCCGGCCGGCGGCATTTCCACGGCAAAGGCGTCGCTCGATTGGCTGGTGCTGATGAAGGAAGAGCTCGGCCGGCCATGGCTGGAGCCGGAGCTGTTCCGCTTCGGCGCGTCGAGCCTGCTGACCGACATAGAGCGGCAGCTCGAGCATCATCTGACCGGGCACTATTCGGCCAATCACCGCCACGCAATGGCTTGAGCACCCACCCCGATCGGCTTGGCCGATCGACCCTTCCCGCGAAGGGGAAGGGTGAAGGAGGCACCCCATGAACATTCTCGACCGCTATCACGCCATGGAATACGGCCCGGCGCCGGAAGCTCGCAACGAGGCCGATGCGTGGCTTGCCGCGCGCGATTTCGGCAAGGCGCTGTTCATCGACGGCAGCTGGAAAGCCGCGACCGGCGGCAAGACTTTCGAGACCAGCGAACCGTCTTCGGGCAAGCTGCTGGCCAAGGTCTCGGACGCCAGTGCCGCCGACATCGACGCGGCGGTTGCGGCCGCCACCAAGGCGCTGCCGAAGTGGGCGGCGTCCTCGGGCTACCAACGCGCCAAAGTGCTCTACGCGATCGGCCGCGCCATGCAGCGCCACCAGCGCCTGTTCGCGGTGCTGGAATCGATCGACAACGGCAAGCCGATCCGCGAAAGCCGCGACATCGACGTGCCCCTGGCGATCCGCCATTTCATCCATCACGCCGGCTGGGCGCAGGCGCTGGACAAGGATTTTCCCGGGCACAAGGGTGTCGGCGTCGTCGGCCAGATCATCCCGTGGAATTTCCCGCTGCTGATGCTGGCCTGGAAGATCGCGCCCGCACTTGCCGCCGGCTGCACCGTGGTGCTGAAGCCGGCCGAGTTCACGCCGTTGACCGCGATCCTGTTCGCCGAGATCTGCGAGCGTGCCGGCGTGCCGAAGGGTGTTGTCAACATCGTGCACGGCGGACCGGAAGCGGGTGCCGCCATCGTCAACCATCCTGGCATCCAGAAGATCGCCTTCACCGGCTCGTCCGAAGTCGGCAAGATCATCCGCAAAGCCACGGCAGGATCGGGCAAGAAACTGTCACTGGAGCTTGGCGGCAAGTCGGCCTTCATCGTCTTCGAGGACGCCGATCTCGACAGCGCGGTCGAAGGTCTGGTCGACGGCATCTGGTTCAACCAGGGCCAGGTCTGCTGCGCCGGCTCGCGGCTTCTGGTGCAGGAGGGTATCGCCGACGCGCTGATCGCCAAGGTCAAGACGCGGATGAGCCGGCTGCGCGTCGGCAGTCCGCTCGACAAGAACACCGACATCGGCCCGCTGGTCGACTTGACCCAGCTAGACCGCGTCAAGGGCCTCGTCGCCGAAGGCGCGAAGCAAGGTGCAGTCTGCTGGCAGCCGGACGCGGCGCTGCCGTCCACCGGCTACTACCATCTGCCGACACTCGCCACAGGCGTTTCGCCGGCTAATATCCTGGCGCAGGAAGAGGTGTTTGGACCGGTTCTGGCGACCATGACGTTCCGCAACACCGAGGAAGCAATCGAGCTTGCCAACAACACGCGCTACGGCCTTGCGGCGAGCGTGTGGAGCGAGAATATCAACCTCGCTCTGCATGTTGCGCCGCAATTGAAGGCCGGCGTCGTCTGGGTCAACGGCACCAACATGTTCGACGCCGCCTGCGGCTTCGGCGGTTATCGCGAGAGCGGTTTCGGCCGCGAGGGCGGGCGCGAAGGCATGTTCGAATATATCGCGGCAAAACTGCCGCTCGGCCCGGTCATCAAGCCGGCGACGACCTCCGCGCAACCGGTCGAACAGGCTGACGGCGCCGCGATCGACCGCACGGCAAAACTGTTCATCGGCGGCAAGCAGGTTCGGCCGGACGGCAATTATTCGCTCGCGGTTGCCACCGCCAAGGGCAAGCTCGCCGGCGAAGTCGGGCTTGGCAACCGCAAGGATATCCGTGACGCCGTTGCGGCCGCCCGCGCTTGCAAGGCGTGGCCGGAGGCGACCGCCTACAACCGTTCCCAGGTGCTTTATTATCTGGCCGAGAACCTTTCCGGTCGGGCCGGCGAGTTTGCCTTCCGCCTGACAGAACTGACCGGCGCTACGCCCAAGGCAGCGCGGGAAGAGGTCGACCAGTCGATCGAACGGCTGTTCCTCTATGCCGGCCTTGCCGACAAGTTCGAGGGCCGCGTGCACCAGCCGCCGGCCCGTGCCGTGACGCTGGCACTGCACGAGCCGGTCGGCGTCGTCGGCATCGTCGCGCCGGACGCCTCGCCGCTGCTTGGCCTGATCTCGCTCATCGCGCCGGCGCTGGCCATGGGCAACACCGTGGTCGCCGTGCCGTCCGAGCGCTATCCGCTGCTCGCCACCGATCTCTATCAGGTGATCGAATATTCCGACGTTCCGGCCGGCGCCATCAACATCGTCACCGGACGGAGCGCCGAGCTTGCCGGCGTGCTGGCCAAGCATGACGATGTCGACGGGCTCTGGATATTCGCCGATGCCGACACCTGCGCCAAGGCGGAAGCCGAGTCCATCGGCAACCTCAAGCGCGTCTGGAGCGGCAATGGCCGCGGCCTCGACTGGGCGTCGGACGAGGCCGCCGGCGACGCTTTCCTGCGCCGCGCCATCGAGGTCAAGAATGTCTGGGTGCCATACGGAGATTGATTGATACTGCCAGCAATGTGCCCATTTTCGCTGCGATACGCCTGAACCTGTGTGGCAGCGCGACTCATTGTCCGGTTGTCATACATGTCGTTGCATCAGAGCAACCGATATGCATTACATCTGACGCCGCGAAGGTGATCGTGTTCGGGCTTGACGCCCGGACACATGTTCTTTAACGAGAAAAAACATCTTTATCAGTGAACTGGCTGCGACACAGGCCGCACAATCGAGCCTGACTGGCACATGACGCCTTCGCCGGCCGCCGATAAAGGCAGTTGACCCAAGCTGACGAGGAAAAACATGGCGGATCTGGCAGGCAAGGTCGTTGTCATCACGGCAGCGGCGCAAGGCATCGGCAAGGCGAGTGCACTGGCCTTCGCCAGGACTGGGGCCACCGTCCATGCCACCGACATCAACGAGGCGCTTCTCGCCGAACTCGCCAAGACGCCAGGGATCAAGACCCGCAAGCTCGATGTGCTGAACGACGAGGCCGTCAACGCCGCCTTCGCCGAGATCGGCCGCGTCGACGTGTTGTTCAACTGCGCCGGTTTCGTCCATTCCGGCTCGATCCTCGAGATGAAGGATGGCGATCTCGATTTCGCCTTCAACCTCAATGTCCGTGCCATGATCCGCACCATCAGGGCGGTGCTGCCCGGCATGCTGGAGCGCGGCGATGGATCGATCATCAACATGTCTTCCGTCGCCGGCGCCGGCAAAGGCGTGCCGAACCGCTTCGCCTATGGCGTCACCAAGGCCGCGGTCATCGGCCTGACCAAGGCAATTGCCGCCGACTATGTCAGCAAGGGCATACGCTGCAACGCCATTTGCCCGGGCACGGTCGAAAGCCCGTCGCTGCAGGACCGCATGCACGCGCAAGGCGACTATGAGGCTGCCCGCGCCGCCTTCATCGCCCGCCAGCCGATGGGCCGGCTCGGCACGCCGGAGGAAATCGCCGATCTCGCCGTCTATCTCGCCGGCGCCACCTATACGTCCGGACAGGCCTATAATATCGACGGCGGCTGGTCGATCTGAACCAATCTGACTGAGGAGAGAATTCAATGAAACTGCTGCGCTATGGCGAAGCCGGGAGCGAACGTCCCGGCCTGCTCGATGCGGATGGAACGATCCGCGATCTCTCCGCCCATGTCGCCGACATTGCCGGCACCACGCTTCATCCGGCCTCGCTGGAGATGCTGGGCAAGCTCGATGCGAAGTCGCTGCCGGCGGTATCCGGCAAGCCGCGCCTCGGCCCCTGTGTCGCCGGCACCGGCAAGTTCATCTGTATCGGCCTCAACTATTCCGACCACGCCGCCGAAACCGGCGCCACCGTGCCGCCGGAGCCGATCATCTTCATGAAGGCAAGCTCGGCCATTGTCGGCCCAGACGACGACGTGCTGATCCCGCGCGGCTCTAAAAAGACCGACTGGGAAGTCGAGCTCGCCGTGGTCATCGGCAAGACGGCAAAATATGTCAGCGAAGCCGATGCACTCGATTATGTCGCCGGCTATGCCGTTGCGCATGATGTCTCCGAGCGCGCCTTCCAGGCCGAGCGTCAGGGCCAGTGGACCAAGGGCAAGAGCTGCGACACGTTCGGTCCGACCGGCCCATGGCTGGTGACCAAGGACGAAGTCGCCGACCCGCAGAACCTCAAGATGTGGCTGACCGTCAACGGCAAGACCATGCAGAACGGCTCGACCAAGACCATGGTCTACGGCGTCAAATATCTGGTTTCCTATCTCAGCCAGTTCATGTCGCTGCACCCCGGCGACATTATTTCCACAGGCACGCCGCCCGGCGTCGGGCTGGGCATGAAGCCGCCGGTGTTCCTGAAGGCTGGCGATGTGGTGGAGCTGGGCATCGAGGGCCTCGGCCAGCAGAAGCAGACGTTTAGGGCTGATTTGTAGGCGGCAGCTCTTACCTTCTCCCCTTGTGGGAGAAGGTGGCCTCGCGAAGCGAGGTCGGATGAGGGGTGCGCGAAGGATCTCTGCTTAGCAGAAGTAAGCGCCTGAAATCTTTCGATCTTTTTACGCCTCACTCCGCTGGAACACCCCTCATCCGTCTCGACGCTGCGCGCCGATCCACCTTCTCCCACAGGGGGAGAAGGTAAGAAGCGTTGGCGCCGGGCCTACTTCAGCACTTTCCCATCCGCGCCAAACCGATAGGTCTTCGCCGGATCGGGCGTCGCATACAACATTGCACCTGGCTCAGCGTCATAGACGCCAAAGATGCGCACCGTGATCAGCCCGGCCTTTTCGCAATCGAGATAGAGATTGGTGTCGGCGCCGAGATGCTCGGCATGTACCACCGTGCCCTTCCAGGCGCCTGACTTCGGATCAACCGTCAGATGCTCCGGCCGCACGCCGATGGTCTTGGCCGTTTCGCCGAGACGCGCGCCATCGATGAAATTCATCTTCGGCGAGCCGATGAAGCCGGCGACGAACTCGTTTGCCGGCGCATTGTAGAGCTCCATCGGGCCGCCGATCTGCTCGATGCGGCCGGCGTTGAGCACGACGATCTTGTCGGCCAGCGTCATCGCCTCGACCTGGTCGTGGGTGACGTAGATCATCGTCGCCTTGAGCCGGCGGTGCAGCTGCGCGATCTCCAGCCGCGTGTTGACGCGCAGTGCGGCATCGAGGTTCGACAGCGGCTCGTCGAAGAGGAACAGTTTTGGTTCGCGCACCACGGCGCGGCCAATGGCGACGCGCTGGCGCTGGCCGCCGGAGAGTTCGGCCGGGCGCCGCTCCAGATAGGGCTCCAGCGACAGCATCGACGAGGCGATGCCGATGCGGCGATCGATCTCTGGGGCGGGCGTGCCGGCCTGTTTCAGGCCAAGGCCCATATTGTTCTTCACCGTCAGATGCGGGTAGAGCGCATAGGTCTGGAACACCATGGCGATGCCGCGCTTGGCCGGCGGCGTGACGGAGACATCCTCGCCATCGATCACCACCCTGCCCGAGGTCGAATCCTCGAGGCCGGCAATGACCCTGAGCAAGGTCGACTTGCCGCAGCCTGAGGGGCCGACGAAGACGACGAATTCGCCATCATTCACTTCGAGGTTGATGCCCTTCAGCACCTCGACCGGCCCGAAGGCCTTCTTCACATTCTCGATCTTCAGCGAGCCCACAATATTTGTTCCTAGCTCTAGAGTTTGACGGCTGCGCCGCTGCGCACGCTCTCGTCGGCGGCAAGGCAGACGGCGAGCGATTTGACCGCGTCGTCCATGTGTTTGGTGAGATCCAGATCCTCGCGAATCGCCTTCAGCACGAAGGCCTGTTCGAGGTCGCAGAGATCCTGGTGGCCGGGTTCGCCTGCCATGGACAACATCTCGTCCTCTTTGACGAATTTGCCGTCCGGTCCGGTTTCAGCGCTATGCAGTCGGATGGTCGAGGTCTTGGTGTGGGTGTCGATGTCGTCAGACCTCACGCCTTCCTTCATGACGATCGACACGCAGCCCTTCGGCGAGATGACGTCCTTCACGAAGAAGGCGGTTTCGGAAATCATCGGACCCCAGCCGGCTTCGTACCAGCCGACCGAGCCATCATCGAACAGCACCTGCAGGTGGCCGTAATTGTACATCGTTGGCGCCACCTCCTCGCTCAGCCGCACGCCCATGCCGCGCACCTCGACCGGCTTCGCGTCGGTGATCTGCAGCATGACGTCGAGATAGTGCACGCCGCAGTCGACGATCGGCGAGGTCGTCTGCATCAGCTGCTTGTGCGTCTCCCAGGTATGGCCCGAGGATTGCTGGTTGAGGTTCATGCGGAACACGTAGGGGCCGCCGAGCTTGCGCGCTTCGGCAATCAGCCTGATCCAGGACGGGTGATGCCGCAGGATGTAGCCGATCACCAGCTTTTTGCCATTGGCCTTGGCCGCTGCAACGACGCGCTTGGCGTCGGCCACGGTCGTTGCCAGCGGCTTTTCGACGAAGACGTGGCAGCCGGCTTCGAACGCCCTGACCGCATAGTCGGCATGGCTGTCGGAATAGGTGGCGATGCAGGCGACATCGGGCTTTTCGTCGCGCAACGTGTCGTCGAAGGAGCGCCTGATGCCATAGCCGGACAGCCCGTCCGGCAGCGGCACGTCGGAGCGGTTGATCAGTGCGGCGATCTCGAAGCCCGGATTGGTGTGATAGGCCAGCGCATGGCTGCGGCCCATATTGCCGAGCCCGGCGACGACGACACGAAGGGGGGGTTTTGAGCTCACCTGGCTACTCCAGATATTCCGGTTGTTCCTACTGAGAGGGTGTCACCCCACCCGGCGCTTCGCGCCGACCTCCCCATCGAGGGGAGGTAGGGCGTTGGCGCGAATACCCCCACTGCCAAAGAAGCCTCTCCGAAAGGTGCCCCTTGACTGTCGTAAATGGAGCCGCGACCTTCTACCTCCCCTTGATGGGGAGGTCGGCGCGAAGCGCCGGGTGGGGTGAAGGCTCCAGCAGAGATTTGTTGGTCTCCGCTCACTTGACGGCTCCGGAAGTAATGCCGCGGATCAGTTGCCGCGAGAAGATGACGTAGAGGATCAGCACCGGCATGATCGCCAGCGACAGCGCCGCCAGGATGGCGTTCCAGTTGGTGACGAACTGGCCGAGGAAGAGCTGCGCGCCGAGCGTCACCGTCTTGGTCTCTTCCGACGGCGCCAGGATCAGCGGGAACCACAGATCGTTCCAGATCGGGATCATGGTGAAGACGGCAACGGTGGCCATCGATGGCCGCACCAGCGGCAGCACCAGGCGGAAGAAGATGGTGTATTCCGACAGCCCGTCGATGCGGCCGGCATTCTTCAGATCGTCGGAGACCTGCTTCATGAATTCCGACAGGATGAAGACGGCGAGCGGCAGACCCTGCGCGGTGTAGACTAGGATCAGCGAGGTCAGCGTGTTGACCAGCCCGCTCGCCACCATCAACTGCAGGATGGCGACGGTGCCGAGCCGGATCGGGATCATGATGCCGAGCGCCAGGTAGAGGCCCATCAGCGTGTTGCCGCGAAAGCGGTATTCCGACAGCGCGAAGGCCGCCATGGCGCCGAACAACAGCACGAAGAACAGCGAGGCGACGGTGACGACGAGGCTGTTCTGGAAATAGTGGATGAAATCGCCCTGGCCGATGACGGTGGTGTAGCCGATCAGGTCGAATGTCTTCGGCGTCGGCGGCGTCAATGGCGCGCCAAAAATGCCGGCGCGGGATTTGAACGAATTCATGATCACCAGGATCACCGGAAACAGCGCGATCGCCGTGTAGGTCAACAGGATCGCGTGGGCGCCGATGGTGCGGGGCAGCGAACGGGTGGCGGTGCTCATTGGAAGGTCTCCTGATGAGCTGCGACTGGTAAGGTCGGCGCCCAGGCACCCCCCTCTGCCCTGCCGGGCATCTCCCCCGCAAGGGGGGAGATTGGCAGCGTTGGCGCTGGTGCCCGTTCTGCAACGTCAAAAATTGGCGAAACCGATAATGACATCCGATCTCCCCCCTTGCGGGGGAGATGGCCGGCAGGCCAGAGGGGGGTGTTTAGCCGTAACATATCCGCCCTCAGAACTGGTAGCGACGCAGGCGCGTCTGGACGAGGAAGAGGTAGACGCAGACGCCGCCGAGGATGATCAGGAACATCATCGTGGCGATCGCCGCGCCCATATTGGGATCGCCGACCTGCAGCTGGAAGCCGAAGAAGGCGCGGTAGAGGAAGGTGCCGAGAATATCGGTCGAATAGTTCGGCCCGGCGAGCGCCCCTTGCGCGGTGTAGATCAGGTCGAAGGCGTTGAAATTGCCGACGAAGGTGAGGATCGAGATGATGCCGATCGACGGCAGGATCAGCGGCAATTTGATCTTCCAGAACTGCGACAGGCCGGTGATGCCGTCGCATTCGGCCGCTTCGATCACCTCTTCGGGGATCGACAGTAGCGCCGCGTAGATCAGCATCATCGGAATGCCGACGAACTGCCACACAGAGATCAGGCTGAGCGCGGTCAGCGCATATTCTTCCTTGCCGAGCCAGGGCGTGAAGAAGCTTTTCAGGCCGACCAGGTCCATCATATGCGGTGCCACGCCCCACAGCGGCGACAGGATCAGCTTCCAGGCGAAGCCGACAATGACGAAGGACAGGATGGTCGGCACGAAGATCGCCGTGCGGTAGAAGGCTGCGAATCTCAGTCTTGGGCTGGACAGCAGCGCGGCCAGCATGACGCCGATCGGGTTCTGCACCAGCATGTGGATGATGAAGAACCAGACGTTGTTGCGCAGCGCATTCCAGAAATTCACCGACCAGTTGGGATCGCCGAACAAGGTGCGGAAATTGTCCAGACCGACAAAGATCTGGTGCTGCTCGATGTTGCGGAACAGCGACAGCTGCAGCGTGCCGGCGAGCGGCAGGATCATGATCGCCGTGTAGACGAGCACGGCCGGCGCCAGGAAGATGCCGATGTGCCAGCGAAACGGTCTTTTCGGTCGTATTTCTGCGGCCATGAGTTCGGTCCCCGCCGTCTCTCGGTTCCAAAGGGTGTCAATGCTAGATGATGCCTTGATGCACGGCCCTGACATCCTTACCCGATACGGCAAGGACGAAGGCCTGCGACCGATCAGCTAGCCTTTCCCCAGTGGATCAAGGGTAAGGCCACGAGGCGGTGCCGACAATCGCTATCTGAACGGATCACTCTGAATGCCAGAGTATCCGGAACCGGCCAGGCATGCGCCCAGCCGGCTCCGTTGCCTGAGCAATTACTTCGCCGGCTTGTACCAGCTGTCGAGACCGGTCTGCAGCTTCTTGGCCGCGGCTTCCGGCGTATCGGTGCCGTTGATGACGTTGGCCGACTCAACCCAGGTCTCGTTTTCGAGGTTCGGCGTGCCGCGCGACAGGATCTGGTAGGTCGAGCGGATCGTCGACTTGCACTTGCCGCGCCAGGAGACGAATTCCTGCGCGAGCGGGTCCGCCATCTTCACCGGAGCGGAGTTCAGGCTGAAGAAGCCCGGCAGCGCGTTGGCGTAGATGGTGGCGAAATCCGGCGAGGCCACCCAGGACAGGAAGGTCTTGGCCGCATCCGCGTGCTTGGAGGCTGCGTTCAGGCCCATGCCGATATCGGTATGGTCGGAGATGTAGCAGGTGTCGCCGGCCTTCTCGACCGGCGGCGGGAAGGCACCCATCTTGAACTGGGCCTGGGTGTTGAACAGGCCGATTTCCCACGAGCCGGCCGGGTAGATGGCGGCGCGGCCGAGCGTGAACAGGTTCTGGCTGTCCGGATAGGTCTGGGCTTCGAAGCCGTCACCGAGATACGGCTTCCACTTGGCCAGTTCCTCATAGGGAGCGACCCAGTCCTTGTCGGTCAGCTTCTGGTCGCCCTTGATCAGCGCCGCACGGCCGTCCTCGCCCTTCCAGTAGTTGGGGCCGATGTTCTGGTAGCCCATGGTCGCGGCTTCCCAGAGGTCCTTGGTGCCCATCGCCATCGGGATGTAGGTGCCGTCGGCCTTGATCTTGTCGAGCGCGGCGAAGAACTCGTCACGGGTCGTCGGCACCTTGATGCCGAGCTTGTCGAAGGCGTCCTTGTTGTAGATGAAGCCGTGGATGACCGACGCCATCGGCACGCAGAAGCTCGCCTTGCCGTCGTCGGTCTGCCAGGCGGACTTGGCCACGGCTGAGAAGTTTTCCATGCCGGGCAGGGCCGAGAGATCGGCGAGGTTGCCCTTCTTGTAGAGTTCAAGCGACTTGTCGAACGGGCGGCAGGTGATCAGGTCGCCCGCCGAGCCGGCGGCGAGCTTGGCGCCGAGGGCCGCGTCATATTCGGTCGGCGCCGAGGGTGCGAACACCACCTTGATGCCGGGGTTCTTGGCTTCGAAGGCCGGGATCAGCTTGTCCTTCCAGATAGACAGGTCGTCGCCGCGCCAGCTTTCGATGTTGAGCGTTACGTCCTCGGCGTAAGCAACCCCGGCCGAGCCGAGAATGCTGGTGCCCAGAAGCAGTGCCGTCAGTAGTTTCGTTGTCATGCTCAGTCTCCCTGTTGACCTTTTTCAGGTTCGGTTTTGATGAGAACAGAGGCTTTTGACCCCTTGCTCCCCTCGAAAGCCCGCTTCACCCCGATGGAAATCGGGATGAAACAAGCTCTATTTCTTTGTTCGAGCATGATCTTTTCCGGGATCATGCCTCAGCGCGGAAAGGGCTGGCCGCAGCTTGTGGCCGGCCTCTTCCAGTATCTTCTGCGCCGCATCGGCGCTGTCGGCGCCGGCGGCAAGCAGAATGGCGGTCTTGACCGCGCCGCCGCTCTTTTCGAGCAGCCCGGCGGCTTCGTCCCTGTCGCGCCCGCTGATGGCGGCGACGATGCGCGCGGCGCGGTCGCGCAGCTTGATGTTGTCGGCCATGAGATTGACCATGTAGCCGTCATGGACATGGCCAAGATGGATGGCGGTCAGCGTCGACAGCATGTTGAGCGCGATCTTCTGCGCGGTGCCGGCGCCCATGCGTGTCGAGCCGGCGATCACTTCCGGCGGTGTTTCGAGCAGGATGGCGGTTTCGGCCTGGCGCAGCAGCGCCGAGTCCCGATTGTTGGCGATGCCGATGGTGGCAGCGCCCCGGCGGGCGGCTTCCTCGATGGCGCGCACCGCATAGGGTGTGGTGCCGCTGGCGGAAAGGGCGATCAGGCAATCGCCGGCGCCGATGCCCGCGTTGGCGACGGCGGCTGCGGCCTCCTCCGTATCATCCTCGGGTCCTCCGGCCAGCGTCTTGAAAGCTTCGTCGCCGCCGGCGATCAGGATGGCGATGCGGTCGCGCTGAATGCCGAAAGTGCCGGGAAGTTCCAAGGCATCGGCGAGAGCCATAAGGCCGGAACTGCCGGCCGCGGCATAGGCGAGCTTGCCGCCACTGTTCAGTCGCCCGGCGATGATCTCGGCTGCCGTGGCGATGGCGGGAATGGCGTTGCGGACGGCCTTGGCGGCTTCGATCTGCGCGTCGGCCAGCGAAACAAGGATGGCCTCCGGAGCCTGGATATCCAGCCCCTCGGCATTCCTGTGAAGCGCTTCGGTGCGCGTTTCAGCCATCCGTGTTCCTCCAATACCAGAACAATACCAAAAAAATACCACTTGTCCACACGCATTAACGAATTCGCGGGCAGGAAATCGCTGAGCCGGCGAAATGTGCAGATTTTTCAATAAAATACGGCTTAATCTTTTTGAAACGGAAATTAACCCTTGGCTATTGGTATTTTATTGGTATTATCCGCCCGGAGGAGAAATCGCGTGAAATTCGTGCTCGGTATCGATGGCGGCGGCACCAGCTGCAGGGCCGCCCTGGCAACAGTGGACGGCGCTGTCATTGGCCGCGCCAAAAGCGGCGCCGCCAACATCCGCACCGACCTCACCGGAGCGCGCTCGAACATTGTCGACGCCGCCCGGCAGGCGTTCATCGCCGCCGGGCAGGATCCGGAGCTGATCCCGCAAACACCGGCCATTCTCGGCCTTGCCGGTGCCAATGTCGGCACTTACCGGCAGCAACTCGAAGCCATCCTGCCGTTCAGCATCAGCCGCGTCGAGACCGACGCCGAGATCGCGCTTGAAGGCGCGGTCGGTTCTGGTGACGGCGCCATGGCCATCCTCGGCACCGGCACCGCCTATATGGCGCGTAAGGATGGCAAGTCGCGCGCCATCGGCGGCTGGGGGTTCCAGGTCGGCGACCAGGGCAGCGGCGCCCGCATCGGCCGCGATCTGCTGGAACAGACGCTGCTTGCCCATGACGGTGTGCGCGCGGCTTCGCCGCTGACCGACGCCATGATGGCCACCTTCCGCAACAATCCCGAGGACGTGGTCGAATTCACCACCAATGCCAAGCCGGGCGATTTCGGCGGCTTCGCGCCCAAGGTGTTCGAGCATGCGCAGAAGGGCGATGCCGTCGCCAACTGGATCGTCGACAAGGCGGTCGGCGATGTCGAAGCCTCGCTCGGTGCGCTCGGCCTTTCGGACGATGCCCCGCTTTGCCTGCTCGGCGGGCTGGCGCCGCTTTATGCGCCGCGCCTGTCCGCCCGCTATAAGGCCTTGCTTAAGCCGCCGCTCGACGATGCGCTGGGCGGCGCCGTGCAGATGGCGGCTCGTCTGTTCGCCAAGCCAGCGGAGGCGGCGCGATGAGCGATGCCGCCGACCAGATCTTCGCCACGCTGAAGCAATCCTCGCAAAGCGGTGCGCCGCTCTATCTGCAGCTGCGCAAAAGCATCGAGGACGCGGTCAACCGCGGCCTGATCGGGCCGGGCGATGCGCTGCCTTCCGAGCGCGACATCGCCACCAAGGCCGACATCTCGCGCGTCACCGTGCGCAAGGCGGTGCAGGACCTGGTCAAGGGCGGCATTCTTGTCCAGCGCCATGGCTCCGGCACTTTCGTGGCGCCGCGCATGGAACGCGTTGAGCAGTCGCTGTCGCGGCTGACCTCGTTTACCGAAGACATGGCGCGGCGCGGTATGGCGGTGCGCTCGGCCTGGCTCGACCGCGGCCTCTACGCGCCCTCGCCCGACGAGATGATGGTGCTTGGCCTGTCGTCGAGCGAACTGGTGGCACGCGTGGCGCGCCTGCGCATCGCCAACGACACGCCGCTGGCAATCGAGCGCGCCTCGCTGTCGGCCAGCGTGCTGCCCGACCCGGCGGGCATCGGTTCCTCGCTCTATGCCGCGCTGGAACTGACAGGTAACCGGCCGGTGCGGGCGGTGCAGCGCATTTCCGCCGCCAATCTCGGCGACAGCGATGCGCGCCTGCTCGAAGTGCCGCCGGGTATTGCCGGCCTGCACATCGAACGCATTTCCTATCTGGCGAGCGGCAAGGTGATCGAATTCACCCGCTCCATCTACCGGGGCGATGCCTATGACTTCGTCGCCGAACTGCGGCTGACAGGGCCGAGCGAAGAGGGCCGACCATGATCTCCAACACCACCCATATGCAGCGCGAGATCGAGGAGATCCCGCAGGCCGTCGCCCGTATGCTCGATGGCTCCGGCGCCGTGCTTGCCGAAGCCGGACGCGGCATCCGGGAACGTGACCCGCAATTCGTCGTCACCGTGGCGCGCGGCTCGTCCGACCATGCGGCGACCTTCATGAAATACGCCGTCGAACTGACCGCGGGTCTTGCCGTCGCCTCGGTCGGCCCCTCCATCGCTTCGATCTATGGCCGCAAGCTCCGCCTTGGCGGCTCGGCCTGCCTGGCGATCTCGCAATCGGGCAAGAGCCCCGACATCGTCGCCATGGCCGAAACCGCACGGGCCGGCGGCGCGCTGACCATTGCCGTGACCAACACCGCCGATTCGCCGCTGGCGCGCGCCTCGGACTATGCGATCGACATCCTTGCTGGACCCGAGCGCAGCGTCGCGGCGACCAAGACCTTCGTCAATTCCGCCGTCGCCGGCCTCGCTTTGATGGCGCATTCCACCGGTGACGAAGCGCTTCTAGCGGCGCTTGCCCGCCTGCCTGAGCATTTCGGCAAGGCGATCGCCTGCGACTGGATGAGCGTGCTCTCCGAAACCATCGAGAAGCAGAAGTCGCTGTTCATCCTTGGTCGCGGCCCGTCGGCAGCGATGGCCAACGAGGCGGCGCTGAAGTTCAAGGAGACCTGCGGCATGCATGCCGAGGCCTATAGCGCGGCCGAAGTCATGCATGGCCCGCTGGCGCTGATCGGCCCCGACTTTCCAGTGCTGGCACTGGCCGCGCGCGATGCGTCCGAACCGTCCATCGCCGAAGCGGCCGACGGCCTGGCGGCCAAGGGGGCACCGGTGTTCGTCACCTCCGCGCTGGCCAACCGCGCCACGCGCCTGCCGCATGTCGCCACCGGTCACCCGCTGACCGACCCGCTGACGCTGATCGTCTCCTTCTACGTGTTCGTCGAAGCCTTCGCGCGCCACCGCGGTCTCGATCCGGACACGCCGCGCAACCTTCGCAAGGTAACGGAGACCGTATGAGCGACCGTTTTGCCCTGACTGGCGCCCGCATTTTCGACGGCGACGACTGGCATGACGGCCACGCCCTTGTCGTGCGCGACGGTCTTGTCGAGGCTATCTTGCCCACCGGCGCCGTCGGCTCGGACATCCGCACCGTCGACACCGGCGGCGGCATGCTGGCGCCGGGCTTCGTCGACATCCAGGTCAATGGCGGCGGCGGCGTCATGCTCAACGACCATCCCGATGTCGCCTCGATCGAAACCATCTGCCGGGCGCATGCGCCATTCGGCACGACGGCGCTGTTGGCGACGCTGATCACCGACACACCCGCCATCACCGCTTCTGCCATTGCCGCCGGTGAAACGGCCGCGCTGCAAAAGCTGCCTGGTTTCCTCGGCCTGCATCTCGAAGGTCCTCATCTGTCGATCGCCCGCAAGGGCGCGCATGATCCGGCGCTGATCCGACCGATGACGGATCAAGACCAGGCGATGCTGATCGCGGCGCGGCAGAAGCTGCCGGTGCTGCTCACCACGATCGCGCCGGAGTCCGTCGATCCGGCGCGCGTAACGGCATTGGCCAAGGCCGGCATCATCGTCAGCCTCGGCCATTCCGACACGGGCTACGCCACGGCCAAGGCCTTCGCCGAGGCTGGTGCCGGCGTGGTCACCCATCTGTTCAACGCGATGAGCCAGATCGGCAACCGCGAACCTGGCCTCGTCGGAGCGGCCATCGACATCGGCACCTTGTCCGCTGGGCTGATCGCCGACGGCATCCATGTCCATCCGGCCAGCATCAGGATCGCGCTCGACGCCAAACAGGGGCCGGGCAGGATCGTGCTGGTTTCAGACGCGATGGCGACGATCGGCACCGACATGACCTCGTTCACGCTGAACGGCCGCACCATCTACCGCCGGGATGGCAGCCTCAGGCTTGCCGACGGCACGCTGGCGGGCGCCGATCTCGATATGATCTCGGCCGTGCGCTTCATGCACAATGTCGTTGGCATCGATCTGTCCGAAGCCTTGCGCATGGCCTCGCTCTATCCGGCGCAGGCGATAGGCCAGTCGCACCGGCTCGGCCGCTTTGCCAATGGCACGGCGGCGGACATCGTTGCGCTGTCGGACGATCTTGGCATAGGAAGCGTCTGGATCGGCGGCGCCAAAAAGTTCGAGGCTGTCGCTCCGCACTGAGAGCGAGGCCATGCAGACAATCGATTGCGTCGTCGCCGGCGCCGGCGTCGTCGGGCTTGCAATCGCCAGGGCGCTCGCCCTGTCGGGCCGCGAGGTGGTGGTGATCGAACAGGCCGACGCAATCGGCACCGTCACCAGTTCGCGCAATTCCGAAGTCATCCATGCCGGGCTCTACTATGCACCCGGGAGCCTGAAGGCCCGGCTCTGCGTTGAAGGACGCCAGCGTCTCTATGCCTACTGCGCCGAGCACAATATCGCCCATGCGCGCACCGGGAAGCTCATCGTCGCCGGCGAGCACGGCCAGATCGACGGGTTGCGGAAGATCGAGGCCAATGCGCAAAGCTGTGGGGTCGACGACCTCCAGTTCTTGACGCAAAGCGAGGCCGAAAACCTGGAGCCGGCACTGACATGTGCCGGCGCGCTGTTGTCGCCATCGACCGGCATTGCCGACAGCCATGCGCTGATGCTGTCGCTGCGCGGCGACGCCGAGGCCGCCGGCGCGTCCTTCGCTTTGCTGACCTCGTTCGCCGGGGCTGCGATCGAGGGCGACGGGATCCGGATCGACACGCGTGACGCCAATGGCGAGACCTTCGCCCTGGAGGCCGGCGCCTTCATCAATGCCGCGGGCCTCGATGCCCAGGCGGTGGCTAGCCGGATCAACGGTTTCCCACAGGGGCTCATCCCCCGACAATGGCTGGCGCGCGGAAACTACTTCTCCCTTCCTGGCCGGTCGCCCTTTTCGCGGCTGATCTATCCGGTTCCGGTCGAAGGCGGCCTTGGCGTCCATCTGACGCTCGACCTCGGCGGCAGTGCGCGCTTTGGGCCCGATGTCGAATGGGTCGACCATGTCGATTACACCGTCGATCCCAGCCGAAGCGCCGTCTTCTATGAGGCGATCCGGCGCTACTGGCCGGGTCTCGCCGACGGTGCCCTGCAGCCGGCCTATGCCGGGGTCAGGCCGAAACTGTCGGGTCCCGGCCAGCCTGCCGCCGATTTCATGATCCAGGGACCGGCCGACCATGGCCGTGGGCGCATCGTCAACCTGTTCGGCATAGAGAGCCCCGGCCTGACGGCAAGCCTGGCGATCGCCGAGCATGTCGTCGAACTGCTGTATACCCAATTATAGGTGCTGCCGGGAATTTTACCTCTCGGGCGAATGTCTTGAAACCTTTTGATTTCAAGGCCGTTGTCGGGGCGTATGTCCGAGGCGAAACCCAGATTGAAACCGGCCGACGGCATCAAACCGCGCGGCGCCCCGAAGCCGCGACGGCAAAAGCCGCGTGACGAGAGACCGCGCGAGCAGGAACCGCGCGAAAAAAAGCCACGCGAAAAGAAAGCATCGGCCGTTGAAGCGGCCGCGTCCGAGATTGCTGGTGAAGTTCCCCCGCCGCCGGAGGCCGTCGAACCGGATCCGGAGTTGACGCCACAGGCTGCCGAACAGGCGCGCAAGAAATACCTGCTCAAGCGGTTCTGGATCAGCGGACGCGGTTATTGGGGACGGCACGGCGACAAGCTCGGCTGGCCGCTGACCATCGGGCTGCTGATCCTGATCGGTGTCAATGTCGGCTTTCAGTACGGAATCAATCTCTGGAACCGCGCCATCTTCGACGCCATCGAGAAACGCGATGCCCATACCGTCTATTTCCTCAGCGCGGTGTTCGTGCCGCTCGTGCTTGGGAGCATCAGCCTTGTCGTTGCGCAGGTCTATCTGCGCATGACCATGCAGCGCCGCTGGCGCGCCTGGCTGACCACCTCGGTGATAGCGCGCTGGCTGGCCAATGGCCGCTACTACCAGCTGAACCTCGTGCAAGGCGATCACCAGAACCCCGAGGCACGCCTCTCGGAAGATCTGCGGGTGGCCACCGAGGCGCCCGTCGACTTCGTCGCCGGCGTGATCGTCGCCACCCTGTCGGCCTCGACTTTTATCGTGGTGCTGTGGACGATCGGCGGCGCCCTGACCTTAACGCTGGGAGGCTCGACCGTCACCGTGCCCGGCTTCCTCGTCATCACGGCGGTGATCTATGCCGCGATCACCTCGACCTCGATGTTCGTCATCGGCCGCGACTTCGTGCGGTTGTCGGAGGAGAAGAACCAGACGGAAGCAGAATTCCGCTACGTGCTGACGCGCGTGCGCGAAAACGGCGAGAGCATCGCCTTGCTCGGCGGCGAGGAGGAGGAACGCAGCGGCATCGACAGGACCTTTGCCGGCGTGCTGAAGCGCTGGGCGCAGCTGACCGGCCAGCATATGCGCACGGCCCTGGTCTCGCAGGGTTCGAGCCTTTTCGCGCCGGTCGTGCCGGTCTTGCTCTGTGCGCCAAAGTTCCTCGAAGGCTCGATGACGCTCGGCGAGGTCATGCAGGCTGCCTCCGCCTTCGCCATCGTGCAGGGCGCGTTCGGCTGGCTGGTCGACAATTATCCGCGTCTCGCCGACTGGAACGCCTCTGCCCGCCGCATCGCGTCGCTGATGATGTCGCTCGATGGGCTGGAGCGCGCCGAGCAGAGCGACGAGCTGGGGCGCATCCTTCACGGCGAGACCAGGGGCGATACGATGCTCTCGCTCGACAACCTCTCCGTGACGCTCGACGACGGTACTTCCGTGGTCAAGGAAACGGAAGTCGGGGTCGAAGCGGGCGAGCGGGTGCTGGTGTCAGGTGAATCCGGCTCGGGCAAGTCGACGCTGGTGCGGGCGATCGCCGGCCTCTGGCCATGGGGAAGCGGCAGCGTGAATTTCCATCCCGACAAGCGATTGTTCATGCTGCCGCAGCGGCCCTACATCCCGTCCGGCACGCTGCGCCGCGTGGTCGCCTACCCGGCGGCCGCCAACAAATGGAAGCTCGAACAGATCAAGGCCGCCCTCGACAAGGTCGGCCTCGGCCACCTCACGGGGCGGATCAAGGAGGAAGCGCCCTGGGACCAGACCTTGTCGGGCGGTGAAAAGCAGCGGGTCGCCTTCGCGCGCCTTCTGCTGCATCGCCCCGACATCGTCGTGCTGGACGAGGCGACCTCGGCACTGGACGAGAAGAGCCAGGACCAGATGATGCAAACGGTGATCCGCGAATTGCCCGAGGTCACCATCGTCAGCGTGGCGCACCGTGCCGAACTGGAAGCCTTCCACACCCGCAAGATCACGCTGGAGCGGCACAAGGGCGGCGCGAAACTGGTCGGGGATATCGACCTTGTACCACGCAACCGCAAACGCGGCCTGATCCAGCGCGCCTTGTGGGGCTCCGGCACGAAGGCCGAAAAGCCGCGCAAGCCGAAGTAGCGCACCCACCACCTAGGATGCGTAGAGGTCCTTGTAGGCGTCGCGCAGAAGGTTCTTCTGCACCTTGCCCATGGTGTTGCGCGGCAATTCGTCGACGAAGATCACTTGCTTCGGATGCTTGTATTTTGCCAGACGTTCCGTGATGGCGCTGAGGATTTCGGCTCCGGTGATCTGCGATGCCGGCGCCCGCACGACGACCGCGGTGACGCCCTCACCGAAATCCGGATGGGCGACGCCGATGACGGCACTTTCCAGGACCCCGTCGAGTGCGTCGATCTCGCTTTCGAGCTCCTTAGGATAGATGTTGTAGCCGCCTGATATGATCAGGTCCTTGCCGCGGCCGACGATATGGACATAGCCATCGGTGTCGACCATGCCGAGGTCGCCCGTGATGAAGAACCCATCGGCGCGAAATTCCGCCCTGGTCTTTTCCGGCATGCGCCAGTAACCGCCAAACACGTTCGGGCCCTTGACCTCGATCATGCCGACCTCGCCGTGGGCCAGCGGCTTGCCGCTGTCCGGATCGGCGATGCGCAGCGCAACGCCAGGCAAGGGGAAGCCGACCGTCCCGGCGCGGCGTTCGCCGTCATAGGGGTTGGACGTATTCATGTTGGTCTCGGTCATGCCGTAGCGCTCGAGGATGGCGTGGCCGGTGCGCTCGCGCCAGGCCTTGTGCGTGTCGGCCAGCAGCGGCGCCGAGCCGGACACGAACAGGCGGATGTTTTTCGCCGCCTCACGGTCCAGTCCATCCTGCTGCAGCAGCCTGGTATAGAAGGTCGGCACGCCCATCAGCGCCGTGGCGCGCGGCAGCAATGCGACGATGCGGGCCGGATCGAATTTCTGCTCGAACAGCATCGTGGCGCCGGCCATCAGGATGACATTGGTGGCGACGAACAGGCCGTGGGTGTGGAAGATCGGCAGCGCGTGAATCAGCACATCGTCCGACGTGAAGCGCCATTGCTCGACCAGCACCCGCGCATTCGAGGCGAGGTTCTCGTGGCTGAGCATGGCGCCTTTCGAACGGCCGGTGGTTCCTGAGGTGTAGAGGATTGCCGCGAGATCATCCGGCCCGCGCGCCACATCGTGAAAATCCGACGGCAGACGCGAGGCCTGATCCGTAAGGGATCCCCGGCCGTTGCGGTCGAGCGTAACCACGACGGCACCGGATGGCTCGACCATGCGCCCGATATCCGCCGACTTTGCCGGATCGCAGACGATGACCCGCGGTGCGGCATCCCCAAAGAAATAACCGAGCTCGGTCAGCGTGTAGGCGGTGTTGAGCGGCAGGAAGACGGCACCGGCGCGCACACAGGCAAGATAGAGCAGCAGCGCCTCCGGGCTCTTCTCGACCTGCACGGCGACCCGGTCGCCGGGCTCGACGTCCAGTTGCAGGAGCGCATGCGCGAGCTGTGCCGACCGCGCCAGCATGTCGCCATAGCTCAGCGAGCGCCCATCATCGGTTTCCATCAACAGGCGCTCCGGCGCCGGCATCCGGGACCGGAACGCATCGAACAGATGATTGCTCATGAAATTTTCCTGCGGTGACGGCATGGCGATGCCGGCAATGCTCCAGGGTGGCATGGATCGGCGGCGAAGAGTTCGCGTTTCCCGGCCATGCCGTCAAGACTGGAGATGGCGGTCCAACGCGTCACGTCCGCCGAAAAGGTCGCGAATGACCACGGCAAGGCCGCCAAGGGAAGTGATCGTTACCGCCGGGCGCGTTCGGCCGGGGCGGCGGCTTTTGCAACTTCGCCTTGCTTGAAGCGTTCCATGCACATGGACGCGGTCAGCTGGTAGTGATCGATCAGGGCCTGGACGGCGCCGTCGGCATTGCCGTCCAGCGCGCATTCGGCGATCAGCCGGTGTTCGCCGAAATCGTCGCGCTGGACGCTTTCGCCGTCATTGGCCATTTGCCGGTAGCGATAGGCGTGATCGGAAAGCTGGTCGCAGAAACCCACAAGCCAGTGCGACCGGCAGGCCGAGATCAGCACCCGGTGGAAGGTGCGGTGCAATTTCTCCCAGTCCGGATCGAGCGACGTGGCATTTTGCGGCGAAAGGCGTGAGGCGCGGCCCAGGCGGTGCAGCGCCAGCACCAGCTGTTCTTCCCATTCGGCGGTGCGGTGGGCAATGGATTCGCGAAGCGCCCGCTCCTCGAGCCAGCAGCGTGTGCGCGTCAGCTCCTCAAGCTCCGTCGCACTGACCGGCATGATGAAAAAGCCACGTTGGTCATGACGACCAAGAAGTCCTTCGGAGGCAAGGCGATTAAGGGCTTCACGAACCGGGGAAGCACCGGCGCCATACTTGGAAACAACCCACTCGACCCGCAGTTTGCTTTCGGTTTCAAGAGCGCCGCCGAGAAGATCATCCCGCAATTGGTGATAGACCGTACTGGCAAGCGTACTCTTGGATCCTGTGCCGTCGTCGTTCAGGTTGGCAGCTCCGTATGTCAAAGTTGACTCCTTAGTTCCCATTTTTCTCCGGGAAATTCGAGTCCGAAACGATTCCTTCCGTACATGTACCATACAGTGTTTGCGTCAAGGGGCTCAAGCAGAAGATGGCGCTATTGTACTTAAGCACAAAGGAATATATCCCGATCTGCGTCTGAGTGTGGAAAATCGCGCATCTCTACAACCAGTAGAAACTTAACATGTTTTTTATGCACGCAGGATCATCTGTTTCCTGTGTGCCCATGCGAGCATCTTTTCTGTCGCGCGCAAAGACACCGGTCGGTTCACCCGAATCAGACCTCTTGGGCGAGACTGATTCGGGTATAGAGGCCCCTGATAGAGCCGCGCCTGCCCACCGGCTCTTAGCCGGCCTGTTGGACTAAACGAGATGGGTCGTGACGCGTTAGCCGGCGGCCTTGTCGGCGGCTGTCCTGATCGCCTCGATGTTGGCGCGGTAAGCTTCGACGCTGCCGCCCTTGAAGATCGCGGCACCGGCCACCAGCACATCGGCGCCGGCTGCTGTGACCAGGGGGGCTGTTTCCGGCGAAACGCCGCCGTCGATCTCGATGCGGATCGGCCGGTCGCCGATCAGCGCCTTGACCCTTCTCACCTTGTCGACGATGCCCGGGATGAAGGCCTGGCCGCCGAACCCTGGGTTGACGGTCATGATCAGGATCAGGTCGAGCCGGTCGAGCACATATTCGATCATCGTTTCCGGCGTCGCCGGATTGAGCGACACGCCGGCCTTCTTGCCGAGGTTCCTGATGGTCTGCAGCGAGCGGTCGAGATGCGGCCCGGCCTCGGCATGCACCGTCATGCCGTCACAGCCGGCCTCGGCGAAGGCGGCGAGATAGGGATCGGCCGGCGCAATCATCAGATGGCAGTCGAAGAAAGCCTTGGTGCGGTTGCGGATCGCCTTGATCACCGGCGGGCCGAAAGTGATGTTGGGGACGAAATGGCCATCCATGACATCGAGATGGATCCAGTCGGCCCCGGCTGCCGCCACGGCTTCGACCTCGTCGCCGAGCTTCGAAAAGTCCGAAGCCAGCACCGAGGGTGCGATCAAGGTCTTTTTGCTCATATAGCAGCCTTTCCGGACGGGCTTTTCGTCCGCTCATCCTGGACCGACTGCCTAATGCCCGGCGGGTGACTTGTCGAGGGTGCAGGCATGGCGGCTCCACAGGCTTGGGTGGCGCTGCGGCTCCTGGAGCTGTTCGCGCTTGCCGGGACATGACGAAGAACCCGCCGGATTGCTCCGGCGGGTCTCTGGTCTGGTGTCGAGCAGATGGTTACTGCTGCTGGAGTTTCAGGATCCTGTTTGGTGCCGGATCCTGCTGTTCTGTTTGCGGCTGGCGCCGCGGCAGGACCTGCTGCAGCAGCAGGCCCGGGTTGATCTCCAGCGACGGCTGCCCGCGTATCGGCCGGCAGTTGGGATAGCGCCCAATCGTGCCTTCCGGGCAGCGCCGCCTGAAGATCGGCTGGCACTGGCCATCGACCATCTGCGAGCCCGGTGCGCATTCCGTCTGTTGCCTGGGCTTGCGGCACGCGCCGTCGATGACCTCGGTCCCACGCGGACAGACGCACTCGCCGCGCTTGTTGTGGACCTGGCCGCGTATGTCGCACTGCTCCAGTTGCGGCTGCTTGCGCCGGCATGCGCCGTCGATCACCTCGGTCCCACGCGGGCAGACGCAATCGCCATTGGCATCGTGCACCTGGCCGCGGATGGTGCACTGGTCAGGCTTCGGCCGGACCGGTCGGCAGGCGCCATTGCGCACCTCGGTCCCTTGCGGGCAGACGCAATCACCATCGGCGTTGCGGATCTGGCCGGGGATGCGGCACTGCTGAGGCTTCGGCCGGACCGGACGGCAGGCGCCGTTGCGCACCTCGGTCCCTTGCGGACAGACACAATCGCCATCGGCATTGCGAATCTGGCCGGGGATGCGGCACTGCTCGGGCTTCGGCCGGATCGGTCGGCAGGCGCCGTTGCGCACCTCGGTCCCTTGCGGGCAGATACAATTGCCATCGGCATCATGGATCTGGCCACGGATGGTGCACTGCTCAGGCCTGTCGGTCCTGACGCACTTCCCGTTCTCCAGTTGCGTGCCGCGCGGGCAGATGCAGCGCCCGTCCTCGGTGCGGATCTGGCCTTCGAGCAGCACGCAGCGCTTCGGCGGCGGAGGCGTCGGCAGAATGTTGGTGCCGCCGCCGGTGCACTGGCCGTTGCGGAAGGTGGTGCCTTCCGGGCAGACACAGCGGCCGGCGTCGTTCATGACGAAGCCCGGCGAGCACTCATTCTTCACCTCATGGGTGATGACGAAGGGGTGGCACGCATAGGCCTTGCCGCGATCACCCTGCACGTTGGCGTCCTTGGACAGCACGTCGCCGCCGCCCTGCACCCTCGTGTCGGGAGACAGGACGCCAACGCAGTTCTGACCATCGACGTTGCCCTGCAGGTTGGCCAGACGCCCGTCGTCGGGAATGACCACGGTGACATGGTGCGACTGGCTTTCGCCGGCGCCGAGCGTCAGGTTGGCAATGCAGGAGGCCGGCAATGTCATCGGCTCCGGCGAGCAGCCGAAGGGCGGGTCGATCGAGGTGATCGCAACGCCATCCAGCCGGCCGAGACCTTCGACGCCGATCGCATCGCCGATGCGAACCGGGCCGGAGAAGGGGCTCGTCCCGTCATTGGTGATGGTGATGTCGAACGAGCAGGGCTGGCCAAGCTTGCACTCGCGGTCGCCGGTTTTCTCGACTCGGATGGTCGAAGAGCCGCCGCCCTTGGCGCAGGCCTGGCCGATCGGATAGACGATGTCGTCGCCTGGCGCCGGCCCATAGGAGCCGCGCGCGCAGTTCTCGAACTCGCCATTGGCCGAGACCGTCACGTCGAAGTGGCGGCTGGTTCCAGGTGTCATGACGGCACCAGGAATCTGGCACGACAGCGTGTTGGCCGGAACCGGTCCGCACGCCCATTCCGCGCCGTCGGGAGTGACGGTCTGGATCTGGACAGGCGCGCCGCCCGACACCAGCGTGGCGGCATCGTTGACCCGCACCGGACCGGTAGGGGCTGCCGTGCCGGCGTTGGAGACGGTGATGCGGCAAGAGATGACCGCGGCACCAGCCAGCGAGCCGTTGCACACCTTGGTGATGCGCAGGCCAGGCTGGCCGCCATTGGGACGACGGATGCGTTCCTTGGCGCAGGCCTTGTTGTTGGTGAGGTCGACCTCACCGGGGATGGCCTTCACCGCGGCGCAGTTTTCGACCGTATCCGACTGGTAGCCGGCCGGCATGACCGCCTTGACGAAGATCGGCGTCGAGGCGCCCGCGGGCAATGAGATGCCTGCATTGTCGCAGCGGAACTGGCCGGGGCCGTTCGGTCCGCATGTCCAGGGTGGGCTCGGGCCGAAGGTCGAGGAGGCCGGCGCGCCGCCGGGATAGTTGTCGACCACCGTCAGCGGCCCGTTATAGGTCGATGTGCCGTTGTTGATGATGTCGATGATGAAGTAGCAGACACCGTCCGGCGTGCAGACCGGGATACGGGCGCGCTTCTTCAGGATCAGGTCGACTTTCTTCTCGACCGGCGGCTGGCAGTCGCGGTCACGATCGCCACGGCGGCAGATCGGGATCGAGGCACAGCCGCGGTCGTTGGCCTGGCTGCCGAACAGCGGCTTGCCGCTGGCCGGATAGTTATAGGTGGCGCAGTTGCGCAGCACCGGGCCTTGCCAGCCCGCCGCCGGCTTGAAGCCGAGCTTGAGGTCGACGAAAGCCCCCGGATTGAGCGTGGTCACCGGATAGGTACACATCATCGGGGTGGTGCCGGGCACGCAGACCCAGGGCGGATTGGGCCCTGAACTCAACGTCGAACCGGCCGGCAGCGTCACCTCGTCGAGCACGATCTTGCCGTTATAGGGCGCGGTGCCGACATTGGTGACCCTGATGGTGAAGTCGCAGCCGCCGGCCATGGTGCAGCGCGGGACATCGGCGCGTTTCTCGACCTTGAGATCCGGCTCCTTGTCCTTGGGCGGGCAGCGCTGGTCACGCGGGATGACGATGTCGATGGTCTGCGTGCAGCACAGGCCCCAGCCCTCCTTCGGCCCGGCATAGGTCTCGATACCGGTGACGATGAGGTGGATGACGTCGCCGGGCGATGCCCCGACGATCTTCCAGTTGAGCACACCACCGCCCGGAGGCACCAGCTGGGTGTCGGGGATGATGGTGATGCCGGGCGTGGTGGTCGACACCTGCACCCACTTGCCGCCCATCTCGGGGCCGACAGGCATGTGGTAGATGAAGGCGCCACCGCCGGGCACGCAATCGACCGTGCCGCGTTCCACCTTGAAGCATTCCTTGCCGGGAGGTGGTGGCGGTGGTTCGCACTTGGTGACATCGATCTTGATCGAGGTCTTGATGCCGGTCTTGTAGTCGCCGTCGTCGGGCTTGCTCGGATCCTGCGACGGGATGATGGTCCCGGTGCCGGCTTCATTGCTCACCTTGATCAGGCCCTGATTGTCGACGATCGTCGGCGCGGGGAACGCCGCATGGTCGATCTTGGCCGTGATCTGGAAATTGATGACGCGTTCGTTGGCGGCACCCGCACCGTCGAGATCGGCGGCGGAGAGCCGGAAATCGGACACCGTTGCCGTGTCGTTGGGACCCGCCGAATTGCTGATCGTCGCGCCCGGCAGTGGCCCGCCGGAGGCATCGGTGCCGTCGCCGGACACATTGACGTTGACGATCGAAAGGCCGTGCGGAAGCTGGTCCTTGAACTCGATCTTGAGTTTCTTGAGCAAGGCCACCAGGCCTGGGTCGGCAAAGCCCTGCGGATCACCGCGCAGGCCGAAGCTCAGGGAGTAGACGACATAGTCGCAGCCTCTCTGGGTGCCTCTTTTGGTGAAGAAGGGGACGACCCGTTCCGGCCGCGGATTTACGACGCGCGAATTGTCGAGGTCGAGCCTCAGTTCCGGGGTGATCGGAACAGCGTCTTCCGCATGGCTTGCCAGAGGGGTGAACATGGCGACCGCGATACCGGCCGCCATCAGCCAGCGCGCGCCGCGCCTGGCGTATGACAGGGGTTTCATGATCGTCTCCATGACGGTTGCGTTGTTTTGCGCGAGCGGGGAGAGTGCGAGATTGTTCATCTTCCCCTCCTCAACGTTCGCAGCTGACGGCTGGGGTGCGGAGCGGCAAGGTCATCTTGCAGCAAGGGTAGTAGCCACCCTTGTCCTTGTCGGACTTCCTGTAGAAGCAAAGCCCAACATCCACTCTGTCGCCCGGATAGTGGCCGGTGATGTTGATCGTGTACGGCGTGCCGGGCGCATGCGACATGGGTGAAGTCACCCCGACGCCTGGCGTCCTGGACTGGGCCTTGATCGAATCGCCGCCGAAGCCGGCATGGTCATGGAGATAGAGATCGGCCTCGAGGCCCGAAGGCGTGCAGTAATACCTGATATCCTCGACATCGAGACAGGGAGGCAGATTGCCGGGTGGTGGGAAGTCCGGCGGGTAGAAGGGGGGCAAATAGCCGCCCGGAATTTCTTCATAATAGCCGGCACGCCCCTCGCAGGGATGCCAGACGGCGACGTCGCCGACATGGCCTTCCACCTCGGGATCCTCGAAATAGCCGTCGAAATCGACGAACCAGGAGCCGAAAGGCGGCACATTGGCCGGCTTGACCAGGTCCTTGGGCGTGATCTGCACGCCATGCACGGCGAGCGGCCCGCCGGCGGCGAGTTGCTCGGCAAGCGTCGGATTGTCGCGCAATTTGTCGCCGGTGTTGACCAGCGTCTGCGTGCACACCGAGGTGTCGAGATTGCCGTCGGCATCATAGCCATATTGCAGGTCGAGGCCGCCGGCCGACTGCCGGTTGCCTTGCGGGAAACCGACCGCATATTCCTGCGGCACTTCCACCCAGACCGATTCCGTTGCCGGATCGTCCGGGTTTTCTCTGAAATAGCGGATGACCTCGCCCTTTCCGGAATCGGCGAAGCGGCTGTAATCGTAGCGGTTTTCGACCGGGCCGCGCTGGGCCAGGTACATGATGCCGCTATTGTCGAAGGCGATGTCGGTGACGGCGTAGTCCTTGTCGGCCTTGACCGTCAGCTCCCAGCGCGGGTCGCCGGCAAAGCTGCCGTCGCGGGCAATGCCCACCGACCAGATTTCCGACTTTTCGCCGACAGAATAATAGAGCCGGCCACCGTGATAGGAGACGGCCCAGACGCGGCGCTCGTCCTGGGTGTAGCCCCATGTCTCGGGATCTTCCGTGTCGAAGGCGGCACCCTGTATGTCCATCACCGCGCCATCGTCGGCGACGGGAGCCAGACCATGCGCCGGGCGCCCGGCGACACCATGATCGAACGTGTCGATCAATCCGCCGGTGGCGTCGATGCGATGGATCAGGCCGGTGTCGAGGTCCGAGGCGAAGAACTGGCGATGGTTCGGATCGAAGGTGAGATTGCCGATGCCGGGACCGCTGTTGGTGTCGATGTCGGCGAATTTGGCGACCTGGCCGGTGATGCCGTCGATCTTCCAGATGGTGCCTGGCCCGCCGCCGTTTTCGCCGCCGAATTGGCCTTCCATAAAGGTGGCGCCTGCCGTGCCTCGGCGCTGCCGCTCAGGCCTGCCGTCACTGTCGGTATCCGGCGTGACGATGCGGATGCCGTGCAGCGAGGTGGCGGCGGCATAAAGATTGGGAATGCCCGACGGAACACCATCGCGCACGCCGTCATCATAGGTGAGGCCGAAAACCTGGCCGATCTGGCCGGCCGTGACCTCGAAAGGCGGCGGCGTGAAGACGAGCTGGCCCGAAGCCGGCCCGCCGAGATGCGAAACGTCGAAAACGCGCAGAGTGGCCCGCGTGGTGTCGATAAAGGTTTCATCGACCGGATCGACCCCGGGTGGCAGGCCTTCGTCGAAATTGGGGATGATGGTGCCGGAAAATCCGGTAACCGCCATCGAGCCGGGATAGATGATCTGGGTGTCCTGCGCCTTGGCGGCGCCGCCAAGCCAAAGGCTGGCGGTCAGGGCAAATACAACAAATCCGCCGGTTGCCTTGATCAGGCGGAGCAAACGGCTGGTGAAAGAAGGCACGAACGGGCCGTGATCGCAAGACATAGAACTCCCCCCGAAGTCTATGGGCGGAACCTCCGGCTGAGCCGCGCGAACCAGGGCAAGGCGCGGCGGTCCGGCTCGTTCTTCCCTGATCGAATTGTCTGCTTTCCTCATTGTCACGATACGCCTGCTCTTACGCAGGGTCAACGGAATCAGCGGGAAGCCCAGCGCATCGACCCCGTCCCGAAGGCGGTGGTCGCGCCGAGCTCCTGTTGTTCCCGGAGACCTCAGAGCCTCTGGGTTGCTGGTCATGGGGGCATCCTTTCCGGGCCGCACCATGCGGCACCTGGACCTCAGTCGCGGGCGGAGGTGGAAAGGTTCACGGAAGCCTTGCGCAGAATGCTTGCGCCCGATGCCGCCTGTTCTTATATACGCGCCAAGCCGTGCGGCGCCGCAACACTGGTGGCCGGACGGGATTTCTTATGAACAGGGGCTTTCGTCGGAACGCCTTCATGGGTCCTGAAAGCCTGCTTAGAGGAGAGACTAGAAAAATGGCAAAAGTAATCGGTATCGATCTCGGCACCACCAATTCCTGCATCGCCATCATGGATGGCAAGGAGCCCAAGGTGATCGAGAATGCGGAAGGCGCGCGCACGACGCCTTCCATCGTCGCCATCTCGGGCGACGGCGAACGTCTGGTCGGCCAGCCGGCCAAGCGCCAGGCGGTCACCAATCCTGAAAACACCATCTTCGCGGTCAAGCGCCTGATCGGCCGCCGCTATGACGATCCGGTGACGGAAAAGGACAAGAAGCTTGTCCCCTACAAGATCGTCAAGGGCGACAATGGCGATGCCTGGGTCGAGGCCGGCGGCAAGAAGCAGTCGCCCTCGCAGATCTCGGCCATGATCCTGCAGAAGATGAAGGAAACGGCGGAAGCCTATCTCGGCGAGAAGGTCGAGAAGGCGGTGATCACCGTTCCGGCCTATTTCAACGACGCCCAGCGCCAGGCCACCAAGGATGCCGGCAAGATCGCCGGCCTTGAAGTGCTGCGCATCATCAACGAGCCGACGGCCGCGGCGCTTGCCTACGGCCTCGACAAGAAGGATGGCAAGACCATTGCCGTCTATGACCTTGGCGGCGGCACGTTCGACATTTCGGTGCTCGAAATCGGCGACGGCGTGTTCGAGGTGAAGTCGACCAATGGCGACACCTTCCTCGGCGGCGAGGATTTCGACATGCGCCTGGTCGAATATCTGGCGGCCGAGTTCAAGAAGGAACAGGGCATCGACCTGAAGAACGACAAGCTTGCGCTGCAGCGCCTCAAGGAGGCGGCTGAAAAGGCCAAGATCGAGCTGTCGTCCACCACGCAGACCGAGATCAACCTGCCCTTCATCACCGCCGACGCGACTGGGCCGAAGCACCTGACGCTGAAGCTGACGCGCGCCAAGTTCGAAAGCCTGGTCGAAGACCTCGTCCAGCGCACCATCGACCCCTGCAAGGCGGCGCTCAAGGATGCCGGCCTGAAGGCTGGCGAGATCGACGAAGTGGTCCTGGTCGGCGGCATGACCCGCATGCCCAAGATCCAGGAGATCGTGAAGCAGTTCTTCGGCAAGGAGCCGCACAAGGGCGTCAACCCGGATGAGGTCGTCGCACTGGGCGCCGCCATCCAGGCCGGCGTGCTGCAGGGCGACGTCAAGGACGTACTGTTGCTCGACGTGACACCGCTGTCGCTCGGCATCGAGACGCTGGGTGGCGTGTTTACCCGGCTGATCGAACGCAACACGACGATCCCGACCAAGAAGAGCCAGGTGTTCTCGACCGCTGAAGACAGTCAGTCGGCCGTGACCATCCGCGTCTTCCAGGGCGAACGCGAAATGGCCGCCGACAACAAGGCGCTCGGCCAGTTCGACCTGGTCGGCATTCCGCCGGCGCCGCGCGGCGTGCCGCAGATCGAGGTCACTTTCGACATCGACGCCAACGGCATCGTCAACGTTTCGGCCAAGGACAAGGGCACTGGCAAGGAGCACCAGATCCGCATCCAGGCTTCGGGTGGTCTTTCGGACGCCGACATCGAGAAGATGGTGAAGGACGCCGAGGCCAATGCCGAGACCGACAAGAAGCGGCGCGCCGTGGTCGAGGCCCGCAACCAGGCCGAGGCGCTGGTGCATTCGTCAGAGAAGTCGCTGAAGGAATATGGCGACAAGGTCTCGGAAGCCGAACGCACGGCGATTTCCGATGCGATCGCGGCGCTGAAGACCGCCGCCGAAGGCGACGATCCGGCCGACATCGAGGCCAAGAGCCAGGTGCTCGCCGAAGCTTCGATGAAGCTTGGCCAGGCCATGTACGAGGCCTCGCAGAAGGAAGCAGCGGAAGCCGATGCCAAGGCGGATGCCGCCAAGGACTCCGACGTGGTCGATGCCGATTTCGAGGAAATCGACGAGGACGACGACAAGAAGAAGTCGGCCTGAGCCGCCTGACGGCAAGATAAAGCGGAAAGCCCGGCGTAAAGCCGGGCTTTTTTGCAACCCTTGCCAAAAAAGTGCGGGACCTCTCCAAAAAATGACAGAAAAACCCGGACAGACGCACACCAGCACTGGCATCCGGGCGGCACCGATCCTAAATCGAGGCAACGTGCCGGCAAACGACGCAACAATGCATCAAGACGTTGAGCATCCGGACAGCGGGAAAAAATGAAAGCTGATTTCTACGAAACGCTGGGCGTACAAAAGGGCGCCGACGAGAAGGAGCTCAAGAGCGCTTTCCGCAAGCTCGCCATGCAGTTCCATCCTGACCGCAATCCCGGCGATCATTCCTGCGAGCACAAGTTCAAGGAAATCAACGAAGCCTACGAGACGCTGAAGGACCCGCAGAAGCGCGCGGCCTATGACCGTTTCGGCCACGCTGCCTTCGAACAGGGCGGCATGAATGGCGGCGCGCAAGGCTTTGGCGCCGGCGGCTTCGCCGACATTTTCGAGGATATTTTCGGGGACATGATGGGCGGGCGGCAGCGTCGTTCGTCCGGCGGCCGCGAGCGTGGCGCCGACCTGCGCTACAATATGGAAATCTCGCTGGAAGAGGCGTTTGCCGGCAAGACCGCGCAGATCCGCGTTCCGGCCTCGATCTCGTGCACGGAATGCTCAGGCAGCGGCGCCAAGCCCGGCACCCAGCCGGTGACCTGCTCGATGTGCCATGGCCATGGCAAGGTACGCGCCACGCAAGGCTTCTTCTCGATCGAGCGCACCTGCCCGCAATGCCAGGGCCGCGGCCAGACCATCAAGGATCCGTGCCCGAAATGCGCAGGCCAGGGCCGCGTCACCGAGGAGCGTTCGCTGTCGGTCAACATTCCGGCCGGCATCGAGGACGGCACCCGCATCCGCCTTGCCAATGAGGGCGAGGCCGGCCTGCGCGGCGGCCCTTCGGGCGACCTCTATATTTTCCTGGCGGTGAAGCCGCACGAATTCTTCCAACGCGATGGCGCCGATCTCTATTGCAAAGTGCCGATCTCGATGACGACGGCGGCCCTCGGCGGCTCTTTCGAGGTGACGACGCTGGACGGCAGCCAGACCAAGGTGAAAGTGCCCGAAGGCACCCAGAACGGACGCCAGTTCCGGCTCAAGGGCAAGGGCATGCCGGTGCTGCGCCAGCCCAATGTCGGCGACCTCTACATCCAGACCGCTGTCGAGACGCCGCAGAACCTGACCCGCCGCCAGCGCGAATTGCTGGAGGAGTTCGAACAGCTCTCCTCGCAGGACAATTCGCCCCAATCGAGCGGGTTTTTCGCCCGCATGAAGGATTTCTTCGAATCCTTCGGCGAGAGCTGACTGTGCAGGAACGGCGCAGGAATCGATGAAACGCGCCGCATTTTGAGACGCGACGAAATCTATCTTATCCACGACATGCGTCTCGCTACGCCTTGCCTTGCGTCAACCAGGTGTTAAGTAGCTTGCGGGGAGCCTTGAGGAGAGCTTGCATGACACGTGGTCACGGACTGCGGAAGGCGCTTGCCGAAAAGTTCGACGACGAACTCAAATTCTTCAAGGGCTGGATCGACAAGCCGAAGACGGTCGGTTCGATCGTGCCGACCAGCTCGATCACCGCGCGCAAGATGGCCTCGATCGTCAATCCGAGGTCCGGCCTGCCGGTGCTCGAGGTCGGCCCTGGCACCGGCGTCATCACCCGTGCCATCCTTGCCCAGGGCGTGCGGCCCGAAAACCTCTATGCGGTCGAATACAACACGGATTTCGTGCGCCATCTGCGCCAGCTCTATCCCGGCGTCAACGTCATCGAGGGCGACGCCTTCAACCTCAACGCCACACTTGGCGAGAGGAGCGGGATGATCTTCGATTCCGTCGTCTCCGGCGTGCCGCTGCTCAATTTCCCGGTCGCCCAGCGCATAGCCTATATCGAAAGCCTGCTCGACCGCATCCCAGCCGGACGCCCGATCGTGCAGCTGACCTATGGTCCGATGTCGCCGATCCCGGCCGGACGCGGCGACTACACGGTCAAGCATTTCGATTTCATCTTCCGCAACATCCCGCCGACGCAGCTTTGGATTTATCGAAGGGAAGCTCACTAATTCCTCGGTACCCCAGAGATCCATGCCGCGACTTCAAAGCGTTGCAGCAGTCCATAATTCTGCTCCGCTGCACCCCACGGCCAAGGTCACGGAATGGATCCCAGGGTCTCCGCGACGGAGCTTCGCTCCTGCTTCGCCCGGGGATGACGAAGTTGGCGTTGATTTGATCGAACCTTGGCTGTACCTGTCCGGGAACAAGGGTGGCCAATGGCAGTGATCCCGAAAATCCTCGTCTTCGCCGGCTCGGTGCGCAGCGGCGCCTATAGCGGCAGGGCCGCCGACGTGGCGCAGAAGGAACTTGCGGTGCAGGGCGCCGAGGTGACCCGCATTTCGCTCGCCGATTATTCCTTGCCTATCCTCGACGAGGATTTTGAGAAGGAAAAAGGCGTTCCCGAGAACGCCGTCAAACTCGGTCGTCTGATCATTGCCCATGACGGGTTGCTGATCGCGACGCCCGAATATAACGGCTCGATCCCGCCGCTGCTCAAGAACACGATCGACTGGGTGAGCCGGGTGCGCCGGGATGGCGGCCGGACGGTCAGGCCGCTTGCCGGCAAGGTTGCCGGCCTATGCTCGTCCTCCAACGGCCACTTCGCCGGCATACGCTGCATCAACCATCTGCGCGCCGTGCTGGTGCGTTGCCAGATGGAGGTGGTGACGCCGGAATGCTCGGTGCCGGACGGCGGCGACGCCTTCGACGAAGGCGGCAATTTCCGTGACGAAAGACTGTACAAATCGATGGAGCACCTATGCCGCACGCTGATCGAAACCTCGCGCATGCTGTCGACCCGGGTCGAGGCGTGATCGCCGCAACCATGCAGGCCCAATCCATGCAAGAGAGATTGATCGTCGGCCTCGACCTGCCGACCGTGCGGGAAGCCGAGCAGGCGGTGCGCGAACTTGACGGCGTCGTCTCTTTCTACAAGATCGGTTATCAGCTGGCCTTTGCCGGCGGGCTCGACTTTGCCAGGGAACTGGCCAGCGGCGGAACAAAAATCTTCCTCGACATGAAGCTGCTCGACATCGACCACACGGTGGCCAAGGGCGTCGAGAACATCGTCAAGATGGGCATGACCATGCTGACCATCCACGCCTACCCCAAGGCGATGCGGGCGGCGGTGGAGGCGGCCAGGGGCAGCGAGCTTTGCCTGCTCGCCGTCAGCGTGCTGACCTCGATGGACGAGCAGGACATGATCGACGTCGGCTATGAGTATGATCCGCACACGCTGGTGCTCAGGCGCTCGGAACAGGCGCTGCATGCCGGCATGGGCGGCATCGTCTGCTCGGCCGCCGAGGCCGAAGCGGTGCGCCGCATCGTCGGCCCCGACATGGCGGTGGTGACACCCGGCATCCGGCCGGCTGGGAGCGACCATGGCGACCAGAAGCGTGTGGTGACGCCCGCGCAGGCGATCCGCAACGGCGCCAGCCATCTCGTCGTCGCCCGGCCGATCGTCGCGGCCAGCGACCGCCGCGCGGCAGCGCAGGCGATCCTCGACGAAATGCGCTCTGCATAGAATTAGGGAGAGAAGAATGCCCAAGGGATACTGGATCGCCCGCGTCGATGTGCGCGATGCCGAAGGCTACAAGGAGTATGTCGCCGCCGCCAAGCTCGCCTTCGATCGTTTCGATGTGAAATTCCTGGCACGCGGCGGCGAGCACGAGTTTGCCGAAGGGCAAGGCCGGGCCCGCAACGTCATCATCGAGTTCCCGTCGCTCACTGCTGCGCATGACTGCTACCACTCGCCGGAATATCAGCGCGCGGTCGCCATTCGCCAGAAGGTCGCCGACGGCGAGATCGTGCTGGTCGAAGGGACCTGAGACGGCTCAACCGGGGCCGGCAGTTCAGACAAAATCCTGCAGGTTCACGTCCCGCAGCTTGGCGCCGCCAAGCAGGGCGCCGACCAGCTGGTGCTTGAGGGCAAGGCACTGCGAGCGGGCAAGTTTCACAATGCCGGGGACGTCGCTCTTTTCGCAGGCCTGCAGCAACTGCTTCTGCTGTTCGATGATCAGCGGCATGAAATCGCGCGACTTGAAGCCGAGATGGAGCGCCCGCTCCGACTGGTCGAGGATCTGGCTGAGAAGCTGTGCCAGCCGCAAATTGCCGGACAGCTCGGCAATCGCCAGGCGAAAGGCACGGTCGGCCGCGAGGAACGCAACAGGGCTGCGCAACGTCTCGGGCTTCAGCACCTTTCTGGCCGCCAGCCTGATCTCGTCTAAGCCACGCTCGGTGATCCCTGTCGTGGCAACCCGAAACACTTCCGGTTCGATCAGGCTGCGGACATCGAAGATCTCGTTGACGTCGCGCAGGGTCAGCGTGGTGATGACATAGCCGCGGCGCGGCTCGCTCCGGACCAGTCCCTCCTGCATGAGGCGGGCAAGTGCTGAACGGATCGTCGCCTTCTTGATGCCGTAACGGGCCTCGATCTGCTTTTCGGTCAAGGCTTCACCGGGCGACAGGACGCAAGCGACGATATCGCTCTTCAGCTGTTCGTAGGCCTGTTCGCTACGCAGCAGATCCGCCGTCGACAGCGCCGGTGTCCCGCCTGAGGAAGCGGGCGATTTCAGTGGCGTGGCTTTTGTCGGCTTCATGCGTCTCTCGCTTCGCATCGGCCTTGACATTGGCCATCTTAGCTATTCTAACTGAGCATCTCAGTCAGGAGCTGTGGCATGCCTCTATCCGCCGACTCCCCTCTCTACCCCGCCATCACGGATATCGTCAACGCGGCGGCCGGCGCCAATCCCTTCGATGAGGTCAGGGCCGTCTTGAGCGACTATACCAACCGCTTCCATGCGCTCGGCGGCCTGGTTCACGAGGAGGAGGACGACGAGCTCTTGCTGCATGCCAGCCCGCAGCTGACGATCTACCACATCACGCTTTCGCCCGGGGTGCAGTATCCGCCGCACAACCATCTGATGGACGCCCTGATCGGCATCTATTGCGGCGGCGAGACCAATTTCATCTACCCGCTCGCCGGCGAAGAGGTCGATGCGCCGGAGCGGCAGGATTTTTCGGCGCCCGCGCTGGTGCACATGTCTTCCAACACCATTCACTCGGTCGCCAATACCGGCAGTGCCCGTTCCGGCGCCCTGCATGTCTATCTCGGCGATCTGCCAGGCACCGACCGCCAACTGTGGAGCCTGGCCGACAACCGGCCGGAGCCGTTCGACAATGGCCGGTACATGGCCGGCGCGCGGCCCATATAGGAAAGCCTAGCCGCCCCGATCCTGCCCGATAAGCCGGTTCGCGGCGGTTTCGGCCATGGCGTCGGCAAGCTCCAGGCCCCATTGCGACCGGCAGTAGGCGCGGAAATCGAAGCAGGGAAGGCCGGGGCAGACTTCGAACTCGATCAGGTGGACTGTGCCGTCGGCCTCGAGGCGCAGATCGACGGAGAACACGTCGCGGAGGCCAAGCCCGCTGATCAGCCGCCCGGCGATCGCTCTGATCCTGGCGTCGGCCCCCGGCTGGACGTCGGCGACGGCAACAAGCTCCGGTTCGGCATAAAGTCCTGCCGCCTTCGCCGCCTCGCCGGTTTCGCCGTAGAGCGCCATGCTGTCCGCCATGGTCTGGAAATCGCCGCCGGAATCGACAAAGGCGATGCCGAGCGCTTCGATGCCGGTTTGCGGCGTCAGCCCGAGGAAGCTGGCGCGCACGTTGCGGCCGGCGACATAGGGCTGCACGACGACATCGTCGCGATAGGCGGCGAAGACGCGCCGGCTAAGCTCCAGCGCATGATCGAGATTGCTGCTGCGCGAATCCGGCCAGATGCCGATCTTGGCGCCAAGCCGGTTGGGCTTGATGAACCAGCCGGCGGCGGAAGCCGGCGGCTCGACCAGCCATTTGCCGTCGCGGGCAAGGCCGGCCTGCGGCACCGGCAGGCCGAGCGCACCAAGCACGGCACCGGAACGGAACTTGTCCTGGCAGAGCGCGAACAGCGCATCATCGGCGCCGATCGTCCGCAACCCCTTGAGCCGGGCCAGCGCGGGCGCGGCGCTACCGCGGAAATAGGCGACGCCGTCGGACAGCGTCCAGACCAGCGTGCTTTCCGCATCCGCACCCGCCAGCGCCGCGGCGGCATCATCGAGCGCCACCGGCGCAAAGGCGAGACCGCGCGCCGCGCAGGCGGCGGCAAGTGCGGCGAAGTCGGGGGCGATATCCGTCGACTGCGCCAGGTAGGACGAGATTTCGGTGGCGCGCTGCGACGGGAAACCGTCTGATATCAGGCGGTCGAAGCAAGCCTTTTCCGGCTCGTAGACAAGGATCAGCTTTGGCTTGCGGCTCGACATGAGATGAACGGTTCCCGGCGATGCGATCGCCTACCATCGCACGGCCGAGGCAAACGGCTTTCGCGAAACCGACCCAGACCGGACGCCTGCGTGACAGCACCGCCGGGAGCGGCGCCGATCGCCAGTCCGTTCAGATGATCGGCTCTGTTCAGGCGATCAGCACGCGCGGCTCGAAGCGGCCATTGACGGGAATGTCGAGCAGGAAAGTCATGCCGCCTTGCAGGTCGAGCAGGCGCTGCTTCTCATTCTTGCCCGACCAGGCCGATGTGACCGCCAGCCGATCGGCGTTCTTGCCGACGAAGGCCGGGCAGGATGGCTGTGTCACCGGCATGGCGACCGTGCGGACGAGCTTGCCGTCGGGTCCATAGGCCTCGATGACACTGCCGCCCCAGACGGCATTCCATAAGATGCCGTCGCGATCGAGCACCGAACCGTCGATATAGCCCTTGGCGGAACGGTGATCGACGAAGATCTTCGGCTCGCCGGCAGGCAGGCCGGTCGACGGGTCGCAGGCGACGCGCATCAGCAATCCGGTCGAGGTGTCGGTATAATAGGCAAGCGCGCCGTCGGCGGAAAAGCAGATCGAATTGGAGACGGTGATATCCGAAAACAGGCGGCGCAGTTCGCCCTTGAAGAACCAATAGATCGAGCCAGCGCCCTTTTCCTCGCCCTTGCCCATCGTGCCGGTCCAGAGCGCACCGCAGGGATGGACGCGGGAATCGTTGGAGCGGGTGACCGGATTGTCGGCTTCGACCGGCGTGTGCAGCGTCATCTTGCCGGTCGCAACGTCGCGGACAAAAAGCCCGGTCTCGGTGGCGATCAGCTGCCGCTTGTCGTCGATGATGGCGATGGCGCTGGCCATCTGGCCGAGCTCATGGACCTTGGTCGCGCCGCCGGACAGCTGCTTCTCCAGAAGCTGGCCGTTGACGATGTCGAACCAGAACAGCGCATCGGTGGCGGGATCGTAGCTCGGTCCTTCGCCGAGTTGGCAGACATGGTCGGAAAAAACCGAAACGATCGCTTCACTCATCATGCCTCTCCAAACACCGCATCCCAGGCAGCGACGGCGGCGTGCGCACGTGCCGCCACATCATCGACGCTCATGCCGGGCTTGAACAGGCTGGAACCAAGGCCGAAGACCGTGACGCCCACCGCCTTGTAGCCGGCAAAATCCTTCTCCGAAACGCCGCCGACGGCGCCGACCAGGGTCTGCGCCGGCAGCACCGCCCGGATGGCCGAAATGCCGCCCGCGCCGAGCGCACTCGCCGGAAAGAATTTCAGCGCCGAGGCGCCCAGGCGGATCGCCTGGAAGGCCTCGGTGGGCGTGAATACGCCGGGCATGGTCACCATGCCGTAATGCATGGCGCGCACCATCACTTCGGCATCGATGTTGGGACTGACCAGGAGCCGCCCACCGGCCTTGTGCAGGCCGTCGACATCGGCCGCCGTCAGCACCGTGCCGGCGCCGACCAGGGCTGACTTCGGCAGCACTTCGGCAATCCTGGCGATCGACGAGAAGGGCTCGGGCGAGTTGAGCGGCACTTCGATCGCCTCGATGCCGGCGTCGAACAGCGCCTGCCCCATCGCAATCGCTTCCGCGGGTTTCAGTCCACGCAGGATGGCGACCAGCCCACGCTTGAGTTTCGGAAAGGCTGCGGTCTGTGTCATTTGGCGGCTCCAATCATGCCGTTCTCGCGCGCGGCCTCGATGAGGCCAGCGCGCACCGCTTCATCGGCGTCGACGGTGCGGACGGCAAGCCCGGCAAAGCCAAGTGCGGCTTGGTAGAGCACAGCGAGCGCACCCGAGGCAATCAGCACGACCGGCGCATCGCCGGCGCCATAGCGGCGCTTTGCCGAGGCGATCTCACCGCCGATCAGAAGCCCGGACAGGCAGGCCGCCGCATCTTCCGACTTCAGGTCCTGCAGGAGCCCGGCGGCGCGGATGGCAAACAGTTTCGAGGTGACGTCGCCACCCTCGCCAAGCGCCCGTTCGCACCATTGCCGGAAGAACGGGCTGTCGCTCGTGACCGGGGCGGGATGCTCGCCCAGCGAATGCTTGAGGATCGAATGCGCTGAAAGCACCGAGAACAACTCGCCGGTCGGCCATGTGCCGAAGCCGGCCACCGCGCCGTCCTCGACCAGCACCCATTTCGAATGGGTGCCGGGCATACAGGCGAGATGCCGCCCCTTTGCCGGCAAACCAGCACCGGCAAGCTGTGTCTCCTCACCGCGCATGACATCGGGCGCATCGGCCAGGCGCTGGGCGAGGCCCGGCACGATGCGGATGTCGCGGCGCTCGCCCTCGATGCGGGCGGCGCCGCGCAGTATGGCGCCGATCGGCGCCGGCACGGTCACATAGGGCGCCTCGATCCAGCCCTGTCGGGAACCGGCCATGCCGCAGATGATGACGGGCAGCGCCTCAGGCGCGCCCATGGCGGCCAAATGGCCCTCTAGGACGTTGGAGAACCCCTTTTCGCGCGCGGTGATCAGGCCGTCATCGCCGCGACGCTCGGCAAGCACCTTGCCGCTGCCGTCGATCAGCCATGCCCGGAGCCGGGTCGTGCCCCAGTCGAGCGCCGCTACCGCCGGCATGTTGTTGGCAAATTCTGGGCTCACAGGAAACCCCCGTCGACGATCAGCATCTGCGCCGTCAGCATGCGCGAGGCGTCCGAGGCCAGGAACAGCACCGTGCCGACCATGTCGTCCGGCCGCATGATCTCCTTGATGCACTGCTTGGCGACATGGGCGGCAAGCGCCCCTTCGGTCACCCAGCGTTCCTGCTGCCGTTCGGTGATCACCCAGCCTGGCGCGACGGCGTTGACGCGGATGCGGTCAGGCCCGAGCTTGCCGGCCAGCCCCTTGGTGAGGCCGAGGATGCCGGCCTTGGCGGCGGTGTAGGCCGGCATGTCGGGGTGGTTGATCAGGTAGGATGTCGAAGTGAAGTTGATGATCGAGCCGCCGCCGGCCCGCTTCATGCCCGGCGCCACCGCCTGCGCGGTGAAGAAATGCGGCCGCAGGTTAATCGCCTGGTTGTTGTCCCAGAACTCCACCGTCACGTCCTCGACGGCATGGCGCTCGTCCCAGGCGGCATTGTTGATCAACACCGTGACATCGCCATGCGCCTCTGCCGCTTTGGCCGCCGAGGCGCGTAGCGCCTCGATGTCGCGCAGATCGGTCTTGAGGTAGAGCGGCCGGCGGCCGAACTCCTTCTCGATGCGGTCGGAAAGCAGCGTGCTCGGGCCATCGGCGATATCGATGAAGGCGACATTGGCGCCCTGGCGCACAAAACCCTCGGTCAGCGCCGCGCCGATCCCGGAACCGCCGCCGGTGATCAGCACCGAGGCTCCCCTGAGGTCGGCAAAATCCGCCGATGGCATCATATCGTTTCTCTCCCAGCGTGAACGGCGCGCATCCTAGCCACGCAAGTCGCGCGGGCAAGGGCGAAACATAGGATTTCCGCGCTTATGTCAGACAAAACGACAATGCGTCGCACTGGAACCGTGTGGCGGCATCGGCGGGATGCTGATTGCGTCGAAAGCGCCGGTCAGATCGCCTTGGCGCGCAGCGCGCCGCGGAAGGAATCGCGGAGATAGCCGAGCGTGGCGTCGGCATCGACCGGCTTGCCGAACAGATAGCCCTGCCCGCCGGCGCAGCCGAACTGGACCAGGCGGTCGGCCTGCGCTTCCTCCTCAATGCCTTCGGCGACCACATCCATGCCCAAACCTTCGCACATGGCGAGAATGGCGCGGATGATGTGTTCGGACGGGCGGTCGTCGAGGATCGAGGAGACGAAGGCGCGGTCGATCTTGAGCTTGTCGAAATGGAATTCGCGCAAGCGGCCAAGCGAGGACTGGCCGGTGCCGAAATCGTCGAGCGAGACGCGGATGCCGACGCGCCGCAGATCCTCGACGATCTGCGCGGCCGAGGCCGGGTCGTTCATCAGGCCGGTCTCGGTGATCTCGATCTCGAGGCGGCGCGGATCGAAGCCGGTGCGGTCGAGGATCGCCAATATGTGCAGGCCGGTGTTCTGATCAACGAGCTGCGACGGCGACAGGTTGAAGGACAGGAACAGGTCGCTCGGCCAGCTCCTGGCGGCTTCGGTCGCCTTGCGCAGCACCAGCTGCGACAGCGGACCGATTATGCCGCGTTCCTCGGCGATGGGAATGAAGACGGTCGGCGGGACGGCGCCGAGATCACGATCGGTCCAGCGCGCCAGCGTCTCGAAGCCGATGGTGCGGCGCGTGGTGAGGTCGACGATCGGCTGGAAATGCGGCTCAACCTCACCGGCGGAGACGGCGCGGCGCAGCGCCTGCTCGATGCGGGTGACGCGCTTGGCCGCCTCTTCCATTTCGCGGGTGTAGACGACGACGCGGCCACGGCCTGACCGCTTGGCGTGGTAGAGTGCGGTTTCGGCCTTGTTGACGAGGATCTCGGTGGTCTCGTCGCCGGAATAAAACAGCGAGCAGCCGACCGAGGCCGACAGCCTGGCGGTGCGTTCGCCGACATCATAGGGCGCCGACAGGATTTCGATCAGCATGCGGGATTTTTCCGCCGCCGCCTCCTCGGAGAACACCAGCGGATAGAGGAAGGCGAATTCGTCGGCGCCGATGCGGCAGACCGTCGAATGGCCGTCCATCGAGGCGCGCAGCCGCATGGCGACCTGGATCAGGATGTCGTCGCCGGCCTTGTGGCCAAACAGATCGTTGATCGGCTTGAAGCCGTCGAGGTCGAGAATGCCAACGGTGAAAGGGGCGGGATCGTCGGCACGGTCGCTGATCAGGCGATCGACCTTGTCGAAGAAGCGGCGATGGTTGCCAAGCCCGGTCAACGGATCGGTGAAGGCCAGATCCGTGCTTTCCCTGTTTGCCTGACCGGTGCCAAACGAAGTTTGCATCGGTGTCCCTGTTTGCGACGTCGGATTTCTTTCCAGACTGGCAGCAAACCCTTTAGGAAACGTATCCCCAAATCGATTATTCGCGGGTAAAATGCATTGCCTTGGGGAAGGTCGATGCGACTGGGGTCAACCCCTTGATTTCAGACCGATCTTCAGCCGTTTGGCCGGACGCGATAGAGCTCGAGCGGGGCGCCGCGCGTCTCCGCCACCGGCTCCAGCCAGTCGGGTACGCTGCCGCGCATCAGCCCGGCGAGAAAACCGTCCGGCGCCTTGGCCGCGAACAGCCGGCTTTCGGTGTTGCCGCGGCAAAGCGCGACAAGGCCGACATGGTGGCTTTGGACGATGGCTTTGGCGTCGGCGGCCGAGCCCAGCAAGGCATCGAACACCAGCAGGTTTCCGATGACGTTGCGATGGTAGGGGCCGGCGAACACGCGATGGCCGGTGAAAGCGAGGATCGGCGAGCCAAGATTGGAGATGGCAAGCACCGTGGTGGGGGCCATCGCGCCAAGTGCCGCGAACGAAGCCTTGCTGTTGCAAGGCGCATCGATGCTGGCGTCCTTGGCAGGTGTGCCGGTTTCGAAAGCGTTCGATGCGGCTTGAGCGGCGCCCGACCAGATTGCATTGACCGAGATCACCCAGGCCGCGGCCATCCTGAGCACCGAGCCGCTGGATGGGTTGGCCTCGGCCCGCTGCCGCCATTTGGCGATCCAGGCCGAAAGCGGGATCACCGCGAAGGCGATGGAGAAGGTCGAGCCGCGCACTTCCCAGGCGCTGACCAGAACCGCCACCACCAGCAGCGCGCCGACGAGGCTATCCTGCCGCCGCCAGCCGCCATGGCTGAAATGAAGCGCCATCAGCACGATCGCCACCAGCGGGGTGGCAAAACGCGCCACGGCCCTGGCCGGGTCATCGGAGACGAGCTGGACGATCGACTGCGCCTCTTCGATATAGCCGAGCCACATCTGCTGCAGGCGCGGGTCGAGATGGGCATAGGGCGCCGCCAGGCATTGCGGGAACAGCAACGCGACGACGAGGGCGAGCACGGCGGCAAGCAGGCCAAGCGCCATCAGGCGCCGGGTGGCCGTGGCATGGGCGGCCCTCAAGGAGGCGATGGCCGCCAGACCGGCGCCGGCAAGCCCGGTAACCGCGAACTGCACGACCGAAAATGTGTCGCACTGGGCCTGGCCCCAGGATGAGACGGGGACGGTGGTGACGAAGACGAGAGCCGAGACGCCGGCGACGCCGAGGCCGAAATCCCTGGCGATCAGCCTTTCGCCGTCACCCCTGACGAGGAACAGCAGCGCGACGACGGCGCCGAGGGCGCCGGCATAGGGCGCGCTTTCCATGCCGATGGCGAGCGTCAGGGTGGCGCAGATGCCGGCGACAAGGGCCGCCAGCCGGCGCGTGGGCGCCTCGAGCAGCAGAACGAGGCTCGCCAGCGTCAGCACCAGCTGGACATTGTGGTGATCGAGCGCACCGGGCGAAAAGATGCCGATATAGTACAAGGCCGCGCCACCGACGACGGCAGCGGGCAGCACCGCATGCGGGCCGGCGGAAGCGCGCGCGGCGCGGATGATGAAGAAGATGGCGAGAAAGAACTGCAGAGTGGGCCAGAGTATCTGCACGATCTGTTCGGCCAGGGCAGTGCTGCCTGTCAGGGTCGAACCGGCAAGGATGGCAAGCGCCAGCGGCGCGTCGAGCAGCCGCGACCAGTGCATGACGAAGCCGCCCTCCAGCCCCATCCTGTACTGGTGCAGGTCGAACCAGCCCTGGCCGGCCATGAGGTCGCGGACTTCGACCAGTTGCAGCAGGCTGTCATTGTCACCGGCCGGATTGGCCAGTTGCGCGAACCCGGCATAGGCATTGAGCGCCAGCAGCAGCAAGGCGGCAAGCAGCGCGAACGCGATATCGGACTTCCCCGTGGAAGTTCCCGTTGCTGTGCCCATCCCGATCGCCCCTGGCGGGAATGCCGGGCCTTTCCAGGCCAATCGACACTCATGAAGTCGGCCTTAAACCTAGCCTTAACGGCTTCAATAAATAGTAAAACCGCCTGAACGAGGCCGGTTTCCGGCGCGCGACCGTATGGTCGACAAGGCATTCGGAGACGAAAATGCCGCAAGACCCTGTCATCGCCGTCCTCCTGCCTTGCTACAATGAGGAGCTGACCATCGCCGAGGTGGTGCGGCGGTTCCGCGAGACGCTGCCGGCCGCCACGATCTATGTCTATGACAACAATTCGAAGGATCTGACGGCGCTCCGCGCCCGCGCGGCTGGCGCCATCGTCGTGCGCGAGCCGCGCCAGGGCAAGGGCAATGTGGTGCGGCGCATGTTCGCCGACATCGACGCCGACATCTATCTGATGGCCGATGGCGACGGCACCTACGCGCCCGAGGACGCGCCGCAGCTGATCAACACGCTGCTGACCGAGCGTAGCGACATGGTGGTGGGCACCAGGCGCGGCGTCACCGACGATGCCGGCCGGGCCGGCCATGCCTTCGGCAACCGTGCCTTCAACAGTCTCTACCAATGGCTGTTCGGCAGCGATTTCAGCGACATCTTCTCCGGCTACCGCGTCTTCACCCGGCGCTTCGTCAAGAGCTTTCCCGCCGTCTCCGGCGGCTTCGAGATCGAGACCGAAATGTCGGTGCATGCTTCGCAGCTCAAATTGCCGGTCAGCGAGATCGCGCTCGACTATGGCCGTCGTCCGGAGGGCTCGTCGTCGAAGCTGTCGACCTTCCGCGACGGCGCCAAAATTCTCTGGATGTTCGCCATGCTGATGAAGGAGACGCAGCCGCTGCGCTTTTTCGGCGCCTTTTCGCTTTTCTTCCTCGCCTCGAGCCTGTTCCTGATGACGCCGGTGCTGGTCGAATTCGCCGAAACCGGCCTCGTGCCGCGCATGCCGACCTGGGTGCTGTCGGTCGGCCTGCTGCTCTTGTCGATGCTGGCGGCGGTGACCGGACTGATCCTCGATTCCGTCTCACGCGGGCGCGCCGAACAGAAGCGTATTTTCTACCTCTCCATGCCTTCCGGCCGTGTCGAGCGCAGCGCCACCGAGGTGGTGCGGAAGCCGCAACCGGGCAAGGCCCCGCGCGCGGCCTGAACGATGCAACGCCTCGTCCGGTTCGTCTTCGCCGGCGGCATCGGTTTCGCCGCCGACGCGGCAGCGCTCTGGCTGCTGCTGGCCATCACGCCGCTCGGGCCGTTCGTCGCCCGCATGCTGTCGATCGGCTTGGCGCTCTGCGTCACCTGGCAGATCAACCGGCATCTGACCTTCTCGCCCTCGCGCCGTGGCGTGGCAGAGGAGGGCGCCCGCTATGGCGGCGTCGGCATCGCCACCAGCATCGTCAATTATCTCGTCTATTCCGCGATCCTGCTCGCGCTGCCGGCGGCGCCGCCGCTGGTGGCCCTCGCCATAGCCTCGCTGGCCGCCATGGCGCTGTCCTTCCTGGGCTATTCCAGGCTGGTCTTCGACCGTTAACGGCGTGGCCCGATTGGCAGAAGGCGCGGCGACCCTTATATCGCTCTCGTCGACTGCGCTGGGGACCCGCCATGAAGCTGAAAATCGCCGTCCAGATGGACCATATCTCCACCGTGTCGATCGCCGGCGACACCTCGTTCGCGCTGTCGCTGGAAGCGCAGCGGCGCGGCCATCAATTGTTCCACTACACGCCCGACCGGCTGTCGCTGCGCGACGGCAAGGTGTTTGCCCGCATCGAGGAGATGCAGGTGCGCGACGAGAAGGGCAGCCATTATTCGCTGGGCGAGAAGGTGCGCACCGACCTGTCGGAGATGGACGTGGTCCTGCTGCGCCAGGATCCGCCCTTCGACATGAACTACATCACCACCACGCACATCCTCGAGCGCATCCATCCGAAGACGCTGGTCGTCAACGACCCGGCCTGGGTGCGCAACAGCCCTGAAAAGATCTTCGTCACCGAGTTTGCCGACCTGATGCCGGACACGCTGATCACCAAGGATCCGCTGGAAGTCGCCGCCTTCCGCAAGGAGTTCGGCGACATCATCGTCAAGCCGCTCTACGGCAATGGCGGCGCCGGCATCTTCCATCTGCACGAGGCCGACCGCAACCTCGCCTCGCTGCTCGAAATGTTCGGCCAGCTGTTCCGCGAGCCCTATATCGTGCAGCGCTACCTCAAGGACGTGCGCAAGGGCGACAAGCGCATCATCCTGATTGACGGCGAGCCGGTCGGTGCCATCAACCGGGTGCCGGCCGAGCATGACTCCCGCTCCAACATGCATGTCGGCGGCCGCGCCGAAAAGACCGAACTGACGGAACGCGAGCGCGAGATCTGCGCCCGTATCGGACCGGCATTGAAGGCACGCGGCTTCATCCTGGTCGGCATCGACGTCATCGGCGACTATATGACCGAGATCAACGTGACCTCGCCGACCGGCGTGCGTGAGGTGCACCGCTTTGGTGGCGCCGACATCGCCAGCCTGTTCTGGGATGCGGTCGAGGGCAAGCGGAAGTAGCCCGTTTTCATTTCGTATTAACCATGTTCCGCTTTTGCAACCAGACACAATTCGGCTGCAACCCAGGCGATTGCCTGTTCCCGTAATGTTCTTGATTTGACCGAGGAAGTGTGATTGTCTCTTGCGGGGCCACATTCTTGGCCGATCGCATGGGTTGCGGCCCATATCCGGGGTGGGAAAATGGTGGCGCGGGTTCGCACGGTCGCTTTCCAGGGTATCGAGGCCGTGCCGGTCGACGTGCAGGTGATGATCGCGCCCGGCAAAGTCGGCATGCAGATCGTCGGCCTGCCCGACAAGGCGGTGGCCGAAAGCCGCGAACGCGTGCAGGCCGCGCTCCATGCCTCCGGCCTGTCGATGCCGTCGAAGAAGGTGACGGTCAATCTGGCGCCCGCCGATTTGCCCAAGGAAGGCAGCCACTACGATCTGCCGATCGCGCTTGGCCTGATGGCCGCGCTTGGCGCCATTCCGGGCGACATGCTGGCCGGTTATGTCGTGCTTGGCGAACTCTCGCTCGACGGCACCATTGCCGCCGTCGCCGGTGCCTTGCCGGCGGCGATCGGCGCCAATGCCGAGGGCAAGGGCCTGATCTGCCCATTCGCCTGCGGCCCGGAAGCGGCCTGGGCCGGCAAGGATTTCGACATATTGGCGCCGCGCAGCCTGATTGCCATCGCCAACCATTTCCGTGGCACGCAGGTGCTGTCGCGGCCGGAGGCCGGCATCCATGCCGCGGCGCGCGACCTGCCAGATCTTGCCGACATCAAGGGCCAGGAGACCGCCAAGCGGGCGCTGGAAGTGGCGGCGGCCGGCGGCCACAATCTGCTGATGGTCGGCCCGCCCGGTTCCGGCAAATCGATGCTGGCGCAGCGCCTGCCGTCGATCCTGCCGCCGCTGGCGCCGAAGGAATTGCTCGAAGTCTCGATGATCGCCTCGGTGGCGGGCGAGCTCGGCGAAGGCAAGCTGACCGACCGGCGGCCATTTCGCGCGCCGCACCATTCGGCCTCGATGGCGGCGATGGTCGGCGGCGGGCTGCGCGCGCGGCCGGGCGAGGTCTCGCTCGCCCATCACGGCGTGCTGTTCCTCGACGAGTTCCCCGAATTCACGCCGCAGACGCTGGATGCACTGCGCCAGCCGCTGGAGACAGGCGACTGCATGATCGCGCGCGCCAACCACCGCGTCACCTATCCGGCGCGCATCCAGCTGGTGGCGGCGATGAACCCCTGCCGCTGCGGCATGGCCGGCGAGCCGGGCTATCGCTGCCTGCGCGGCGAACGCTGCCGCACCGACTACCAGGCGCGCATTTCCGGCCCGCTGCTCGACCGCATCGATCTCAGAATCGAAGTACCGGCGGTCTCGGCCAGCGACCTGATAAGGCCGGACAGGGCGGAGAAGAGCGCTGATGTGGCACTGCGTGTGGCGCGAGCCCGCACCTTGCAGCGCGAGCGTTTCGAACGGCTCGGCGTGACCAGCGCCACCACCAACGCCCATTGCGCGCCTTCTGTGATCGAGGACATCGCCATGCCCGATAGCGCTGGCCTGTCGCTGCTCAAGGACGCCAGCGAAAAGCTCGCCTTCTCCGCACGCGCCTACCACCGCGTGCTGAAAGTCGCGAGAACCCTGGCCGATCTCGACGCCAGCGAGACGGTCGGCCGCATCCATCTCGCCGAAGCGATCTCCTACCGCATGAGTTCGGAACGCGTGGCGCAGGCGGCTTGAGGCGTCCGTTGCGCCGAACATTCCGGCGAGGTCCATCGCCCCACCTCATGCATCGAAGTCGACCGCGACCGCCGTTGGAACCGAATGGTGGCTGTCTGCACTGCTGGCGGTGCCGATATCGGAGACTGGATGGTGAGGCAGGGGTATCTGCAGCAACTGAACCGACTTAAAGCTTACAATCGACTTGTTGCTGGGCGCCTGCTTGGAGGGTTCCCTTCCAAAGGCAATCTGGATGGCTTGGCCGTGTCACGCGCACGATCACATCGCCAGGGTAGACCCGGTACACACCTTTGGCAACGCTTTCCACCTGTTCACCATTTATTTCCGTCAAGTAGTCGACGGGAGGCACGGGCTCCACAATCACCGTGACACGGGGAAACCGCTCCTGCGAAGCGTAAATCAGTTCTGGCTCCAGAGCCTTCGATATCGCTGCGTATTGCCCCGCGTCGTCCCAGGCAAACGTATACTCGCCCGTCGACCATTTTGCTGTAAGGCCATGTGGTTTGGCTACGATGTATCCCGCGTCCGTGATCGCCAAGGCAATTTTATCGGTCGCCTCGTGGTTCAAACCGGCTGAAATAGCCTTGGTGCTAAAACCCTCGGCAGCAGCTTTCAATGCAGCCTTCCGAGCCGGTGGGTTGACGATCTCCCCTCTCTGTTGAGCCCATGCGGCAATCAGCGCGTCATAGCTGACCTCCTGCGATTGTGCAGCGAATGGAGCGACAAATGCTATGGCAAAAACCATCACTTTGAATGCTCTCATCATCACTGCGCCTCCCTAACCCGTTGCACGGCGACCGAAAGAACCAAAAGGCCAATCAGGCCAATGCCGACCATAAAAAAATCAAAGCTGACTGCGTATCGGTATTGCAGGAAATCAGAATCGATCTTCTCCCAGCACGAGTTGAACCACAGGTTCGCGATACCGGCTTTCCACCAAATGCCATACAGTATCGTTTGTGCGAGGCAGATCATCGAGCCTGAGAGGACTGCGATGCTCCAAGGAGTCGGGCGCAAGGTCCCCTGAAGCCCGAGCAGGAGCGTAGCTCCAAGGCCGATCAGACCAGTCGAGAGAGTGATTCCGACTTGAATAATGCTGTCTAGGAACTCAACGGTCTTTTGAAATTGGTCACTAGCTGTGGCTTCACTACAAGCGCCAGAGACCTGCGCCGGCGGTACAGTAAGAAAAGCCCACGCGGATGCAATCGCAAGTGGAATTCCGACGGCGGCGGCTATACCCCATTTCCCACACATGCCCCCCTCCTGAAGGAGGCCCGGTTTTACAAATCATCGCCCTTAGGAATTGCCCCCGACGAAGTATTATCTCCTTTTATTGTTTGCGTCGAATCGATCGTTCCACGACAGCCTGATTGCGATGATCCGCCGGAGGAATTATCGGGCGCTCGTCGCGCTCTTTAGTCGCTTGCTCTAACCCGACCGCGATGCGGCGCCCGCGCTCTTCGTCGATCAAGTGCTTCAGTCTTTTTTGGTCGAACCGCCCCGCGGTCCGCGCCCGCACCATCCAATGCGAGCGCTTTGGGCGGCTCGGTCTGCTACTCGCGCCACGACCAACGCGCATTGCACGCCGGCGGCGATCGAAAAAATCGCCATGCCCGACGCATCAAGCCTGTCGCTGCTCAAGGACGCCAGCGAAACCGTCGGGCGTATCCATCTCGCCGAGGCGATCTCCTACCGCATGAGTTCGGAGCGGGTGGCACAGGCGGCGTAGTCGAAGGCATTTGCAGCTTCGCCAGGTCCGTTTTCTCCGGACCGATCCGCTTTCGCCCGGATCAATCAGCCGCCGGAATCAACTTCTGAAGCGTCGGCGTCAGGATCATGCCGAAGGTCGAGGCATCGCCATAGGCTCGCGCGGAAAGCATTGCGCCGTGCACGGTTGCCATGAAGGCTTCGGCCTCGACGCGTGGCGAAGCGGAGATTGCCAGCGTGCCTTCCTCGGCGCCGCGCTCGATGACGCCGGTCAGCCATCCCGAGAGAAACTGAAAATACGCCCGCACTTCCACGGCAACCTCCGGCGGAAGGGCCGGCAGCTCGCTGGCAAGCAGCGCGCAGACGCAGAACGGCATGCTCGCGTCCTCGATGCATCGGGCCCAAATGCCGGCATAGGTTCGCAGCAACTCAGGCGACTCGGGGACATCGCGCTCGAGCCCTCCCAGGCCGGTGACGGCCTCCTCGAGGTAGCGCTTGAGCAAGGTCTGTACGAGGTCGACCTTGCTGGGGAAATGGTGATGGATGCTGGCTTTGCGAATGCCGATCACTTCGGCGATGTCGGCGTAGCTGAAGCCATTGTAGCCGCCGGCGACGATGAAGGTTCGCGCGGCGGCCAGGATCTCATCGGCAGTGTTCGAAGGCTTGCTCATGGCTTGCTCCGGCAGAGGGCTCCTCTGTCCTTAGAGCGGTTCACCGTTTCATGGAAACGGCGAACCGCTCTAACTCTTTGTTTTGACGCAATTCCCAAGGGAAAGCGCTCACACTTTTCCTGGAATTGAGTCTTTGTTTCTATGCATGTCGCTGCCTCAAAACCGGGGCCGACATGCATTAGCTCGCGACCCGCGGCGACTTGCGAAGAACGTCGCTGACCGACAGCCACAAGGCGGACACGAGGAAGTAGAAGGCGCCGAACGCGGCATAGGGCGCAACATTGGCGATGCCAATAATCTCTGTGCCGCTCGCCATCTTGACGAAGAAGAGACCTGCCAGCGCCGACTGGGCGCCGCTCAGGATCATCGCCCATTGCGCGCCGTTGGTTTTCCAGCGACGCACTGCGGTCAAGAGTTGCAAGATGCCGGAAAAAGCGGCCCAGACGCCATAGACCGAGAGCACCCCGTTCATGCTGTGACCAAGCGCGATGGCGACCGCAATCGCGGTGATGATGCTGACGGCGAAGTTGAGCAGCTGCGATTTGTTGCGGCCGAGCCCGCCGCTACGCTTGGCGTCGATGTAGTTCGCGAGCGCGTCCCATGCGGGGTAGGCAACCAGCATAGCGGCAGCGAGTGGCGGGCTGCTCTTCGCGACGGTGAAAGCCGCCGCAACCCAGGCCGCCGACACGGCAAACCGCAGATAATAATAGGTTTTGAGCCAGCCGTTCGATGACGGGGCGCGGCTCTGATCGTTCATTTGTCCTGGCATGATGGGATCTCTCGTTTCAGTTACCTACCAACTAGTAGGTAGATAGCTTGCCGTCAAGGCGGCTGGAACCGATTGTCGGTCACCTCGACATCTCATTTATGTGATCGGCGCTTGATCTCGTAACGCCTGTCTAACCAATCGTAGCGCCGCCCCTCATCCGCCTGCCGGCACCTTCTCCCCCGTATAGTGACGGGGAGAAGGTAGCTACTGCGCCCTCGGCGCTCCTCTTGCGACGTTGGTGATTGGCGAAATCGGCGATAGCAGCGTCTTTCTCCCCGTCACTGTACGGGGAGTTGAGGAGCGGTCCGCGAAGCGGACGAAAAGCCAATTGCTTGGCTTTTCGACTGGCGAACGGCCGGCAGGGCAATGAGGGGCAGCGCGGACCGATACTTGATCGACCCGTTGCGTCAGGTCATTTCCACAAAAAATCCGCTTAACTCTGCTTCGCCTTCAGCTCCAACCTCCGCGCGTGCAGCACCGGCTCGGTATAGCCGTTGGGCTGGCTGGTGCCCTTGAACACCAGGTCGCAGGCGGCCTGGAAGGCGATTGAAGTGTCGAAATCCGGCGCCATCGGCTGGTAGAGCGGATCGCCGACATTCTGGCGGTCGACAATGGCCGCCATGCGCTGCAGGGAATCGCGCACCTGGATTTCCGAGCACACTTTGTGGCGCAGCCAGTTGGCGATGTGCTGCGAGGAGATGCGCAGCGTGGCGCGGTCTTCCATCAGGCCGACATCGTTGATGTCGGGCACTTTCGAGCAGCCGACGCCCTGGTCGATCCAGCGCACGACATAGCCCAGGATACCTTGCGCATTGTTGTCGAGTTCGCGCTGGATCTCGTCGGGCGTCCAGTTCGGCCGCACCGCCACCGGCACCGACAAGATGTCGTCGAGCTTGGCCTTCGGCCGGCTCTTCAGCGCCGCCTGCACGGCGTGCACATCGACCTTGTGATAGTGCGTGGCATGCAGGGTCGCGGCCGTCGGCGACGGCACCCAGGCGGTGTTGGCGCCGGCCTTGGGGTGGGCAATCTTCTGTTCCAGCATCGCCGCCATCAGGTCCGGCATTGCCCACATGCCCTTGCCGATCTGGGCGTGGCCGGCGAGCCCGCATTCGAGCCCGGTGTCGACATTCCACGCCTCATAGGCGGAAATCCAGGCGGCCTGCTTCATGTCGCCCTTGCGGATCATCGGGCCGGCTTCCATCGAGGTGTGAATCTCGTCGCCGGTGCGGTCGAGGAAGCCGGTGTTGATGAACACCACGCGCTCGCGTGCCGCGCGGATCGCCTCCTTGAGGTTGACGGTGGTGCGCCGCTCCTCATCCATGATGCCCATCTTGATGGTGTTTTTGGCCATGCCGAGCAAGGCCTCGACGCGATCAAAAATCTCGACGGCGAAGGCGACCTCCTCCGGCCCGTGCATCTTCGGCTTCACCACATACATCGAGCCGGCGCGGGAATTGGCGCGGCGGCCCTTCGCTCCGACATCGTGCAACGCGATCAACGCCGTTATAGCGGCATCCATGATGCCTTCCGGCACCTCGTTGCCGTCGCGGTCCAGGATCGCCGGATTGGTCATCAGGTGGCCGACATTCCGGACCAGCATCAGCGAGCGGCCGGGCACGGTGAGCTGGCCGCCGGCAGGCGCGGTGTAGACGCGGTCCGGGTTGAGCTTGCGGACGAAACTCTTCCCGCCCTTGACGATCTCTTCGGCCAGATCGCCCTTCATCAGGCCGAGCCAGTTGCGGTAGACGACAACCTTGTCCTCAGCATCCACCGCCGCGACCGAATCCTCGCAGTCCTGGATGGTGGTCAGCGCCGATTCCAGAATGACGTCGGCAATGCCGGCCGGATCGGTACGGCCGATCTGGTTGGCGCGGTCGATGACGATCTCGATATGCAGCCCGTTTTTCACCAGCAGCACGGCATCGGGGTTGGCGGCATCGCCGCGATAGCCGACGAATTGCCTGGGGTCGGCCAGCGTGGTGCCGCCGGCGCCGGCGCTGAGCTTCAGCGCGCCGTGTGCCAGCGAAAGGCCGTTGACCCCGGCCCATTTGCCCGAGGTCAGCGGTGCGGCCTCGTCGAGGAAGCTCTTCGTCCACGCCACGACCTTGGCGCCACGTGCCGGATTGAAGCTCTTGCCCTTTTCCGCGCCGCCGGCCTCGGGGATGGCGTCGGTGCCGTAGAGCGCGTCGTAGAGCGAGCCCCAGCGCGCATTGGCTGCGTTGAGCGCATAGCGCGCATTCATCACCGGCACGACCAGCTGCGGCCCGGCAACGACGGCGATTTCTGGATCGACATTCTCGGTCGACACGCTGAAGGCTGGCCCCTCGGCAACGAGATAGCCGATCTCCCTGAGGAAGCCCTTGTAGGCCTCCATGTCGATCGGCGCGCCATTGTCGCGATACCAGCCGTCGAGCTTTTCCTGCATGGCATCGCGTTTTTTGAGCAGCGCCCGGTTCTTCGGGGTGAGGTCGTGGACGATGGCCGAAAAACCGTCCCAGAACGCATCGGCCGCAATGCCGGTGCCAGGCAAGGCCTCGCCAGCCACAAAATCATGCAGCTCGCGGGCAATCCGCAATCCGGCGATCTCGATGCGATCGGTCATCAGGCTACTCCAGATGAAAGGCTTTGCGGGGCGTTTGGCATGTTGAGGTTGCAGGGTCAATTCAGCTTAGGGTGAAGGTGGGGCATTTTGACCTCGTTCGAAGTACCGAGTGTTCGTCGTCCTAAGTGTTGTTTTCGCATGCATTCTGAACCGTTGCATTCTACTTCCAACGTCACGGCATGGATCCTAGGGTCTCCGCGACCTCGCTTCGCTCCTGCTCCGCCTAGGATGACGAAGGCGCAGGATTCAGGTCAGGCCGGCCTCACCTGAATCTACACCGCGATCCTTGGCCTTCCCGAGGCCACCGCCACGACATGCGCCTCGATGAACATGCGCTGGGCTTCGACGGTGGAAACCTTGAATTCGGTCGCGACGTCGATCTCGGCGCTGTCGGTGCCGGCGTCCCGGGCGCGCTGGGCCACGATCGCCCGCACATCGGCCTCGGCGGCCGCGATCGCCGCCGCCTCGTCTAGGAAATCGCGGACTGTTTCTCCGGAGGCAAGACGAAACAGCCCTTCCTTGGGCTGGCTGACCCGCGCCTCGGCAGACACCCTGACCTGGCCGACGACGGCGCCGAGCGCGTTGGCGACATCGGTGTCTTCCGGCACCACGCAGTCATTGCCAACCAGCGGCGCCAGGCCGGCATAATGCAGCGGCGCCGAGGCGCCGAGGCCGATGACCGGGCGGTCGAGCGCGACGCTCAGCCGGGCGATGCCGGGATGGGCATCGACGGCGCGTTGGACCAGCGCGTGCGCCACGGTCGCCGCGCCGTCGAGCCCGTCCTCGGCGAAGGCGGTTTCGAGGATGTATTCGGCCGACCAGCGTGTCAGCGTCACCAGCACGCGGTCCGAGATCACCTCCGGTGACGCGGCAATGGGCTGGCCGCGGCCGTCGCGCTTGCGGGCGAACAATTCGGCGCCGAGGCGGGCGGTGACGGCATCCCAATTGGCCTGCTTGCCCAGCACGTGTGCGGCGTCCGACGGGGTGAAGCCTGAGATATGCACCAGCCCGCGCGAGACCAGCCGGTTCAAGGTGGCGTTCTGGGCGTTCGACGTCAGCAGCCTGTCGAGGGCAAGCGGGGTCGCGCCGATCGCCTCGTAGAGGCGCGCTTCGGGAGCGGTCAGCCCGGCGGCAAGTCTGTCCGGCACGCCGGTGCGGACCGCGAAACGGCCATCCATGCGGCCGGGATTGGGCGCGCGCAGCTGGCGCTCGAGTTCCGATTTGACGGCGTCGCCATGCGCCATGCCGGCCAGCGCCAGCGGCACCAGGCGGCGCGGCCCAAGCAGGATCTTCGGATTAAGTGCGCCGTCCTCCAACGCCACTTCAGAATCACCGCCAAGGCCGAAAGTGCGCATGGCGACGGCCTCGACCATGGTGCGGAAGCCGCCGACGGTGGCGCCTTCGGGATCAAGCCGCGGCCGGCCCTTGTCGAGCACCGCGACGTCGGTGGTGGTGCCGCCAATGTCGGAGACCACGGCATTGTCGAGCCCGGTCATATGGCGGGCGCCGACGAGGCTGGCTGCCGGACCGGAGAGGATGGTTTCGATCGGCCGCTGGCGGGCGAACGCCGCCGAGACCAGCGCGCCGTCGCCGCGCACCACCATCAGCGGGGCGGCGATGTTGCGGGCTTCCAAAAACCCTTCGGTCGCCGCCACCAGCCGGTCGATCATCGAGATCAGCCTGGCATTGAGCAGCGTCGTCAGCGCCCGGCGCGGGCCGCCGAGCTTGGCCGATAGTTCGTGGCTCGCGGTGACCGGCAGGCCGGTCTTCTGTCGGATCAGTTCGCGGGTGGCGATCTCATGCGCCGGGTTGCGGGTGGCGAAATAGGCGCAGACGGCAAAGCCGGACACCGAGGCGCCGAGCTCCGGCAGGGCCTCTTCCAGCCCGGACAGATCGAGCTTGGCGGCATTGCCGTGGACATCGTGGCCACCCGGACAGAACACCACCGGATCGGTGCCGAGCGCCGTCTTCAGCCCGTCACGGGCGAGGTCGGCTTCGGAAAAACCAATCATGACCAGCGCAACGCGGCCACCCTGGCCTTCGACCAGCGCATTGGTGGCAAGCGTCGTCGACATCGACACCAGTTTGATCGCAGCCGGATCGGTGCCGGCCTTTTCAAGCACCGCGTCGACGGCACCGGAAATGCCGACGGCAAGGTCATGCCTGGTGGTCAGCGCCTTGGCCTTGGCCAGCACCTTGCCCTTGTTCGGCCCCTGCTGGGGACCTTCGGTCTCGGACCACAGCACGGCATCGGTATAGGTGCCGCCGGTGTCGATGCCGAGGAAGAGGGGTTTTGGCTTGGTCTTGGCGGTCATTCTTGGCGATCCGGACGGGTAGGGAATTTTACTTCCCCGCCCTTAGCCGATACGAGCCCGCCGATAAAGCCGCGTGCGCTGGGCCAACGCGCGATGACCGCCATACGAACTCGGATCTCCCCCAAGAGAGGAGATCGGCAACTTTGGCCGCAACGCCAGGGGCATTTCTCCCGCCAACGCAAGAAGTCTTCTGGCGAGGATCCCGCTATTTGGCGGTGACAATGCCCTTCATCGAGCTGTGGATCGCACAATGGAATGGATGTGCGCCGGCAGCCGAAACCTTGACCTTGGCGCTCTTGCCGGTGGCGAGATGGCCGGTGTCGAAGGAGCCATCGAGTGCGGTGGCGGTGTGCGTCATCGAGTCGGCATTGGTGAAAGTGATGGTATCGCCAACGGCGACCGAGATTTTCGACGGGTTAAATTTCATGCCCTTGATCTGGACCGCATGATTGGCGGCATAGGCGGGCATGGCAAAGGCAAGCAGAGCAAGAACGAGCATGGTGCGCATGATGGATTTCCTCCTGAGCGCGAACCCTCATCCTACACTAACGCTGCCGAACGGCCTTTCATGCCACAAAGCCAATCTTTTTATGCGTGTTGTCGCAAAACGGCTTGTTGGCCGAGTGGCCGCAGCGGCAGAGGAAGGTGCGTTGCGTGCGGTCGATCGTGTGGCCGGTGCCGGTGACGATCTCGACATTGCCCTCGAGCTTGAGCGGGCCGTTGGTGGTCGGCGTCACTTTCAGCGGGCCATTGCGCGCCTCGAGCGCCGGCGTGTCCTTCAGCGCTGGCTCGCCGGTGGCGGTGAAACCCGATTTGGTATGGCTGCCGTCGCAGAACGGCTTGTTTTCCGAAGCACCGCAGCGGCAGAGCGTGGCGCGATAGAAGGTTTCGCCGTCGAGCACGATCTCCGCGTGAACGGCGAGCGGACCGTTTTCGCGCAGCCGCACGGTGTTGACCACCGGCGGCTGCTCCTGCGGCCCGCCATCCTTCCTGACATAGGTGATGGCGCCGGACGGGCAGCTTTCGGCGATGGCGACGATTTTTTCGACGCTGGCCGCATCGGGATGGATCCATTGCCCAGGCGCGTTGGGCACGAAGACATGCGGGTCGCCGAGCACGCAATTGCGCGAATGGATGCAGCGCTTGCCGGCAAAGCCGACGTCGATCTTCTCGCCCTCGACCGTGCCTGCCATTGCCGTGCTCCTGTTGCCTGGAGCACGCCGCATCTCAAAGGGAGCTGTACGGCGCGCTCTGGGTGATCGTCTCGGTGCAGGCTATGGCTCGAATGGGAAAACCCTCAAGCTGGCAAACCGGTCAGGGGACGAGATTGATCTCCTCGGTCTCGCCGCCGCTGCAGGTGTAGCAGCAGTCGTCGCATTTTTCCTTGTTGCCGGGGCCGACGCCCCAATAGGTGCCCTCGTCGCCATCGACCCAGGCGCCGTAGCAGATCGATTCGCCCTCGTTGCAGGAAATCGGCAACGATTTGGTCTCGCCGTCGTCGAGATAGAAGTCCTTGCCGTTGCCCGGCCAGACATAGTCGCGGTCCTGGCTGTAGAGTTCAAGGCGCATGGCGTTGGGATGGCTGTTCTTGACGGAAAAGGTGACGTCGCCGGCATGGGCTGACGATGCAAACAGGACGGCGAACGAAAACGCGGCGGCAAGCCGGCGCGCTGGTATGAAAGACATGGAAACCCCCGATGAAGAATCGGCCCCCACGGCCGATGGGGTCATCATGCCATGACGGGGGCCGGCGCTAAAGGGATGATAGCGACAATCCCTAATATAATCGCAGGGGCTAAACGACGAACAGGCGTCATTGCAGGCCTCGCCCTATCGTTGCCAGAAGGGCAGCTTGGCGATCTCTTCCTCGACCTGCCGCCTGGTCAGACCGATGTCGTCGATCAGATGCGGATTGACTTCCGAGATCCGCTTGAGGTCCCAGCGAAAGCGTGTCTGTTGACGCCAGGTGACGATGGTGTTTCGCAGGCTCGCAAGGCTATAGCGCCGGCGCGATGTCTGCCCCACACACATTCCCCGCCGCACTGCCTGATGCGAGGCCGAAGCAAAGATATTGGTCATGACAACCTCCATGTGGTTCGGCGCCCATAGGGTTTGAGAATGGGCCGCCCTCGATCTGAATGAGGTTGAACTCTGCAGCATATGGAGGGCGGCGTAATTAAGCCCTGCCAAATAGTTCTCAAAAGTTCCAAACAGGCTCTAACGCTTTGTTTTGGCGTCATTCCCTGGAGAAGGCGCTGCGTGCTTTTCCCGGCCAACCGCCTCACACTTTTCGCGGAATTGCTCTATAGATGCGCCCATGCAGGGATCGCGCTTTGCCTTTGGTCCGTTCGTGCTTGATCCGGGTGCGGGAACGCTGCTTCGGAACGACGATCCCGTTGCCGTCGGCTATCGCGGGCTGAAGCTGCTTGCCGCACTCGTCGGACGGCCCGGCGAAATACTGGAGAAAGCCGAATTGATGGACGCGGCGTGGCCGGGGACGGCGGTCGAGGAAGGCAACCTCACCGTCCAGATCGCGCAACTGCGCAAGCTGCTTGGCCCGCCCGCCGAAGGCGGTGAATGGATATCGACGGTTCCGCGCGTCGGCTACCGCTTCACCGGCGCCATCGAACAGCTCGACCGCGCGAAGCGCAAACCCTTGCCGCTGCCCGACAAACCATCGATAGCGGTGCTGCCTTTCGTCAATCTCAGCAACGACCCCGAGCAGGAGGCCTTCGCCGACGGGTTGACCGAGGATTTGATCACCGACCTGTCCAGGGCCCCGGGCCTGTTCGTCATCGCCCGCAACTCGACCTTTGCCTACAAGGGCAAGGCGATGGATGTGCGCGCGATCGCCGAGGAGCTTGGCGTGCGCTATCTCCTGGAGGGCAGCGCCAGACGCGCAGCAGGGCGCGTGCGCATCAACGCACAGCTGGTCGACGCCAAGAGCGGCGAGCATCTGTGGGCCGAACGCTTCGATCGCGGCCTGGACGATATCTTCGCCGTTCAGGACGAGGCCACGGCCAAGATCGTCGAGGCGCTGCTCGGCCGGCTGCGCGCGCCGCCGCCACGCAACCGGCCGACAAATCTCGAGGCCTACGATCTGTGCGTGCGGGCGCGCAAGCTGATCGACGAATCCCCGCAGACGGCGCGGGAAGCGCATCTGCTGCTGACGCGCGCTGTGTCGCTCGATCCGGACTACGCCGAGGCTCATCGCTGGCTTGCCATGAACCACTGGATGGGATGGGTGCATTGGGGCGAGCCGGTCGAACCCAACCGCCGCATCGCGCTGGAACTGGCGCGCAGGGCCGTGGCGATCGATCCCAACGATGCCGGCTGCCGCTGGGTGCTCGGCAATCTGCTGGCTTACGAGCGCAGCTTCGAAGAGTCGGATGTCGAATTCGCCAAGGCGTTCGAACTCGACCCGAACGAGGCCGACGCCTGGGCGACATTGTCCGACATCGCAGTGCTGGCTGGACGGGTCGAGGAAGGCCTCGAGCACATCCGCAAGGCGTTCCGGCTCAATCCCTATCCGGCAAGCTGGTACTATCTGACGCTCGGCGAGGCGCAATATGCGGCGCGCGATTACGATGCCGCCGTCGAGACCTTGCGCCGGGAGGAGACCTATCGGACGAGCTCACGCCGTTTCCTGGCGGCAAGCCTGGCGCAACTCGGCCGGCTCGACGAGGCACGCGCCGAGGTCGAAATGTTCCTCATCGGCAACCCGCATTTCACCACCAGCTACTGGGTCTGGACTGAGCCGTTCCGCGACGACGCGATGCGTGAGCATTTCATAGATGGTTTTCGCAAGGCCGGTCTGCCGGACTGACGTGACCCCCTGCGCGGAGGCGCCAATCACGGCACCAGATCGATCGTCTCGGTCGTGTGTTCCACGCAGATGAAACAGCAGGTGTCGCAAGGCTGGTCGTTATCAGGCCCGACGCCGGCCGAGATCCGGTCATTGCCGTCGACCCAGGCGCCGTAGCAGATGCGCTCTCCGGAATTGCAGGAGAGCGGCACCGATTTCTGGGAATTCGGGTCGATCAGGAACACCTTGCCGTTGCCCGGCCAGACCGTCTCGCGGTCCCGACTGAACAGCTCGACCGCGACCGCTTGCTTGCGCAAATTCTTGACGAAGAAGGCCATGTCGGCAGCCCTGGCCGGGGTCGAGCAAACGAGCGCCGCAAGCACGGCCATACGAAACAGCGTCACGGTCGGACCTCCCGAATCACCGTCGCAGAATCGCATGGCCGCCCATGCCTGTCGCTCGCGTTCTGGAAACTATTTCCCGGAAGAGCCTTCCGCCGCGATCTCCCGCCCCAACCGCACCGTCTCGGCGACCAGAAGGTCGAGGTCGTTGCGCCTCGTGCGATGGTTGGCGATCGCCACGCGCAGCCAGTGCTCGCCATGCACGGTGGTGTCGGAGAGGGCGGCGATGCCCTGTTCCTGCAGCCGCAGCATGATCTCGGTGTTGAGCGCCTTCAGCGCCTCGCCGGTGACGCCAGGCTGGTAGCGGAAGCAGACGATGTTGATGGTCGGCGACATGGCCAGCTCCAGCAGTGGCTCTGCCTCGATCAAACCGGCCAGATAAGAGGCCTGCGCGATGTTCTGGTCGATCAGGCGGCCGAATTTGTCGACGCCATGCTCCTTCAGCGCCATCCACACTTTGAGCGCGCGAAAGCCGCGCGAGGTCTGCAGGCCGTAATCATGCAGCCACTCGCCGGAGGCCAGGCCGCGCGGCGTCGATTCCAGATATTCGGGGGTGACCGCGAAGGTTCGGCGATGCGCGACGGCATCCCTGACGAGGGCGCAGCCGACCTCGAACGGCGCATGCAGCCATTTGTGCGGATCGAGCGCGACCGAATCCGCCCATTCGATGCCGGCAACGCGATGCGCATTGTCCGGCGCGATCGCAATCAGCGCGCCGATGCAGCCATCGACATGGAACCACATGTCTTCTTCATGCGCGAGTTTGGCCAGTGCACGCAGATCGTCGATCGCGCCGGTGTTGACCGTGCCGGCATTGCCGATGACGCAAGCTGGCTTGAGGCCAGCCGCGCGATCCTCTGAAATCGCCGCTCGCAAGGCCG